>NZ_JBFUHO010000008.1:0-194932 GCF_056402355.1 Variovorax sp. P4_B11
CCTGTGGAACCAGTCGCGCACCGGGAAGGTGTCGTCGGTGCAGCAGATCGAGCAGCTGGTACGCATGGCGCGCGAGTTCGGCCGCGAGGTCGCCAACGGCAAGGAAGCCCGCGAGATCCTGAAGATCGGTGTCTTCTACGACACCGTCGAGGAGACCCTGGCCGCCAACGGCTTCGCGCCCAACCCCAAGGGACGCCAGCAAGGTTACCTGCGCAAGGTGGCGTGACGATGGACGGTGCTTCGGCCTTGCCGACGGTCCTCATCGTCCCCGGATTGCGCGACCAGGTGGACGTGCACTGGCAGACGCTGCTGGCCGCGGACCTGCAAGCCCAGGGCCGCAAGGTGCGCACGGTGCCGCCGATGGGCCGCGCCGATCTCGACTGCGCGACCAAGGTCGCCGCGATCGAGCGCGAGGCGCAGGCCATCGACGGCCCGGTGATCCTGGTGGCGCACAGCGGGGGCTGCGTGATGGTCGCCCACTGGGCACGCCAGACCCGGCGCGCCGTCTGGGGCGCACTGCTGGCCGCGCCGCCGGACTTCGAGGAAGCGATGCCCGAGGGCTACCCGACGCTGGAGGACCTGCGCGCCGGCGGCTGGCTGCCAGTGCCGCGCGACCCGCTGCCGTTCCCGAGCATCACGGCGGTGAGCCGCAACGACCCGCTGGGCCGGCACGCGCGCGTGGTCGAGCTGGGCCTGGCCTGGGGCAGCCGCCTGGTCGAGCTCGGCGAGGTCGGCCACCTGAACCCGGCCTCGGGCTTCGGCGAGTGGCCGCAGGCCGAGCAGTTCATCGCCGAGCTGGCGGCGCGCTGAGCACCGGCACAGCTGCACCGCACCCTTTCCCGCACCCACTCTCCGGGGGGCAATACCGGCGGCCCGGCAAAGCCGGTTCTCCGGTGCTCCCCGATAGTCCGGCCTCCGCTTCATGCGCAATGGATGCGCAAAGGGCGGTGGTGCAATTGATATGAATACATAGGAAATCGAACATGAAAACGAATCTGACAAGGCGGCGCATTGCCCAGGCTTCTCTGCTCTCGTTGCTTGGCCTCGCCGGCCTGGCGCAGGCCCAGAACGCGGCTCCGGCCGCGAAGTGGCCCGACAAGATGGTGCGCATCGTCGCGGCCGGGCCCGCGGGCGCCTCGGCGGACATCATCGCGCGCCTGGTGGCCGACGGGCTCGCCAAGGAGAGCGGGCAGGCGGTGGTGGTGGACCCGAAGCCCGGCGCCGGGGGCGTGCTGGCCGTGAACGACCTGTCGCAGGCCCCGCATGACGGCTACACGGTTCTGGTGGGCGTCAATTCGCTGGTCAGCGAGATTCCGCACATCATCAAGATGCGCAACGACATGTCCAAGGAGATCAAGCCCCTGGTCGAGCTCGGCCGCGGCGGCCTGGTGATGGTGGGCGGGCCTGCGGTGCCGGCGAAGAACTTCGGCGAGCTGATGAGCTGGGTCAAGAGCAACCCCGGCAAGGTCAGCTATGCCTCCTACACGCCCGGCACGGTCTCGCACGTGATCGGCCTGCAGCTCAACAAGGCCGCCGGCATCGACATGACCCATGTCGGCTACAAGGGCTCCACGCCGGCGCTGACCGACGTGATGGGCGGCCACGTGCAGCTCATGTTCGACGGCATGGCGACGTCGCTGCCGATGATCAAGTCGGGCAAGGTCAAGGCCTTCGCGGTGAGCACGCCCAAGCGTTCGCCGCTACTGCCCGAGGTGCCGACCTTCGCCGAACTCGGCTACCCGCAGCTGGAGACCGTGGCGTGGATGGGCCTGTGGGTCAAGCCCGACGTGCCCGCCGCGATGCAGAACAGCATCCGCGAGGCGGTGATGAAGGTGATGGCGCAGCCCGCGGTGCGCGAGCGCCTGCTGGATCTGGGCCTGGAGGCCGTGTCGTCGCGCACGCCCGAGGAGCTGAGCAAGTCGCTGAGCGCCGACTACCAGCGCGTGGGCGAGGTGCTCAAGTCGATCGACTTCAAGCCCGAGTGAGGCCCATGGCCCCCGTCGGGCCGTGCGGGCGGCAGCTCTGGCGGCATTCGCCTGCGCTCAATGAGAGCACTCGGTATGCTTCCGGGGTTGCACCTGCAGGAGTCTCGGGTGTACGCACATCAATTTGAAGAATGGAGAGGCAATGTTCAATTGCGTCACCAAGATGGTGCTGAGCGCGTTCTTGCCATGAAGCCGATGAAAGTCATCGCTATCGTAGGTGCGGCCATGGTGTCACTCGCGGTTGTCGCCTTCCTCTTCGCCGCCGGCTGGTCTTGGGTCAAGTCAGTGGTTGCAGGAGACGACACCCCGACTTGCAGCGCAGGAAAATTCGAGGTCGAGAGCCACAGCGCACTCACCGAGGGCGTACGCATCATCGTCACTGCCGCGGTGCGTAACAACAACTCGGTTGCATGTGGTCTCCAGGTAAGCGTTGCCGTGAAGGACAAGGCCGGCAAGCAGATTGCCGTCGAGCAGCTCTGGGTCAGCGGCGTCTCCAACATTCCGGCCGGCGCGACTCGCAGCTTTCCGGTGTACCTCTCGCCCGAAGTGTCCAAGCAAGCCGAGGGCGGCGACTTCGACATCAGACCGATCAACTCGAGAGTCTGGAAGGAGCAGTGAATCACGCGAATACGCCACCGTTCGAAATGGCCTTGCTGTTCGCACGCGCCGCGGGCGTGGAGCCGAATCCTGAACGCTGGCCCGAACTCAGGCGCGCTCTGTTGTTCGGGCCGCTCGCTCCGATTTCATTTCGCCTCCAAGGCCGTGATGCGCTGCCGGATGCAGCTCACCGGCTTGCTGAGGAAGCCAAGGCATTTGGTTGCGTGCAGTCATCGCAGTTTCAGGAATCCGAGTTGCAGAAGCTGAGGCAACTGGCCAGCGTCGCGCTGTCTCCGCAGGTAGCGGCGTGGGCGGATGCGCCGCCACAAGCAATTTGATTGACCGGCTGACAGGTCAGCACTCGCCCTTCTTGGCGTGGCCCGGCGGGCAGTGGTAGCGATTGTCTTCGTGGTGACGATGGTCTCGGTCGTAGTGCTCGCGGGCCTCCCAATCGCGTCGGCTCCAATAGCGACGCCCATCGTAGTAGCGCTCGCCATACCAGCCGGGCACAACCACCACCTGTGCAGGCGGAGGCACGTACACCGGTCGCGGGGCAACGTACACGGGCGCCGGTGCGACGTAGACCGGCGCAGGCGTGCCCACATTGATGTCGATGTTGACCGCATGCGCGACGCTGGTCAGGCCGAGCAAGGCGCATGCAGCTGGTACGAAATAGTAATACTTTTTCATTGTTGTCCGTGATGGAGTGAGGGCTGCGATCTTCACCAACGCGTCGATGGCCTCGCGGTTGACCGGCGCCAAAGGCCGCTGCGCGAATCGATCAATTGAATTCGACCCGGTTCGCCAGCAGCACGCCGGGCCAGCTCCGCGGCGGAGGGTCGGGTGACGTAGCGCCATAGCGCGCCCACGACGGCCAAGGCGAGCATGCCCAGGAGGATGTAGGCCATGAACTCTGTGAGCCATGGAAACGGGTCCTCGCCACCATTGCCACCTCCGCCTCGTCTGCGTGCATGAACCGATGTTGCCAACAAGCTCCCAATTGCAATTGAGCTCAGAGCGTGAAGACGAGGAATGGACATGCGTTCGCGTCGAATTGGAGGGCCGGTCGAGGGTCTGCTGTTGGCCCGCATTCTGCCTTCTGGAAGCCGCTCCAGCGTGACGCGAGACCGCCTCGTCTCCCAATCAGCGGGTCCTGACCTCAAGCGATTGAAAAGGCGTGTCGAACTCGGCGCGCCATACCTGACCCCGCTCAATCGGCCAAGCGTCGGTCCACGTACCCGTAGTCACCACTTCACCTGCCTGCAGCTCGGGCGCGCCGGGGCACCGCTGCAACTCCTTCACGAAATGCAGTAGCGCGTGCAACGGTCCGTCCAGTACGTTTATTCCTGTCCCCTCGTCCACGAGCTGCTCACCGCGATAAAGCCTGACCCGAGTGTCCGCGAAGAGCTTGTCCAGCGCGTGACCGGTATCGGCGAATACGTGAACCGGGGTCACGCGGCCAACCAAGAGACGCGCATGAAGGGCCCCGTCAATGACGGTCTCTGCAGCGGTGAACTTCCAGTCGGCGCAATGCGATTGCACGACTTCGAAGCCTGGCGCGACCCATTCGATGCAGGAAAATAGTGCTTCGAGGTTGGCGTCAGCAGGCGGCGTTGCGGCAATACCAAAGACGATTTCGGGCTCAAGGCGAGGCTGGCAGGTGCCTGTCAGGTCAACGGAGCCATGCCCTTCGCACTTCGCCAGCGTCGTGTCCCAAACAGGCCCCCAAATCGGCGCAAAGACCCCGTACCGCTCCCATATCGTTCGATTCGTGAAGCCAATCTTGTAGCCAACGGGGCGCTCACCTCGCCCCATCCGCAACGTTCGCACCTTCAAGGCTTCCTGGTACGCCGCGGCAACATCTGGCTGCCTCGCTGCTGACTGGCTGCGAGGCCAAAGCGTTGCCTCGTCGTAGGCTTGCAGCAAGGCTTCCGGAGTCATGAGGGATTCGACGGACGGAAAACAAGGGGAATAGGGCTGAAATTCTGGCAGAAGTTCGAACTTCCGCTCCTGGCCGGATTCTGCCCCACGGTTGAGGCGGCGCTCGCGCCTGGCGTCGTCACCAAAGGCAATGCGTCGAGTAGCTCCGCATTTGAGTTGTTCTTGTGCAGCCGTGCGAGGGGGCGCCCCCGCGGGGGCTCGGGCCAACACGTCAGAAGAACGGCATCTCATTCAGCAGCGTTTGGCGCGCGTCTTGGCGGGGATGAGGCCGTCGGGCCCGAAGAGTCGAAACTGTTGCTGAGGAAAGCTCCCGAAGCGCAGACCAACCTCTTTCCGTATGGGGCGCCCTCGCAGCTCAGCCGTATCGATGCCACCGCCCAGGAGCTGAAGGATGACTAGGCCCTTTGCGATTCGCTCCGCCCGGTCCCAGCCCCTGCGGTCAATGGCCGCGCTTGCGATGATGGACTGGGTTCCCGGGCCCCCGTTCACCGCGATGAGCAGCCCCGGAGATGTTTCGGGGTCTGCCGTCCAGGCGGCGAGGCGATTGGCCACTTGCCAGTTGCCCCGCATGCGAGCCAGTATCTCTGCGTCACTGGGCAGTTTCGCGCGGTCGAACCCGGAGTGGCGCAGCGGGTCGGGGTCGTCGGGGAACGCCTTTTCGTTCACATAGACAAACATTAGGGGACCGTGGGTTCGGGCGACATGTGCCAAGTCTTCGGTGCCCAATGGCCGGGTCGTCCTGTCGGCAAGTTCGACAGGGACGCCGAGCGGTCGAAACGCGTAGGTGCTGACGCCCGGAGCGACGTTGAAGAGCTTGAGGGCAGTCGCGGGCTTGCAGGCAGAGATAAGGGCGGTCTCGACCGCATCCACCATCTTCTTAGAACCGAGCGGCCCGATGACCTCCACTTGGGCAGTTCTCTCGTTCTGCTCGAGCCAGGTTCGAAACGCAGGGTTGGAGGCGCCGGCTTCATGCGACAGCGCGCGCCCTACGTTCTTTCCTTGGCCGATGTACACGGGATTGCCTTTTGCGTCTCGGTACACGTAGACGAAGTATTGCGAAGCTGTTTCCATGTCCAAGGAGTGTTTGTCGCAGGATGCCGGCCTCAGACTCGGGCGAGGTGCTGACCCACAGGCGCAAGAGCACGTAGCCGCTCTTCTCAATCGTGACCTGACAGAGAGGAATATGTTAGTCGAGGAAAAGGAGGACCCGGCGCTGTTGTCCACAGGGCAACGCCTGAGTCGGGCGGTGCGCTCCGGAGCGAGACTATGCGCATGGACATCGGGAAATCATTCGAGGCTGCTGCTGCCGTAATCAAGGCCGCTGACGGTCTTGTTATCACCGCCGGCGCTGGTATGGGCGTCGATTCGGGTTTGCCTGATTTCCGTGGCAACGAAGGCTTCTGGCGGGCGTATCCCGCATTGCAAAAGGCCGGCGTGGACTTCTACCAGGCAGCCAATCCTCAGACCTTCGTGACCAATCCGGAAAGGGCGTGGGGCTTCTACGGCCATCGTCTCAACCTGTACCGGCAGACCCAGCCGCATAAGGGATTCTTCATCCTGAGGCGGTGGGGCGAATCCAAGCGTTCCGGCTACCGTGTCTTCACGAGCAACGTCGACGGGCAATTCCAGCACGCAGGCTTCGACCAAAGCTTTGTCGTGGAGTGCCATGGCTCAATTCACCGGCTGCAGTGCCTCAAGCCATGCTGGTCGGAGAGCTGGCCGGCCGATGGCTTTGACCCGCAGGTTGACCCGGAAACCTGCACATTGCGCAATCGCCCCCCGGTCTGCCCTCATTGCGGACGATTGGCGCGGCCCAACGTGCTGATGTTCGGGGACGCAGCCTGGCAGGGGGATGAGTACGAGGCCCGTGAGGGGGCGCTGCGCACGTGGATGGCGCAACTGCGGAATCCCGTCGTCATCGAGCTCGGGGCCGGAACGGCCATCCCAACTGTGCGCTGGTTTGGTGAGAACGCACCAGGGGTGCTCGTTCGCATCAATGTCCGGGAGTCGCGGGTTCCATGGGACGATGCCATTGCGCTTCCTTTTGGCGCTCTCGAGGCATTGCGGCGCATAGACGCCGAGATGTGAGACGAGGTCAGTGCGCACTCGCCCTTTCTGAGCCATGGTCGGACGACCGCCGTTGGCCTGCTGTTGGCCGACTGTAGCCTGTCGCCGGCCCGCGGCTCCGGGCCCGTTGCTGCCGTTCGCTTCTTGAGGCTGAATGTCAGCAATGGGCCCCAGATCAGCCGTTGACGTTACCGAGGCTCCGAAGTGTTTGCGCGAGCAGATGGCAAGACCTTTCTCACCGCAAGATGGCGCTACTACCTCGTCGCGACAATCCCCGGAGGCTTCCACGTTCCTTCACCTGCTGGAAGGATCGAAGGCGCTGTTGTACTAGGGTAGTACAGACGCATCACCAAGAAGATCGTATCGTTGGGCGCGGGCAACCAATTCGATTCCAAGGCCTTGCCCGGTGACTTGCTCTGGACGTAAAGGGTCAACGATCCGTCCCTGTTTCTTTTCATGCCCGAAAGCATCGGGGAATTGATCAAATAGCGATTGATCGGGTTCTGGACCAGAAACTGGCTTTTGCCGTCATACATCGTCACCGACCAGAAGGCATTCACCGGCGGAAGCTGTCCGGCGGGGAATGTGATCGTGTAGCTGTGCTTGCTGCCATCGAGCACTTCGCCCTTGGCGTCAGCCCGTGTGAAGGGGTAGACCGCCTCGACGGCGTCGTTTCCGTAGAGGCCCCCCTTGGCCGCAGCAGCACGCATCAGCCAATTGCCATTGAAGAATTGCTCGTTACCGAACACGGCGCCGATGTTCCAGCCGTTGACGTCCTTGACGCCGCTGGCGAGGAACTTGTCCACCTTTTCGTCCCCCTCCTTCATGCCCAGACCAACAGCCGCCTTGTGCTCCAGGGAAAGGTCCTTGAACTCGAAGGTCTTGCCAGGACCGACGCCGATGCGTGCGAGCCGGGCCCGGACGTCCCTGTCCTGCGGCGTCGCGGGCACGAACTGCAGCGCGGCATCGAGATACTCGAAGTAGTTCTCCTTGATGCCTTTCGTTGTGGCGGGCACAAATTTGATCGACGACGCGGCCGGTGGAGCGGGTCGCTTGAGGAAGGCCGACAGCGGCTGGGCCTTGTAGCCCGCCTGCACCTTCGTCACGTTCGGCATGTCCCCGGCATTGAAGAGTTGGGTCCGGAATGCACTGAGCGCGAAGGGCGTTGTGGAGGTAAACACCTTCTTGATGCCTGGGGGCGTTGCGCCTTTCCAATCGGGACCGACCACCATGTAGTCACCCGCTTCGCTGCCCGTGGCGCGGCTGCCGATGTAGCCGTAGTTATAGGTGTTGCCGTCGATCAACTGCACTGAGTAATAGCGTCGCTTCTCGACCCTCGGTACGGAAATCACCATCGGCTCTGAGCGAAGGTCCAGCCAGAGAAATGAGTATGGCGTGTCGCTGTTGGGGGTGATGATGGCCGTGTCTTGGTAGGTGAAAACCCGAGCCTCGTTCTTGATTTGGTTGAACGACGCCTTGTATTGCGGGCCACCTTTGTCCACGGCGTATTCGTACATCACCGCATAGTTCATGACGAGCGGCAGCCCGTAGATGAAAGCCTCTTCGGCAATGGCCTTTGTCTCAGCGATGCTCGGTGCGGCTACACCCTTTGCGACGTCGGCCCTAGCGGCTTGCGCTACGGGGTCGTTCTTGCTGGCGCAGCCCGCAATCAGAGTGATCGCGGCGGTGCAAATAGCCGTCCATTTCAACAAGGGAAATACCGCTTTCATGCTTGCCCTTCAGCAACAGATCAGGTGCGTGCAAAATCGTCGCAACCCGCGCGATGATGCACTGACCTCGCTCGCGCAACAACTGCCCTAAAGGGCAGGTGCGCGCTTTTCTCGAGTAGTCCACCCCGAAGTTTACTCAGGTGTTCATTCCATCAGCGACAGCGGTGAAGGCGAAAGGCGGCTTTTCTCGAAAGCCGACCTTGGCCGGCAGGAAGTGAACGTCCGCAGTTGGCCGCGAGCACCAGTTCGCGGACGTGCCTGGCAGCTGACCTTCAGCGTGATCGCCCGGTTGGCCAAGGGCTGCTATCGGCGAGTTTGGCGAACAGGCAGTCCCGGCCATGAGCCGACGGTCTCGATGACCGCTTTCCGGCTTTCCAGCGCGGCGGCGGGCGATCCATTCCGAACGAGACTTTTACCAAGCCGCGCGGCGCATGTAAGCTGCTTCGCAATTCCGGAGAAAGCACTCATGCCCCGCGCAGTCCTTGCCGAAACCCACATTCATCCCGCCGTTCGCGACAAGATCGCCCGACACCAGTCCGCCACCGTCCGCGAGGTGCAGGGCGCCGTGACGGCGAATCCGGTCGTCGCATCCAGCATGTCGCGCCGAACGAGGGTTTCGCCGACGAAAAATGGGATGCAGTGATGGCGATCAACTTCTCATCGGCGCTGGCCATGGGCGGCGGCTGGACATCGCATTGACTGCAGGGAGACGACCATGGCGAATTCACGCAAGCCGCGAGGCGCGGCCGGCAACGGGGGCAGCAACGGCGAACTCCCGGGCCAGGTCGTTCTGGTGCTGCAGGGCGGCGGCGCGCTCGGCGCTTATCAGGTCGGCGTCTATGAGGCGCTGCACGAAGCCGGCATCGACCCCGACTGGGTCATCGGCACCTCCATCGGGGCGATCAACGCGTCGTTGATCGCCGGCAACCGCCCCGAACACCGGCTCGATCGCCTGAATGCCTTCTGGGAGCTGATGCAGGCATCGACGCCCGCCTTCCGCACCCCGGATTGGATGGGTCTGGGCAACATGGTGTCGAACATGGCGACCGTGATGCGGGGCATCCCGAACTTCTTCGCGCCCAACCTGCATGCGCTGCGCGGATCGGCCGCGCAGCTCGGGGTGGAGGCGGCTTCCTACTACAGCACGGCACCGCTGCGCGGGACACTGCTGTCGCTGGTCGATTTCGAGTACTTGTGCCAGTGCCGCACGCGCCTGACCGTCGGAGCGGTGAACGCCTGCAGCGGCGAAATGCGCTATTTCGACACCCGCAAGGAAGTGCTCGGCGTTGACCACGTGATGGCCTCGTGCGCCCTGCCCCCGGCCTTCCCTGCCGTGCGTATCGACGGCCAGCCCTACTGGGACGGCGGCATCTACTCCAACACGCCCATCGAGGCCGTGCTGGACGACAAGCCGCGGCACGACTCCGTGATCTTCGCTGTCAACGTGTGGCACCAGACGGCGCCCGAGCCCGACTCGATCTGGCAGGTGATGGCGCGCCACAAGGACATCCAGTTTGCCAGCCGCGCCGACAGCCACATCGCGCGGCAGAAGCAGATCCACCGGCTACGCCATGTGATCCGCGAACTGCACAAGCAGATTCCGGCATCGAAGCAAGCCGACCCAACGGTGATGGAACTGGCCTCCTGGGGCTGCGGCACCACGATGCACGTGGTGCACCTGGTCGCGCCACGCGTGGACGGCGAAGACCAGACCAAGGATATCGATTTCACGCCCTCGGGCATCCGAACCCGCCGGCAGGCGGGGTACGCCGACACGCTGCGCATGATCGGTCGCGCGCCGTGGAAAGACGCCACAGTCGATCCCATCGAAGGCGTGATCGAGCACCGCTGACCCTCTCGGCGCCGCGCTGCTGTGCATCGAGGGCGACGAAATCGTGCATTCGCTGCTCGACGCAATGGCAGTGGATGAGTCCTGCGAGGTGCCCGAAATCCAATGGGCTTCCTCGTTCAGTCCTTGCTAAACGCCCGCGCTGCGGCTGCCGTATCCAGTGCTTCTCGAAGCAGCTTGATCTTGCCGCCCTCTGCAATGAGCACGCCCGCGTAAGTTTGCTGATAGATCTTGCCGGTGTCGACCACAAGTGCCTCGACGGAGTATTCGCCAAAGACCTTGTCGGGCGTATCGATCCAGACCTTGAAGTTTTTGAATCGGAAGTCCGGAACCTTCGCAAGAAGGCCGGAGATCAGCTTCTCAATGGCGGCATGTCCCTGGGCATACGCTTTCACGGTCGGTAGTTCGAGCACTCCGTCCTCCGCAAAGAGGGCCGCGGCTGCAGCCGGAGTTCGGATGTTGTCTTGATAGGATTGAAGCAATTCGAGAGCGGTTTTCATAGGTTCCTCTGTGGGTTGGAGATCGTTTTCGTCGCTCAGACTTGCGCGATGCCACCATCGGCGAACAGTTCGATGCCGGTGATGAACGACGAGTCGTCGGAGGCGAGGAAGACCGCGGCCTTGGCGACATCTTCGGGCTGCCCGATGCGCCCGATGGGAATCTGCGAGGTCAGGTAGTCGAGCAGACCTTGTTGCTGCGTAGGGTCGGGCCCGGCGAGTTCGACCAGACCGGGCGTGTGGATCGGTCCGGGCGACAGCGTGTTGACGCGAATCGCGCGGCCCTTGAGGTCCAGCACCCAACTGCGGGCGAGGTTGCGAACCGCGGCCTTGGTCGCGCTGTAGATGCTGAAGTTCGCGGTGCCAATGACACTGGTCGTCGAGCCGGCCAGGATGACGGATGCGCCATCGACCGCCTTGTCGAGCAGCGGCAGCGCCTTTTGCACGGTGAACACGACGCCCTTGACGTTGCGGTCGAACGTCTCGTCGAAGTGCTCCTCGGTGATGGCACCCAGCGGCAGCATGTTGCCGCCGCCGGCGTTCGCGTACAGCACGTCGATGCGGCCGTGAACGGTTTGGACTTTGTCGTACAGCCGGTCGAGGTCGGCCAGCTTGGTCGAGTCGGCGCGCACACCCGTCGCGTTCGTTCCGATGGCCGCCACGGCAGCGTCGAGCTCAGGCTGACGGCGGCCCGTGATGTAGACGAATGCGCCTTCCGACGCGAAAGCCTTCGCTGCAGCGAGGCCGATGCCCGTGGTGCCGCCGGTGATGACTGCGACCTTGCCAGAGAGTTTGTTGCCCATGTCGTGCTCCAGTTGATGAAAGGATGAGTGAAGGTTAGGTAGTTCACGCAAATGAATAAAGGCGACGAACTTGATTTCTTATTTCATGTGTGTGAATAATCTCGGCCAGTGAAACCACCAACTGGCCAGCCATGGACCAACTGCTTGCCCTGCGAGTGTTCGTGCGGATTGCCGAGTCAGGCGGGTTCTCGAAGGCCGCGGACTCCATGAACATTCCGCGCCCGACAGTGACCAAGCTCGTGCAAGACCTCGAGCGCCACCTCGGCACGAAGCTCTTGCAGCGGACGACACGGCGCGTCAACGTGACGCCCGAGGGGGCGGCCTACTACGAGCGGGCCACGCGTCTCATCGGCGACCTTGACGAGATGGACGCGAGCGCAGCGCGAGCACGGGCTCAGCCTCGCGGCCGAATCCGTGTCGACATCGGGTCGGTGCTGGCGAACATGATTCTGATTCCTGCGCTGCCGAGCTTTCGTGCGCGCTACCCGGAGTTGCACATTGACCTCGGCGTCAGTGACCGTGCGATCGATCTCATCGGCGAAGGTGTTGACTGCGTGATTCGAGGCGGTGAGCTTGCCGACACGTCGCTCGTCGCCCGACGAATTGCCGACCTCGACTGGGTCACCTGTGCGAGCCCGCTCTACCTCGGCGCGCGCGGTGTCCCCAAGCATCCTTCCGAACTGGTGCCGAGCGAGCCGGGGTCGAAGGACAAGACTCGCGTGCCGGGTCATGCCATCGTCGGCTATTTCTCGTCGCTCACCGGAAGGGCCTCCCCGCTCGAGTTCCGCAGGGGAGCCGAGCAGGTGCTGGTGCAAGGGCAGGCCGTCGTCGCCGTCAACGAGAGTACAGCCCATCTGAGCGCGCTGCTCACTGGTGTCGGTCTCGGCCAGGCGTTCAAGTTCATGGTCGTGCCTCACCTCGAAAGCGGAAGGCTGCGCACCGTGCTCGACGATTGGACCCGCCCGCGGCACCCGTTGCACGTGGTCTACCCAAGCAACAGGCACCTGAGCGCAAAACTCCGGCTCTTCGTGGACTGGGTGGCGGAGGTGTTCGCGCCGTTCGACGATCGCTGAGGCGGGCTGTTCAGACTCGCCGAATGTAGCCGGTCGCGGCCTCGGGGCTTTGGGACCGAAGCCGACTTCCGAACAGCCCAATAGAAGGCGTTCGACCCTAAGAGATTTCGCGCGTCATTTCAGCACTGGAACGCCGCCTGATTGGGTTTCGAGCGGCTTTACCGAGGCCCTTCAGCAGGCGAATGCTGCTCGTGCCTGCCTTGGAGAATGTGTGGGAACGGCTCCGTGAAACGGCAAGGACATACGGGGTGCGGATTGATTTATCGCGCATAGCTGGATGTCTGGTGTTGGGCCGACTGCTGACTGGCTGGCTCAATGCGCTTTTCGGCGCAGGTCACGTACTGCGAAATTTGCGACATCGTCAGCCCAGCCTAGGAGGGCTCCAAATTTCTTGATGAGCTCCTGCCATACGAACCTGCGCGTTCTGAGGGCGGCAATATAGTCTGACACAACCCAAGATGGCGACGGCCCTTCTTGCTCTGGCGGCTTGCGCAGCGGTTCAATGATTTCTTCAATCAACGGCGCCAGCTGAGGATATTTCTTCTCATCCAGGAGCTTGGAGATGTCAAGCGGAACGCCACTCGCGAAGTCTAGATGTCCCTGCCGCCGATTCAGGTCGTAGACAAAATCCACGAGCAGCAGTTGCGCGCCGCCCTTATAGTGCCAGTCAAGCAGTTCCTCAAGGTCATGCACGCACCGTAGGAAGGCGTCATTAAGGTAAGCGGGCGCTGCATCGTAGCCCCAACCTAGAAAGACTCCGTCGAAATGGTGTCCGGTGCGGGCGTGCCAGTATTGAAAGCTTGATACGACCTCGTTCGCCAACTTGGTCCCATTGGCGCCGTCATCACGAACCAAGAACAGTCCAACTGCCCCTCGAACAATCGCGGGCTGGGTGCTTGCAGCAGCTGGCTTGATGCGCTCTGAGTACACATCGCTGAGCAGCTGAGATACGGACGCTAGGTTCTCGACTGCGAACATGGGTGCCCTCCTCGGGGTGTTGCGACGCCAAACTTTGGTGCGCGGCACGCCATCCCGAAACGACCCCAGGTCCATGCCCGCATTGAAGTTCCCCGCGTCGGGGTGACATGCAATATTGGTTGATTTTCCGCCAAAGTCGGCTGCACTGGGGCCCGCAGCGCCCTGCGGACCCTGCCGAGCGGCTGCTTCTGGCCCGCATTCTGCCTTCTGGAAGCCGCTCCAGCAGGACGCGAGACCGCCTCGTCTCCCAATCAGCGGGTCCTGACCTCAAGCGATTGAAAAGGCGTGTCGAACTCGGCGCGCCATACCTGACCCCGCTCAATCGGCCAAGCGTCGGTCCACGTACCGGTAGTCACCACTTCGCCAGCCTGCAACGCGGGCGCGCCGGGGCACCGCTGCAATTCCTTCACGAAGTGAAGTAGCGCGTGCAAAGGGCCGTCCAGCACGTTGATTCCTGTCCCCTCGTCCTTGAGCAGCTCACCGCAATGAAGCTTGACGCGAGTGTTCGCAAAGAGCTTGTCCAGTGCGTCGCCGGTGTTGGCGAATACGTGAGCCGGCGTCTGCCGGCCAACCAGGAGGCGCGCGTGAAGGGCGCCGTCCATGACTGTCTCCGCAGCGGTGAACTTCCAGTCGACGCAGTGCGACTGCACGACTTCGAAGCCTGGCGCGACCCAATCGATGCAGCCAAACAGTGCTTCGAGGCTGACATCAGCAGGCGGAGTTGCGGCAATACCGAAGACGATTTCAGGCTCGAGGCGAGGCTGGCAGGTGCCTGTCAGGTCAATGGAGCCATAGCCTTCGCACTTCGTCAGCGTCGTGTCCCAAACAGGTCCCCAAATCGGCGCAAAAACTCCGTACCGCTCCCATATCGTTCGGTTTGTGAAGCCAATCTTGTAGCCGAGGGGGCGCTCACCGCGCTCCATCCGCAATGCTCGCACCTTCAAGGCCTCCTGGTACGCGGCGGCAACGTCAGGCTGTACTGCAGCTGAGCGGCTGCGAGGCCACAGCGCTGCCTCGTCATAGGCTTGCAGCAAAGCTTCCGGAGTCATGAGGGATTACGACGGACAAGGAACACCAACTCAGTGTTCTCGGAGACCTTCAGGATGTCAAGGCAGGACCGGTGGAACCGTTCGCTCCCGGCCGCATTTTGCCTTTCGACTCGGCCTCCGCTTCCAGCTAACGTAGATATTGACCGACCTTCCGCTGCAGCAGCTCGACGAGTTCAGGCTGCATGAACCGGGTACCGGTCAGGGACATCTAGGCACCACGACCTGCTTTCCCTGCAAGGACGACGTGAACATCTGCCTGAGCTTGACCCGATGCAAGGCGCTATGGAACGGACGCTTGCATGATTCGAATTCCTTCGAGAGGCTTTCCGTCCGGCTTGCCCGTTGACCCGATGAGAAATCGCTCGGCGAGCGCGTCCGGGCCGAGGTCCTCAATCACATTCAATCCATGTGAGCGAACGAAGCCTGCCGCCTCGGCGGGCGTCCATCCTGTCACGTACGGTTCGCCGTGCACCGCCACAGCTTCTGCGCTGGATTCCATGCCGTAGTACCTGGACCGACTTTCGCTGAGGATGTCGCGCAGGACGTAGTCGTAGACGATGGAACTGCCGCTCGCTGCATGGCGATGAACGAATTCCAGCGACGTCCCGGTTGAGGCCTCGCTGATGTACATCGAAACACCTTCGAGGATGAACAAGGACTTCTTTGCGGCGTTGTATCCAGCTGCCGGCAGCACATCCTCGAGGGCTTGCGTTTCGAAATCGATAGAGGCAAGGGTCACTTGACCTGGAATCTGTATGCGGGCGTCCCGCAGCCGCTGCTTCTTCCCGGCAGTCATTGCCGGTAGGTCAACTTCGAAGAAGCGCAACGTTGGGTAGTTGTCGTGCAGTCGGTATGCCCGGCTGTCAAAGCCGGCTCCAAGAATCACGACCTGCTCGATTCCCGACTCGGCCGCGTGCCGCAGGACGCTGTCGATGTATTTTGTCCGAGCGTTGACGTAGAAATAACCAGCATAAAACTCAGGGGCTGCATCAATCTTTTCTCGCGCCGACGCGTAGTCGCGAAAGCCGTCAGGACGCGGACAAAGCTGCGCAGCCAAGCTGTCTGGGTTCCGGAGTTTCGGGTCTGGATTTTCCGAAGCAATGGCGCGCATTATGCAGACGACGTCGGCGGTCCAAGACACAGAGTTGGAATCAGCAGCCATCGCAATGGACGAGACGGCGCACAGAGAAGCGAAAACGACAGCTTTGAGCATTTTCTACGTCTATTCAACGTTGGAGAGCGAGCGCTCACGGCCGCAACGAACGGCTCGAGCTTGATATTCTGATTCGACTTGGGTCATCGCTGCATCGCGTCGGCACCGAGAAGTGCGAGCAATCCTCAGCGACCCAGTTGCCACCACTGCGAGTAGGCGCCGGCAGCGATAAAGCAGCGGGCGCCGATGATGAGTGGCTCTTGGTGGCGCCAACTTCAACGGTAGCCGTGCGGTGAATCGCGATGTCGCCCGAGGTGGTGAAATCGCCGACGCTGGCACGCGCTATCAGTCGAAGCTATACAACCCGGCCTTCCTGCGCGAAAAGAATCCTCCAGTCGACGGACTTGGACTCGTGCGCAAGCACGTAGCCGACTTCGCCCTTCTCACCGGTCGCCGCGATGGCGAATGGGTCATCCGCGAGTAGTCCAGTGTCATCCGGACGAAGCTACCTCAAATCAAACAGTGCGCCAGATGGCGTCGTTGACGGAACCCGGCAGGAAGTTGTCGGTGTTCTTGTTTACGATCTCCCAGTACTTCTTGTCGCCGAGAATCTTGAGACCCACGGCGTCGAATGCCGCGAGATCCTCGTAGCGCGCGGCCCAGGCGATGCGCTGCGGATTGCCGCCGATGGGCATCAGCACCTCCAGATCTAAGCTGTAGCTGTCCTTCATGTACGCCGAGATCTCTTTCGCAAAGGCGATGGCGCTGGCGGTCTTTCCGGGTGCGACGGCGGCAGTTCTGACGAAGGTAATCATCTGTGCACTCCTCCCGCCGGCAAGAGCGGCGGACTCCGGCACGGGATGTGCCGGCGGCAAGTCTGCGCTCCGCGTGGGGGAAAAATCAAGGGGCTTGCGTGGCTGAAAGTGTCAATGGCGGCGTTCGATCCCCCTCGGCGTGATCGCTCTCGGCCCGATTGCGCGCGTGCTGTCGCGAAGGTCGGCTGACGGGCGGATAGAGCATCACCGACGAAGGGCCGGTTCTGGCCGCATTCTGCCTTTCCTGCTGGCGCCGCAAAGGGCGTCGAGGGAGGGGGCTGCCTAGCCACGCAAAGTAAAGACCACGGAGAGATACGACACCGGCAGCGTGCCGATGTCCTCGATGCCGTGCAGTGCGGTGGCATCGAAGAGCAGCGAATCACCGACGCGCAGTTTCACGCGCCTGGGGCCATAGCGATAGGTCACGGCGCCCGATAGAAGATATAGAAACTTCAGGCCCGGATGCTGAAACGTCACATGGGGCTGGGCGTCGGCCTCCAGCATGACCAGATAGGGCTCGACGAACAGGTTGCCAGAGAGCACATGGCCGAGCAGCTCGTAGCGGTAGTCTGCGACGGCGCCGAGAGGCTCCACCCGAAGGCCCTTGCCCGAGGGCACATGGCTGAAGTCGGTGCGGCAGCGCGGATCGGCGAAGAAGCGTGTAAGCGGAATGTCCAGAGCGTTTGCCAGCCGGTCCAGGGTTTCGACGGAGGGCGATACCTGGCCGTTCTCGATGCGCGAGAGCATGGAGCGGGACACGCCCGAGCGCTGTGAAAGCTCCAGGGCCGAGACGCCGGCAGCCTGGCGCAGGCGGTTCACCTGGGTTCCGACAAGGGCGGCGGGTTCGCTGCGCGTGGGCTTGGCCTTGGGAGTCGGCAGGTAGAGCGACGGTGGGAGCCTGAGTGGGCGGGCGGTCGGGAATGGAGAGGCAAGCTGCTTCGCCCTGGTGCGCTTTCCCCGATCACGCCCGCCGCCGTCATCTGCTCGATCATTCGCACCGAGGCGTGGCGCCCGTGTCTCGCTTGTTGTCATTTCACCCTCCTAGGCTCACTGAACGGCGTTGCGACCCCGACCACCCTGGCCTCGACCATCGCGGCGATCTCCACGGCCGCGTAGCCCGCCTCCCGCAGGATGTCCGTCGTGTGCTCGCCGAGCAGCGGCGCCGCGCGAGAGGCCCCACGCGGCTGCCCATCGAGCTTCACCGGAAATCCCATGTTCCACACCATGCCGAGCAACGGGTGCTCGGACTCCACGACCAACTGCCGTTCAGCCAGCTGCGGATGCGCAAGCGCTCGATCCAAGGTCTGGATCGGCGAACACGCCACGCCGGCCTCCCACAGCGCGTCGAGCCACTCGTCGACGCTGCGGGTACGGATCCAATAGCCGACCAGTTCAACGGTCTCGTCGAAGTTCGCAACCCGCGCCGCATTGGTGACGAACCGCGGGTCGCTGCGATAGCGATCGAGTCCCGCCGCAGCGCAGAACCTGCCCCACTGCGCATCGTTGCCGACACCCAGCATGAGAAAGCCATCGGAGGCCTCGAAGGCCTGGTAGGGCGCGAGCGCCGGATGGGCCGTGCCCATGCGTTCGGGCAGCTTGCCGGAGCGCCAGTAGGCCTGCGCCATGACGCCCATCAAGCTCATCGCGGTGTCCAGCAGCGAGACTTCGACGTAGACCCCCTTGCCCGTGCGGCTGCGCTCGATGACCGCGGCCAGGATGCCTGCCACCGCATTCATGCCGGTGCCGAGGTCCACCGGCGAGAAGCTGGCCCGCGCGAACGGCCCGCTGGTCTCGCCCATGCTGCTGATCATGCCGCTGAAGGCCTGCAGCATCACGTCGTAGCCCGGGTCGTCGCCCATCGGGCCGGTTCGCCCATAGCCGGAGATCTCGCAGTAGATCAAGCGCGGGTTGACGAGCGCCAGCGTGTCGTAGTCGACCCCCAGGCGCACCGCGGTGCCGCCGCCGAAACCCTGGATCACGATGTCCGCATCCACGGCAAGCCGCTGCACGACCTCCCTCCCCTGCGCCGTCTTCAGGTCCACGGCCAGGCTGCGCTTGTTGTGGTTGACCGCCAGGAACACGGCCGACTCGCCCTGCTCCTGCGGCGCCCAGCCTCGGCTGTCGTCGCCCGTGCCGACCGGCTCGACCTTGATGACCTCCGCGCCCAGCTCGCCCAGGTGCTGGCCGCACAGCGGGCCCGCCAGCACCTTGCTCAGGTCGAGCACGCGCAGCCCCTGCAATGGACGCAAGCGTTCAGTAGGCATGCCCTATGCCCTTTCTTTCCCGCCCGATCGCTCGACCAGGCTGATCGCGCGCTTGCGCAAGAGGTACTTCTGGACGCCGTCCATCACCAGCACCGAGCGCTGGTTGTACACCGTGCTGGACATCGTCACGACACCGGTGTTCGTGTTCGCAACCAGGCTGCTGACCTCCAGTGCGGCATACAGTGTGTCGCCGGCATGCACGGGGCGCAGGAAGCGGCTGGACTGTTCGAGGAACGTCTTCAGCGAGTCCTCCACCATGTGCGGGAACAGGCCCGCACCGGCGGCGGTCTGCACCAGCACCTGGAAGCCGTGCGCGACCATGTCGGGCGCGCCGTGCCGCCTGCAGTACGCCACGTCGTAGTGGATCGGATGGTTATCGCCGCTCGCCAGCTGAAACGCGGAGAACAGGGCATAGGTCATCGTGCGCGACGGCAAGACAAAGCGCTCGCCGATGCGAAAGTCATCGAAGTACCGCTGGGCCGTCATCCGGTGCCGCGCCGGATCGAAATCGCCCGTGATCGAGTCGTTCATGCTGGCGCTTCCCATCAGTCGAGCTGCGCGCCGGAGATACGTGCCGCCTCGGCCCAGCGCGCGTCGTCCTCGTCGAGAAAGTCCCGCGCAGCCGCCCCCGTGAGCACCATCAGCTCGGCACCCTGCGTCGCGAGCTGAGCCTGCATGTCGGACGTGCGCATGCTGCGGGAAATGGCCGAGGCCAGTTGCTCGACGATCGCGCCTGGCGTGCCGGCCGGCACGAAGACGCCATACCAGGGGCTGAGCGTCATCTTCGGATAGCCCAGCTCGGCAAAGGTCGGCAACTCGGGCGCGAGGGTGGAGCGTTCTTCGCCGCTCATCGCGATTGGTCGCAGCTTGCCCGCCACGAAGTGCTGCTGGGTCGACTGCATGGTGTCCATCGCCAGCGGGACCTGGCCGCCCAGCACGTCGTTGATTGCCGCCGAGCTGCCCTTGTAGGGCACATGCCTGATGTCGACGCCGGCCGAACCCTTGAGCATCTCCATGGTCAGGTGGGCGCTCGACCCGTTGCCGAAAGTCGCGTAGTCGTACTTGCCGGCGCTCTTCTTCAGCAGCTCGACCAGCCCCTTGAGATCGGTCGCGGGCACCGAGGGGTGCACGAACAGCACCAGCGGCACCCGCCCGATCAGCGCCACCGGCACCAGGTCGCGGCGCGGGTCGTAGCCGAGCTTCTTGTAGAGGTGCGGCGCGATCGACATCGCGGTGGTGTTGCCCATCAGCAGCGTGTAGCCGTCGGGCGCGGCATGCGCCACCGCCGCGGTGCCGAGGGTGCTGCCGACGCCGGGCTTGTTGTCCATCACGACCGGCTGCCCCAGCACCGGGCCAAGCTTGTTGGCGACGATGCGCGCGGCACCATCGGTCGCACCGCCAGGCGGATAGCCGACCACCATGCGGACCGGCTTGGTCGGATAGGCGTCCTGCGCGAAGCAGGGCCCGATCAGCAACAGCAGCGTCGCTGTCACGGTCGCGCGGATGATGAATTTCAGTGACTGGTTCATGGTGACTCCCTGGTTTCGTTGTTGAAGATTCATTTCAAAGTCCGCGGGTCCACATGCGGCACCAGCCACATCAGTGCACCCGACAGCAGGCACGGCAACGCGCCCCAATACAGCGCGGCCTGCACCCAGTCCGCCCCCTGCGACAGCGTGTGCGTGATGCCGAAGCCCGCCACGATCGCGCCGAGCTGCCCCAGCGCGCCGATGAACGAGCCCGCGGTCGCGCGGATGCGGCTCGGAAAGCTCTCGCCGATGAGGAACAGCACCGCCGCATACGGCCCCATCAGGAAGAACAGCCCCAGCGAGTACAGCGGCACGATGCGCCAGAAGTCGCCCTGCGGCGCCTGCAACATGGCCCAGAAGGCCACGCCGCCCACCATCCAGCCGAGCGCCACCGTGTTGCGCCGCCCGATGCGGTCGCCCAGCCAGCCGTGGAACACGTAGCCCAGGAAGCCCGCCAGGTTGGAGACGATCAGCACCTGCAGCGCGTTCGAGAAATCCACCCCCTTGCCCGGCGTGCCGCCCGAGCCGCCCAGCACCGAGGTGCCGAGCACCGTGAAGATCACGATCGCGAACCAGTTCAGCAGGAAGGCCAGCCCCAGCGACAGCAGCGGCCGCAGCGAAGCTGCCCCGGAACATCGCGCCGATGCCCGTGTCATGCCCCACCTCCAGCTCGACGCCCCGCGTGATCGCCAGCGCGCAGGCGTGCGCCGGCTTCCCCGCGGCCTGCAGCTCGGCGATGCGCCGCGCCGTGAGGAACTGCGGCGTCTCGACCAGCCGGCGCCCCAGGATCACGATCACCACGGCCGGGAACATCGCGAACAGGAAGGATAGCGACCAGCCCCCGCCCGCGCCGAACCAGCGCTCGCCCAGCGGATAGAGGAGGGTGACCAGCACGGCCGTCAGCACCGCGCCGATCGGCCAGCCGCCCTGCACCAGCGCGTAGATCAAGCCGCGCCGCCGGGTGGCGGCCGGGTCGGTGTGGACCACGGCGAACAGCTCGCTCAGGTAGGTGGCGTTGATGGTCTGCTCGGCGTAGCCCAGCCCCGCCAGCGATCGCACCAGCACCAGCAGCACGAAGCCCAGCCCGGCCGAGGCGCCGGCCACCCAGCCCGCGACGGCGGTCAGCCCCGAGCAGATCGCCGCGCCGCAGACCGCGATGATGATGCCCTTGCGGCGCCCGAGCCGGTCGACGATCGGCCCGATGCCGAAGGCCACCAGCCCGGTGCCCAGCGTGACCCAGGTGTTGAGCCGGGCCTGCTCGGCGGCCGTCCACTGGAAGTGCTCGCCCAGCCGCGGCAGCAAGGTGCCGAAAAGGATGAAGTCGTACACCGCCAGGGCCCAGGCGAAGAAGCAGACCCAGGTGGCGTAGGTGACCTGCTTTGGCGTGACCTCGGGCGGCGCCCAGGCGATGATGGCGTGGGTGTCGCTGAGGGTGTCAGGCCGGGCGTCGCGCGCGGCGTCGTTCGCGGCCTCGCCGCGCAGTGTGGTGGTGGTGGCGTCCATGGGCGTGCATCGCTGCGGATGAGGATGGCCGTGGCGCTCAGGCGCGCGGCTGGCGCCGCAGGAAGTCGTCCGCGACCTGGTCGTAGGTCGCGAAGCGCACGCCCGGGAAGGCGCTGAAGTGCCGGATCAGGCGTTCGAGCATCAACAGCACCTGCGGGTGGCCCGAGACGTCGGGGTGCAGCGTGATCGGGAACACCGCGTAGTCCATCTCGCGATACACCCAGTCGAACTGGTCGCGCCACATCTGCTCGATGTCGCGCGGGTTCACGAAGCCGTGGCTGTTGGGCGACTTCTTGATGAACATCATCGGCGGCAGGTCGTCGAGGTACCAGCTGGCCGGGATCTCGACCAGCTCGGTCTCGAAGCCGCGCCGCAGCGGCTTCATCCAGGTATCGGGATGCTGGCAGTAGTCGATGCGGGTCCACGAGTCGCCGACCCGCACGTAGTAGGGATGGAAGTCGTGGTGCATCAGGCTGTGGTCGTACTTGATGCCCTTCTTGATCAACAGCTCGTTGGTGACCGGGCTGAACTCCCACCACGGCGCCACGTACCCCGTGGGCCGCCGGCCCGAGAGCCAGGTGATGAGCTCGATGCTCTTGTCGAGCACCACCTCTTCCTGCGCGGGCGTCATCGCGATCGGGTTCTCGTGGCTGTAGCCGTGCAGGCCGATCTCGTGCCCGGCATCGGCCACCGCCTGCATCTGCGCGGGAAAGGTCTCTATCGAATGGCCGGGCGTGAACCAGGTGGCCTTGATGTCGTGGTACTCGAAGAGGTGCAGCAGGCGCGGCACGCCGACCTCGCCCGCGAACATGCCGCGCGAGATGTCGTCGGGGGAATCCTCCCCGCCATACGAGCCGAGCCAGCCGGATACGGCGTCGACGTCGACGCCGAAGGAAACGTAGATTTCTTTGGACTTGGTCATTTCATCTTCTCCCTGGGTTGCAAGAAAACGGAGCGAGGGCTCCACGGACAAAGTGAGGCGGCTCAGGCGCAGGTCCTCGCACCGCGAGTGCGCGGACTGCAAGTGGGTGGAAAGGTCGACGCTCCACCTGTGGCCTCGGGCCGCAAGCCCGATCGACGGACGGGCGCGAACGCTCGCGGACCCGCCGTGACGAGATCGAGGTAGAGGGGTGCGCAGGGCGGCGTGGCGAGCGCCCCCTGCGTAGCGGCGGCGCTACGGCAGCGAAGAATTCAGCGTGCGGTTCATGTCGTCTCCCTGGGGCTTTTGTTGCCCCTCTGTTGCTATGAAGCGAGTGCCCCGGAAGGCACGCGCTCTCATTATGTGTTGTTTACGACGTTTCCTCCATAGGCACATTCCTTGAATCTCGCGGGCATGGTGACCGCAACAGCCCCGAAAAAGAGAAGTCGATCCAAGAAGGCGACCCACGTTCCGAACCCCCTGACAATCGCCCTCGGGCAAAACCTGCAACGCATCCGAAAAGCATCGGGTAAGACGCAAGTGATGCTGGCCTTCGAAGCCGAGGTGGAGCGCTCCCGCATTTCCAAGATCGAATGCGGCTACGTCAATCCGTCGTTACTCACCTTGGGATCGATCTGCTACTGCCTCGGGACCACGCTTCCAGTCTTGTTCGAAGGCATCACAGAGACATTTCCGCCATCGGCAAAGGGCGGTTCTCTGCGGAGGTCGAACCAAGCGGTGTTGGAGAAGCCGCCGAGCAAAGCCAGGCGCCGACCCTGAGGCAGCGGCATGTCGCGCCTTGGCAGCGTCTCGCGCCGCACCATCGGTCCCTCACCACCTGCCTTCGGTAGGCACCCAAGAGGAGCGAGAGACGCACGTTCGCCTGCGTGCCACGCGGACTGCAACACACGCAAGCACCACATTCTTCATGTCAAATTCGCAGATACTCCCCACGAAGCCAACAACACTCCAGGGAATGCTCCTCTCCGCATGGGTAATGTCCGCAGTCACACGCGCTGGCTAGAAAACTATCGCTGTTTAGTCGCGTATACGAAAGAAAACGGGCACTCGCTGGTTCCGCGGAGCTACGTCACGCCCGATGGGTTCAAGTTGGGCATATGGGTGGCTGATCAGCGTCGACGGCGACATCTTCATTCCGAATCTGAGGAAGCGAGCCTGGAGCGGCTTCGTGGCTGGGTATGGGACGCGTCGAATTGGCAGAGCATTCGAGCGTGACGAGCGTGACTAGTCGACCTCGGCAAACGCAACTCGCGCTCGACAGTGAAGGTGCTCAACTCGATTTCACGCCGCGCGAAGTAACTGACGATGACACATTAGGCCGCTATGCCGTCGCCGCCGTCATCGTCTTCGCCGGTCGCTTGTCGGCTTCAGAGAGCATGCCAGCGAAAAATTTCTCTACGTGCGTTGCAATCTTATCTGCGGTCTGTGGGTTGTCAGCCAGTTCCAATGCATCAACGACCTGCGTCCTGGATGCATGCGTCCCACGACTAACGCCTTTGCGTGGCCCGTCCCTTGCCCGGTGTCTTATTGCCAACACCATCAATCACGCAGTTCCACAAGCTGGAACTTTTCAATAACAACGTTTTCACCTACCGGAATCCAGATGTCGTCCACTGTCAAGGCGCGATAGTGGAAAACGCACTCGATGGGCGTCACCCCCCCCCGACAGCTTGTGGCGACGGGCCGCCAGCCTGCCGTCCCCTAACGCTGCACAATGCCGCGCGGCGCGCGCCGGTGCCCTGGCGTGCTCCATTCACGCCCGACGCACAGGGCATCAGCCGACGCTGTCCTCCCGCATTCTTTCCGCAATTGCAAGCAAATCGTCGCAGGCGATCCGACATCTGTCGAGTTCTTTTTTGGGGACGGTATTGAAGTGCGCTCGATCGTTTCTGACCGGCATTACTGCCGAGAGCTTATCTTCTAATTCTCGCTTGTCGCGGTACGATGTTTTAAAGAGATCCCAGGCAAGCCCGTTTGTCATCAACATTCCCAATTGGCCAATGTACATACAGGACATTAATTCGCGAGAATTAACTTGTCGAGAATACTTGTACTGGGTCGACGACTTCTTCTGCATTGCGAGAATTTCACCCCAAGCTTTTTCTCCAAGAATTTTGGCCATTCTATTCTCCGCCTGAAGACCAAATTTCTGCTCAAACTTCTTCTTTATTATTTCTCGCATGGCAAGTTCTGTCTCCTCGACTAGATGCCATACATCTCTGTCTGCGTGCGCATCAATATTCACATGGTCATCAGGTTGAAAATCTGAAAAATATGACCAAAATATCGTTCCGACAGGGATTAGAGAATCGCCTGTCTTGATGGCCACACCGGAGTATTGCAGCTCATCAAAAGCCCTGCTAACAAAGAACTTATTAAGACCTCTTGCCTCAACCTTTACTACAGATTCGCGCAAATTCGTCTTCCTTGAGGCAATGAGATATTCTGCTATGAAGCGTGCCTCGGCACTAAAAGATGTCGCCCAATTTTCAAACAAAGAGAGACTCTGATGAGAGATTGACTGAGCTATTTCCTCCCAATCAAGACTCACCTTAGTCGCAACCAACTCCATTGTCCTTGTCGTAAGACCCGCATGTCCGCCTGTTAATTCATGCACCAATGCGGAAATTTCTTCGACGGCTTCYTTTTCGTATTTTGCAGACAGGAAAGCGTCGCCCAAGCGCTTAACATCCGGAAGCCCTAAGTTAACAAGGTTAATAGACTGCGATCTACTTCCTATCGGGGAAGTGTCATCTTTTAGAAATTCATTGAGATGCTGAGTTCCAGAGAAAACCATCGCTACGCGAGCTTGCTCCGACGGCTCCCCAAAAAGCAAGGAGAAAAGATTGTCTTGAAATCCCCTGGGAAATCTCGATCCAAGTACTCGTTTTGCCTCGTCAAGAAGAAAAATTAGTCTCAAGTCAATTTGAAAACATCCTTTTCTTATTTCATCGAGTGAGGAAATGAAATCTTCTAAGTTACAAATCTTCGGCAGTTGGGGCCTTGCGAATCCTTTAATTTGCTCCACTCCTGCCTGCACTGACTCTGTAGCAAGCAAAGCAAAGAACTCAGATGGCGTCGCATCATATGGGAGCCTCATCAGATCTACGTAAACATAAATCTCATGCTGCGACAATTCATTGGCATCTTTAGGTATTGCAGCCTGCTCTGCCGCAATTCTTCGAAGTAGTGCAGTTTTTCCGGCTTGGCGGCCACCGTAAAGCAGTACAGCATTAGTTCTCTGAATGGCGTTAGCGAGAAGGCTTCGCTCTAGAATCCGGCCCGCGAAATGCAATGAATTTGGAGTAATTTTGGAATTCATTTTCAAACTGCTTTTGGAATCAGGCGCGAGAGCCATTGCCGCATCAGACCCATCGTGAGGGTTACGCTAAGCCCGTCCAGCGCAATCAATTGATAGCCAAGAAGGTGATTAAGATTAAGATCGCCTTCAATTTTTGCATTGAGTTCAGCTATTTCCAACGTTCCTCCTGCGGCCGCAACAGCCAAACACGCATTTAGTTCATGCGGATAGTCTCTCGAAAAACGATCAACAATCTCTTGGAAGTCTTTTCCGGCAACAGCGAGGTAAGGGCCAACGATGGCATCGATCATGGTCAAATCGACTGTCAAAGGTCGATCCGAATAGCGGTCGCTTAAAAAGCTACAAAACTGTCTGGCAAAAAACGGATGGCCACCCGTCAACGCATGGACTTGTTCGAACGCTTCTGGCGCAAAATACATACCCATTCCGCGCCCTAACGTCCTGAGCATCTGCCCAGTTTCCGGTGGCTGCAAAAGCGGGACGTAAATTTCTTTGAAGAAATTGAATACTGGATTGTCTTTTCCTGAAAACTGGGACGCCTCCGCAATTGCTGCGTTGGCTCCTGTAACAATCACAACAAAATCGTCCGACTCTTGCGCAACACCTCGCAGGTAACTGAAAAAGTCAAAAAAACCGCCAAACCCCTCTTTTCCCAATTCATTTGGCAGAATTCTCTCAATCTCGTCAAGCATTAGAACGACACGCGGGCGTGGTGTAATAGCGGTTCCTCGGATTGCGTTTAACGTTTGACTGAGATCTGAATCGAACGCAGTAGCAACGGGAAAGTCGGGCGGCACATCCAAATAGTCCGCAAACTTCCCCCCTAATCGCCAAGTGATAGATTTTATTCCGCTGCGGATCAAGCGCAGATTGAGTTCTGATGCGAGCTTCCAGTATATCCACCGCGTATCGGTGATGTCCGCCGGGACGCGCAGAAGATCAACGTAAATTACGATGTCTCCACTTTCGCTTGACCGGCGTTCAACTTCTTTTAGCAACGAGGTCTTGCCAACCTTCCGAAGTCCGAAAATTCCGGCGGAGGTACCACTGGCGATCGCCTCTCTTAGCTCTGCTAACGGTCTATGACGACCAAAGAAGCGACGTCCTGAGACTGGGAAGTTCTGTGCAAATAGATCTCTCCGATGAAGCCATTGATCCAGCACAAAGCGTAGGGCGCTGAGTGGGTTGTCAGCAGTCTCTATAAGTGACTGAGTGAGGGGAACAATTGCAGGAGTTGCTCTGCGCTTGTCTTCAACCCGCCGATAAAGTAACTTCTCGACCTGTTCCGGCAGTGAGCCGACCATTAGTAGGGAAACTTGGTCGTCTATTAGACCCGTAGCACCCCAATCAGCAGTCACCTTTTCAAGGCCCGTAATGTCGGCCAGTGTCAGCGTTGATTTGAAAATGCAACGTATAAGAAGATTGCCGGAAATACCGTAGCTTTCGATAAGTTCTGGGTTTTTTACTTCAACCACTATGTCGGCACCCGTGGTTGCCTGCTCAAGAAGCTGGGCGCGGACTATCTTAAAGCCAATTCTTTTAATGAATTCGACTATCAAATTTCCGCGATAGTGCTGCAGTTTAATGGCCGCCACACCCATGGCAAGTAAATCTTCTTTGGGGAAAGTTCCCTTGCCATATCGACTGCTGTCAAACGCTCGTTTTGCTCGATGGTAGTAGTCGAGTCCCTTTTGCTGTTCTTCGGCGGTTGGCCGAGCTACGTACAATCGAGCGATTGAAAGAAGAAATGTTCGCTCGGTTCGCTCGACCCCTCCAGCTAAGGACAATCCCTTTTCTAAAAAATCGAGAGCCTTCCTATGATTATTCATTGCGCCTGCGAGAAAGCCGGCGTCCTCGCACAACTTCAAATTCCCAGGGAACAACTCCAAACCACGTTCATAGACGAGCATCGCCTCTTTGCGTCGATTGCGATTTTTTTCCATTGCAGCATAACTTGTCACCAGTTGAACGCTCGGCTGCTCCTCCAAACCTCTCTTGTACAGCTTGACCGCATTCTCAAAGTCTTTTGAATCCCGGGAAATTATCGCGCTCGCCAGAAGATCTTGCTGCCGGCCCCCTTGTGCACCGATGTTTTTAAAGTTCGCCGAAGAAGTATTGACCGAAAGAGTGACGAGTCGAGCCTCTGGCCCTCTTGATGTGTTTTTATATTGGAATGTAACACTAGTACCCGCGCCAAATTCTACTGGGTCAAACGCTAGATTCGCGAATCTGAAGAAGATACGTAGTTTATTTTCTCCGTTTATGTGTCCGTATCCTCGATCTAGACTTATGGATTCAATAATTCCATGGCCATCAAAATATGTCGGCGAGCCTATTTCTTCTGCTGCTTCGGAATTTTCCGG
Organism: Variovorax sp. P4_B11; assembly: GCF_056402355.1. Taxonomy (NCBI): domain Bacteria; kingdom Pseudomonadati; phylum Pseudomonadota; class Betaproteobacteria; order Burkholderiales; family Comamonadaceae; genus Variovorax; species Variovorax sp. P4_B11. The sequence goes on from NZ_JBFUHO010000008.1 coordinate 28,459, forward strand.
GTGCACATCAATGGCTAGAATTCCCCGAGGCACGATCTCTGTTTGATATAAAACACGATCACCCTGTTCCAATTGCAGGTTTGGCGAGCGCAAAGATTTTCGATGCACAAGCAATTTTTGCCCCTCTTCGGAGGGATCGTCTGGTCTAATGAAGCCATAGCCAGCCCGGTCATCGTACGATTCAATTTCACCGCGCTGGAACTCGAGCATTTTGATACCTTTCTCTTAGATTGATACTATTGTTCGGCGACCTCTAATATTGCTGCGAACAATTTATTTTACGAAGTCGCGTTTATTGACAGTACTCGTTTGCCTTAGAATGTGACAGAGGTAGCTCAATAGCATTGGGATGCAAATACAAGCCAATCAACCGCCACATGTCTGCAGAATAGGGTATCGGGCCCGCTCGCGAGCCTCACGAGCGTTCCGCGCGTCGCATTTGCCAGCATATATCAATCGACGTCTTTCTCAGGAAGGACCGCTCCAGAGCATACATGCCACCTCCAATAGCGCCCGCGCGTCGATCGCGGCCTCGCCCCACTTCTCCGCCAAAGTGTGTGTGTGCGATCGGGTTGAAGATTCTCACCATGTTGTCGCCTTGAAGACGAGCCTCCGCGCGGTCACGGATGTCACCCCACAAGCGGTCCCACTGGTCGTCGCGGTTCCATACGTAAGCGCGTTGGTTGAAAGGAACGCGGTACTGGCGGCGATCCTGAAACACCATGAGTAAGAAGATGACCTGAAGAAACCAAGACCGAGGCGGTCAAGCAGATCATTGAACACGGACACATGGTTGAATGTCCGCCAAGCCTGGCATAGCCTTCACAAGCTGTACCGGTGGACGACGGTCGCAGGCCGACGAGCCGGCGAGCCGCTGACTGAAGGCGGCGCTCAAGCATGTGACCGAGGAGCGCGACATAGATTGAATGATGGTCCGGGGGCCACGAGCATGAGCACAGGTGGCGCGGGGGGTGGGGGTGGGGGCGGCTTGGGTCAGTACATGCGGCACCCCAACGTGCGGCTCGGGTGTCATTCACGCGCGTGCCAAGGCCGAGGCTATGGGGCGCAATCACTGCCTACATCTTGGAGACGGGAAACGAGAGTCACCCCATCACTCACGCCACGGCCAACACGAAGGGGCGCATCCGGGCTCGCGAGCTGGAGCGCAAGGAAGCCAAGGCATCGGCGCCGCACCGTGGCTGAAGCACGATGCCGGGGTCAAGATTCATTCGGCGTCCACAGAAACTGCTCTCGCACGACACACCAATATGATGTAATCTGGTGCAAACTGGTGTGTGAGGTGGTCAGATGAAGCAATCGACAAGAGATCATGGGCAGGATCCGCAGGCAATCGTTCGTGCTTCCGTAAGCCTTCCGCAAGCGCTTCACGCTGAACTAGAACGAATCGCTCGCGACAAAAAGGTATCTTTGGCTTGGGTCATGCGTGACGCTGCGGAAAAGTATGTCGCCGACCAGTGGCCCCTGCTCTCGCAATCGAAATGAGTCATGGACAGCCTCACCCCAGCTCGGCGCTCGGAGGTCATGGGGCGCGTGCACTCTCGCGATACAAAGCCCGAAATGGCGGTACGGCGAATCGTGCACGCAATGGGTTATCGATATCGCCTGCATGCAAAAGATTTGCCGGGCAAACCGGACCTGGTGTTTCGCTCTCGCGGGAAAGTGCTGTTTGTTCACGGCTGCTTTTGGCATCGGCACACCGATTGCGCGTTAGCCCGGTTGCCCAAGTCGCGCCAGGATTTCTGGCTACCCAAGTTGGAAGCGAATCGGCAGCGCGACATGAGGAATGAGCATGCACTTCGCGAAGCGGGCTGGGATGTTCTGACGATTTGGGAATGTGAGCTGAGTGACATCGCCCAGCTCAAAACAAGAATAAGGGGATTTCTTGATGCGTAGTGTCGAACTCTTCGCTGGTGCGGGAGGGCTCGCTATCGGCATGGCGAATGCCGGGTTTCAGCACAAAGCCGTGGTCGAATGGGACCATGACGCGTGCGAAACCTTCCGTGAAAACCAACGTCACCATGCCCACGCGGTCGAGGGGTGGCCAGTGCACGAGGTCGATGCGCGAAGTTTCAATTTCGGGCCGCTCGGCCAAGATATCGCCGTGGTTTCCGGAGGGCCGCCATGCCAGCCATTCTCCATGGGAGGCAAGCACCAAGGGCAGCGCGACGATAGAAACATGTTCCCGGAGGCGGTTCGGGCTGTGCGAGAGTTGATGCCGGAGGCGTTCATTTTTGAGAATGTCAAAGGGCTCACACGAAAGACCTTCGCTTCGTATTTCTCACACATTCATCTACAACTGCAGTACCCGGAACTGGAGCGGCGAAAGGGCGAGAACTGGAAGCAGCACCGCGCGCGTCTGGAGCAGCACCACTCCGCTAACAACGGCGCCGCCACCTATAACGTACTGGTCGACGTACTCAACGCCGCCGACTACGGGGTGCCACAAAAGCGGGAACGCGTGTTCTTCGTTGGCTTTCGTTCGGACATTGGCGCGCGTTGGTCGTTCCCCGACCCGACACATTCGGAGGATGCCCTACTTGTTTCGAAATGGATCGACGGCACCTATTGGGATGAACACGGTATCAGCCGGAAGCGAAAGTCTGAGGTTCTGCCGCGTTACGCGAAACGCGTGGAGCTTTTGCGATCGACGCCTTCCTTGCTGACTCTTGACCGTTGGCAAACGACTCGCGACGCGTTGCGCAATCTTCCCGATCCCGAGTCCGACCGAGATCATGGAATTCCCAACCATGTTTTCACTCCAGGAGCCAGAACATATGTCGGTCATACTGGGAGTGCTTTGGATGAGCCCTCGAAAACCCTGAAGGCTGGATATCACGGGGTCCCCGGCGGCGAGAACATGTTCATAAAGGATGATGGAACGGTCCGCTATTTCACGGTCCGCGAGTCCGCTCGACTTCAAACCTTTCCCGACGAATACGAGTTCCACGGTTCATGGAGTCAGACCATGCGTCAGCTCGGGAACGCGGTGCCAGTGAAGTTGGCCGAGGTGGTGGCTCGCTCGGTCGCGGCAAGTCTGGAGGCGTGCGCCAATATGACCCGAATCACCAATCGATCACGAGACTAGGACGACGATGGCCAACGATTTCGATCTGACTCCCGATCCCCGGGTTCTGCAGATTCTTGGCGAGATTAATCTCGACCAGTGGAAATGTCTTGCCGAGTTGATCGACAACAGTGTCGATGCCTTCATCAATGCGCGCCGTGGCGAAGAACAGGTCCAGTCGCCATCGGTGTCGATCAGTCTGCCCACGCAAGATCGGGCCGACGCCGCTGTGACGATAAGGGACAACGGCCCAGGCATGACGATCGAGCAGTTGGAAAGGGCCGTCCGCGCCGGATGGAGTGGGAACAACCCGCTGGACAATCTCGGTCTGTTTGGCATGGGGTTCAACATCGCCACCGCGCGGTTGGGCATGGTCACCGAGGTCTATGCCACTCGCGCGGGTGACCATGAGTGGACGGGCCTGCGCATCGACCTCAACGAATTGCGTCGAACGAGGAGCTACCACACGCCTCGCCTGACGCGACCCAAATCAGATCCTTCGGCGCACGGTACCGAGATCAAGATTCTGCAACTGAAGGCGGATCAGCGTCTTTATTTTGCGAAGAACGCCAACCATCAGAAGATCCGCAGGCAGTTGGCACGCGTGTACGCGCCTCTACTTCTTTCCAAGGATGATTCGTTTTCTCTGCAGCTGAACGGACAGAATGTCCAGCCGAAGCGTCCCTGCCACTGGGAGCCTGATCGCTCGGTGCAAGGCGGTGACGGCAAACCAGTCCACGCGGTGGAAAGCTTTGACTACGCGCTTCCATCCCGGCACTACTGCCTAACCTGCATGATTTCCTTCTCTGGGCAACAAGGCTGCCCAACCGCTGGCGCGGATTGCAAGACCATTGAGGTCAAACGCCGGCTGCACGGTTGGGTAGGCCTGCAGCGCTACATGCACGAGGAGGATTTTGGCATCGACATCATTCGGAACGGGCGCGTCATTGAAGTCCAGAACAAGGATTTGTTCGTGTGGACTGGCGGTGAGAGGCCTGAGCGCGAATATCCGATCGACGATCAGCGCAACCGTGGGCGATTCATCGGCGAGGTGCACCTCGACCATTGTCGAGTGAGTTACACCAAGGACCGATTCGAACGGGACGACACATCCTGGGCGGAAATGGTGGCGTTGATCCGGGGAGAGGGCCCACTGCAGCCACAAAAAGCCCGCGCGTTGGGCTTCGAGCCACCGGATGCCCCGCTCTATCGCCTGTTCCAGGCTTTTCGCCGAAGCAGTCCACAGGGCAAGACAGGGCGGTGGACTCGGATTCTTGCCGTTAAGAACAACGAGCGCGCCATGGAGATGGCCGATCTATTCAACAAGGGTGACCCTGAGTACCAGACGGACGACAAGTGGTACGCGCTCGTTGAGGAGGAGGATCGTGGCATCGTCGGTGCGACACCCACGGCCACTGGACCTGGAACGGCGACACCGGCAGCGCCAGATGGATTTCTGGATGAGGGCGATGCGGCGCCGATGACCGGCTCGGATGTGACATCGCCGATCGGTGGGAGCGCAGGCGCCAGCGAAACCGTTGCGGTTCCCACCCGACAAAAACTGCATGAGTTGTCGCGTGTCTACAAGCATCCGCTGCTCAAGGTCGAATTCACAGTCGAGGCGTTCGTGGTGGGTGCCGACGATCGAGACCTGCCTCGCAAGGCACCTTGGACTCTGAAAATCGAAGACCCGGGGACAAGGACTTTTCTGTTCCTCTTCAACCCTGATCATCCGGTGTTCCGATCGGTCACGATGACGCCAACGGACGCCATATTGTGCGAACTGGCATTCAAGACGTATGAGTTCTTGCGAGAGACCAGTCCCGATTCTGCCGTCTTCGCCACCATTCTCGCGGACCTCCGCAGTGAGTATGCTGAAGAAACCAAGCTGGATCCGAAAGGCATCATCGCGTTCGCCGACAAGGCTCTTCGGGAGATCGCTCAATCCGTTGGTCTTCTTGCTGACTCGAGCGTATTCACCGCCTTGTTCGCCGGACTGCCTCAAGCGGCGCAAGACAAAATTCGTCGCAAGCTCGCTTCCACCGGGATATCGAGCGCTCAGACCGTCATTGATTCGGGTGAGTTCCTGGGGTATGCCGAGCCGGTCGATATTCGATTGTTTGCGCGACATCACCCGGAGCTTTTCTTCGACGGCAAGTTCTGGGCGCAACCCTATGCCAGCCTGGACTATGGTGACGAGAAAGTCAACGAGGAAGCTCGCGCGCGAGTCATCGAGCGCTACGACGCCTACCTGGCCGATGCCGTCTGGCTGGCCTCCCAGAGTCCGCGCGACCTCGACCGCTGCGATCGCGATGAACTGATCCGCGCGACGCTCTCAGTGCGCATTCTGGGTTCGGACGGAAGCACCTGAAATGGAGGGCTTCTTCCTCGATTCGCGACGACTTCTCAACGGATCCTGGCGCGCTTTCGAGCGAGACGTTGCTCGTCTCCTGGTTCAGAACGCATTTGAGGATGTTCGCATAGTCGGAGGTTCAGGAGACCGTGGCGCCGACGTGCTGGGGGTGAAAAACGGACAGCTCTGGGTCGTCCAATGCAAGTTCACCAGCGACAGTTATCCAGACCCGCATGCCGTTGATGAAGTGGTTGAAGCCTCGCGCTACTACGAGGCGGATCGCTTGGCGATTGCGACATCCCGCGCGTTCGGCCCGGCGTTGAATGGGGCGATCGACCGGTATGGTCGCCTTGGTATCCGGATTGAGTCGCTACCTCCGGGGACCTTGATCGACATGATGCGTCGCAGCCCGGAGTATCCAAGAGCGCGGCGCGAACTGCGTGATTACCAGGACGACTGTGTTCAACGCCTAGGCGCGGCGCTGCGAGAAACCGGCAGAGGTCAACTAGTTCTTGCCACCGGGCTCGGCAAGACGGTGGTCATGGCCGAAACCACTGCCCAACTTCTTCGTGACGGGGTGATCGATTCCGGGCGAATACTGGTGCTGGCCGACAAGCGCGAATTGGTCGAACAGCTGCAACGCGAATTTTGGCAGCAGCTACCGAAGAACATTCCGAGCCATCTCTTGGTGGGGGGCGAGCAGCCAACATTTTGGGACGGCATCACTTTCGCCACCGTACAAAGCGTTTTGCCGCGGCTGGACACGCTCCCGCAGTTCGGTCTGGTCTGGGTGGACGAGGCGCACCATATCGGCTCGGAGAGCTTTCGTCGCGTGATCGACGAACTCGGAGCCCCAATGGTAGGCGGGGCGACAGCGACGCCATGGCGGGGCGACCGCTTCGACATTGACACGGTCCTGGGGCAGCCCGTCGCGAAGATTGGTATCGATGAGGGACTGCGCCGCGGCTTCCTTTGCGAGGCGGACTACCGCTTGCTAGCGGATAACATCAATTGGGACTTTGTTCGCAAGCAGTCACGACACGAATATTCCATTAGAGAGTTGAACACTCGTCTCCTCATTCCGACTCGCGACGAGGAGGCTGCGCGAGTCATCGCCGACACGTTCAAAACCGAGACTCGCCGTAGCGTTATTGTGTTCTGCGCAGGTGTCGAGCACGCGAAGACGTTCGCCGCAATGCTGCGGCTGTATGGCTTCAAGTCCGCCTACATCACAGGAGAGATGGAGCCACGCGAGAGGGAAAAGACGATGGCTGGGTTGCGCCGAGGCACCATCAATGCGGTAACAACGGTCGACATCTTCAATGAAGGCGTGGACGTGCCCGACGTTGACATGCTCGCGTTCATGCGCGTCACCCACAGTCGGCGCATCTTCGTACAGCAACTTGGTCGGGGTCTGCGCTTGGCACCAAATAAGAAGAAGGTGGTGGTTCTCGACTTCGTGAGTGACCTACGCCGAATTTCCGAAGTGATTGATTTGCAAAAGTCTATTGCGGGAGACGTAGAACGACTCGATTTGTTAGAGCGAGTCGTTCAGTTCTCAGATCAGGGCGCAGGCCACTTCATGTTCGAATGGTTACTCGATCAGGCCGATCTCTTCAATCGAGAGGGAGATGCCAAATTGGAACTTCCGGAGTTCAACTTTCCGATGCCAGCAGCTCCAGGAGCTGTCCAATGAGCGCCGCATTGCCCGTCGACATCAGAGATCGTATAAAACAAAAAATATGGGCCAAAGCTGACGAATTGGATTGGCCAAGGATATCTGACCTTGAGCGAACCACGTGGTATGAGAATTGGACTAAGGATAAGGACGTAGGCGGCGTGCTTTCTCATTTCATGGACGCACGGAAGGTTCGGGTTTACATCAAGGACTCATTGCTTAAGCCTTATCTTCGATCTCGGCTACAGGATGACTGGGGAAAAGTACTTCTTGCAATTCATTTGGAAGAGAAGGATGCCACGATAAAAAAATCCTATGACAAACCCCACGGCCGGCAGCTCATTGATGGTAGGGTTATTTGCTGGGGTAACAGCAGGGAGTGGAAGTCGATTCTGATCTCGGTTTTTGAGCGAGCTTATCAACTGGAGTCCGGATATCCTCACGCGGCAATACTTATAGAAACCGGAAAAACCATCAACGCTGGGATGCGAGAAATGATTTTGGACGCAAGTCAGAAATTAGGATTGCGTCACTTGGTGTGGATTGACCAGTAGCACGCGGGCTCACTTCATGCGGGGCAGTTCTATGGGTAGCGCGCGGCCGATCTGAGTGAATTTGACTCTGAATAACTGATGAAACCCAAGAAAATTTGGATCGATGGCGGCCCGCGCTGCTGCAGAACGAATATAGAAATATCCAACCAAATTGCTGGAGATGGGGCGTGCCCAAGGTAACCGTTTACACAATAGAATCCGTGCCCGAATTTGCCCGGCATGCGCAAGACCTCCTCCCCGATACATCGGCCGCACCGGTTGAGCGAAAAATGGAGGGGAATTGGTATAGAGGCGTAGGCCGTGGCAAGACACACGGTCTAAAACCAGGCCTTTTCAGGCATACAAGCCTGAAAGATCCTCGAAGTCTGATGCGGCTCGAAAGAGTAATGCTCGAGGACTTCCGTCGCCAGGCGGTATTCCATAATGAGACGAACAACGGAAATTCCGAAGATGCCGACTTTCGTTTGCTTTTTATTATGCAGCACTACGGCATACCAACCCGACTGCTGGATTGGTCGACAAATCCGCTAATTGCGTTGTATTTTGCTTTAAGCACCGCTCCTTTAGTGAAAGGGAGGTATGCGGAAGAGGCGGCCGTGTGGGTGATGAACCCCGTTTTTTGGAACCAACATGCCCTTGCCATGCTGGATCATAAGGATTTAGGGGCAATTTCGCATGGCACCAAACCTGCGACCGCATACGGGCCAAAGCAAATTATTAATGGTGAGCTGGAAGCATCCGCCATGGCGTCAATGCAAGAGCGTCCGGCTGCGATCTTGGGAATAGCGAATAATGCCAGGATGTTTGCGCAGCGTGGTGTGTTCACCATCTTTGGCAAAGACTTATCTCCCATGGAGAAGCAGTATGAAAAAGAGAACTTTCCCGAGGGAGCACTTGTCAAAATTGTGATTCCCAAAGAATGCATTTCAGAGATGCTCATTGTTTTGGTGAGATTGGGATACACTGATTCCGTGAGTTTTCCAGACTTGCAAGGTCTCGCGATGGAAATTAGGCGCAGTCGTGGATTTGGGATGTAATGATGCTAAAAATCACTCTTCACGAATCAAAGGACTTTTCGTCGTGGCATAGGGATTTCATTGCCGGCCGGATAGATATGGCGCCTCCCTATCAACGCCGCGCCGAAATATGGAGTCATTGGAAGCGGGCGCATTTGATCGATTCACTGCTGAACGACTTCGACGTGCCGAAATTTTATATCGGCAATTTTTATGAAATGCCAGTCGCGGAGCTAAATCCGACGCACAAGCCATACTCCATTATCGACGGCAAGCAGAGACTGGGTGCGATTTTTGATTTTTTTGCCGATGCTGTTCGCCTAAACAAATCATGCGTATGCGATGAATTTCCAGATGCGTCAATAGGAGGAATGTCGTATAGCGAACTGAAGGCCAAGTATCGGTTAATAGCCGAAAAAGTCGAATCGTTTGTTCCAACTGTAATGAATGTCTTGACGGATGATGAGAGGAAAATTGAGCAGCTATTTTTACGTTTGAACATGGGGGAAGCGGCGACCGGCGCGGAGCAGCGCAACGCCATGGCCGGCCCGGCGCCTCTTTTGGTCAGAGAATTGGCTGATCACCCATTTTTCACCTCGAAAATCCGATTCTCTATTGGGAGAATGCAAGAGCATAATTTGATTACCAAACTCTTGCTGCTCGAATTTTCAGGAAGTTTTACCGATACAAAAAAATCTGATCTTGATAACTTTGCCAAAAATGCAGCCAAATGGGATGTCGAAAACAAGGGCGAATCAGACCCGAATGTCAGTCCATACTATAAAGCGCGAGATAGCGTATTTGAAGTACTTGAGTTGTTAACCAACGAGTTTATGGACAAAGACAAGCTATTGTCATCTGCAGGCAGCATTCCGATTTATTATTGGTTCGCGAAAAAACATCCGCGCCTAGTCAATGAAATTCGAGATTTCATTTTATATCTTACACAAGAAATAAAAGAAGCCGTGCAGACCCAACGAATCAATCCGGCAGCCGCAAATGCACAGATGCTGTCGTATTACACAATGGGAAGAACCACAAATGATCAAACCAGCTTGGAAGGTCGCTATAAAATTTTCGAGAAGCTCTTCCGTGAATGGCAAAAGCCCGGAGCTATTCGGCGACGATGATTTAATCGAATCATTGCAATGCCGTGCGGCCGGCAACGACCGCAATTTGCCATGGGAACCATTAGGTTTCGTGGCTTTTCTCTGAGCGATATGGGCTCTTGTCAAGCGACATCAGGAACAGCCCCCCATGTTGCCTCACGGCGCAATGTTACCGAGCGCGTGAAGCTCGGTGTTTTTCCTTGCTGCAGCGATCATGTGTTCGGCGCAGGCTCAGGCGGTGGTCAACGCGAAGCGTTGTCCACCGCCGTTTGTCCCGAGTAGTTTTTTATTTATCTGTTGCCAGGCGCGCAGCGCGCGTGGCAGAGCGCGACAAAATCGAAAGCCAGCTACACGAACTGGCAGTGGCAACCCGCCACCGGACGTGGTCAACCCCGATCAGCCCTGTCTTGAATCCTTCGACTTCGGGACATCGCTGCGGACAAGGAAAGGCCGCAGGCGAACCGCAACCAGGTAAGTTCAGTCTCGAGTCGGTTTGCCCTTGACCTCCGCATACGCCGCATTGATCTCCTGCATTCGGCGAGTGGCAAGATCCCTCAGGAGTTGATTCATGTCGCCAAGTTTGTCAGGGTGGTAGGCCGAGCTAAGTGCCCGGAGTTGACCCTTCGGCTCTGCCATCGCGGAAGTCAACAGTGGTGCAAGCACTTCATCTGGTTCAACGGCCATTCGATGCGAATGGATCTCTGTTTTTGGAATCAGTTTGTCCCACTGAAGCTTGTGTTTATATCCCGGCGCCTTGACCTTTACGCGCAGGCGATGAGGAATTGAAAATTGCGTCGCGACAATAACGCCATTGGTTGCCCGCCACCGTAACTGTCGCGCAATTGCATCGTAGGCCAAATCTGTGCTGCCAATCTTGCATTTTATAAAATACTTCGTGAGGGCATCCGCAAGACTTATGACTTCATTGGCGTTGGAGCGGATACCTCGACTCCGAAGTACGCTATCGATTGACAGCGCCTCGATGGCGGTTTCAGTGTAGTTGATGAAAATAGACGCCTCGCGCCACGTTGAAAGCAGTACTGCTTGCTGCAAAAGGGAGCGGTCCGTTCGCCAATCAACCTTCGCTTGAAAGAGGAGCGACTTTGTTTCTTTTCGACCGAACGAATCAAGCGAAAGCTCAATAATCCCATCGGCTCCAATGAAGCGCTCATTAGCATCCTTTCCTCGGCCTCGAAATTTGTTGTATTCGATTGACCACTTCCAAGGCCCATCGATCTCAGAATTCGACACCTCAACGATATGCACGCCCGTTCGCAAGCACCCTCCTAAGTGCCCGGTCATCGTGTCCTCCTCTTCGTTTGCGGACATGAAGCCTGCGACCGCTCTTGGGATCGAAGTTTCAATGTGCTCCGTGATTGATTTCAGGACTTCTTCTGGTATGTAGAGGCGACGGGGCATGTCTGGTGGTAGCAACTAATGGTTAATTGATCTTGCTACAGTCACTATATATCATTTTGACCGAGATCAATGAGATGAAATTCGCGCACGCCATGGCGAACTGCTTTTAGCTGCGCTTACATCCCCATGATCGGAGCGTTACTTTGGTTGGCAAATATTCGTGGCACCGTGCTCGAGAAAGTCCCGATCATTGAGTGTGCGCCTCTCGCTCGGAGCCACGCATCAGCGCTCAAAATGATTTTTCGACACCAACATGCGGATATATCTTGGGGAAGCAGGATTGAGTCTGTCCCTAGTTCCGCGAGCGCATAAATTCGAGATCCGTCATGGCGGATATGGAGGGTATTTCGTCACGTCGACCTAATTTCAGGCGCGCGTTCGCCGCAGCGTGGTTGGAGCCCGTGCTTGTGCAGCAGGCTCCTGCACTATTGCCGCGGAGTCAAAGCATCCAGCTGCACATGTCCCCTGCAACGCTTGCGTCTCAGTCTCCTGTCCGCAATTGCCTCGTGCTCGAGATCGGCACCAGCGGAGTATCGGGCGGGTTGCTATTGACGAAGTGGTTCGTGTAGAAGTGATGCAGCGCCTTGTAGCCCACGCCGCCGATCATGGTCGGGATTCCGACGCAGACACCGCCCGAGCACCAACCATCCAACACGCCGCCGTAAACCGGACTTCATCCCCATACACATAGGGATCGAAGGCGGTGCGGACCGTTTCGATGATCCGCGCGCGAGTCCACTCGTCCGCCTCTTGAAGGACCAGGCCGACCGGACCCAGCCGCGTCAGATAGCCGACCAGCTCTTTCTCGGGCAGGGTGCAGGCCACGTCGATCGGCCGAGTATCGATCTCGCCCCAGCCGCCCTCCTCCAGGATGGCGCGGACCCGATGCCGGTCGGCGAAGGCGAACTGCCCCGGCGCGTCCGGCCGTCGAGCGGGGAGGTTCGGCAGCAGCGGTGCCGCGGCGCGCTCGGCGGTCGTCATGAACGGATTTTCCGCGGCACTCCGCCAGGCGACGAAGCGCAACTCGGCGCCATCCCTTGCGGCACGCCGCAGGTTCGCAAAGGCCCTGGCAGGGTCGTCGAAGAACATGACGCCGAAGCGCGAAATGATCAGGTCGAAGCTCGCAGGCTCGAACGCATGGGTCTGCGCGTCAGCGCGGATGAAGCTGGCCGGCGTGTCTATTTCCCGTTCGGCGCGGGCCCGGGCGGCGGCGATCATCGGCTCCGAAATGTCGATGCCGATGCAGTGGCCCTCGGCGCCGAGCTGCCGCGCCACGGCGAGCGTCGTGCTGCCCGTGCCGCAGCCGACGTCGAGCACCCGCTGCCCGGCCCCGGCGCGGACCGCTTCGACGAGCCGGTCTTCGAAGGGCTTGAGCATCTGGTCGAGCACCTGCTGTGCGTCGACCCAGGCGCGTCCGGCGCGGCCGTTCCAAAGCGCGGTCTGCTCGTTGTCGGTCTGTGGCGTGATGGCATCCATGGTCGTCTTCCTTTTTTCGCTTGCCCTCGAGAGGCGGAAGCTAGACTGTGCAACTTCAAGTCGACTTGAGGTCAAGAGGGTGAGACATCTGGACATCGCCGAGGTGGCGCAGCAATCCGGCGTTCCGGCATCCACGCTGCGCTTCTATGACGAAAAGGGGCTGATCGCCTCCACCGGCAGGCGCGGGCTGCGCCGCCTGTTCGATGCCGGCGTGATCGAACGGCTGGCGCTGATCGCGCTGGGGCGCGCCGCCGGCTTCTCGCTCGACGAGATCGCGGGCATGTTCGCGCCCGAGGGGCAGCCGCGCATCGATCGCCAGATGCTCGCGGCCAAGGCGGAGGAACTCGACAGGACGATCCGCAAACTGAGCGCCATGCGCGACGGCCTGCGGCACGCCGCCGCCTGCCCGGCGCCTAGCCATATGGAATGCCCTACCTTTCGGCGCATCGTGCGGGCTGCGGGGGCTGGGGGGGTGGGGGTGGGGAGGAAGAGGATTCCGAAGGCATCCAGGGATTAGGTCCAGGACGTCTACGGCTTGGGAAGCTCCCGTTCTGCCATATCATCCTCAGGCCATATGGCAGGAGAAGTATTCAATGGGGCAAACTGACCCGGTCGCCAACTCCAGGGTGGCAGTTCTTGTGGACTGCGACAACACAACGCCAGAGATCCTTGAGTTCGCACTTCGGGTCGTCGCCCAGTTCGGCCGCGTAGTGCTGCGCCGCGGCTATGGCAATCACAGCACCCTCGCCAACAAATGGCAAGATGCACTGGTCCGTCTGGCCTTCACGCCGTGCCTCCAGTACCAATACGCCGCGGGCAAGAACACCTCGGACATTGCCCTCGCGCTCGACGCGTTCGAGGCCTTATTCGACAAACGCGCAGAAACCTTCTGTCTCGTAACCAGTGATTCCGACTTCGCCTACCTGTGTCGCAAGCTTCGTGAGCGCGGCACTACTGTTCATATTGTCGGCGAGGCCAAGACACCCGAAGCGCTGCGCAATGCCAGCGATCAGTTCTTCGAGTGGACGCCGTCTGAGGTCGCGCTATCCGCAAATACTTCGGTACAGCCCGCAAAGGTCGCCTCAACGGTAATACCGAAGTTGCGACCAAAGACCGTCGTGAACGCGGTGAAGCTAATGGCAGCCGAGTCACCCGATGGGCGTGTGCATGTGGGCAGCCTCGGCTCGTACCTGCGCCGGACCGATCCGGCTTTCTCTCCGCAGACCTATGGCCATTCGGGCTTGGTCAGCATGCTCAAGACCTACGATCTGCTCGGCCTTCGCCAGGAAGCGGGCGGCCACTGGACCGTTGCGCTCGCTGCACCCAAGGCGCCAGTTGAAGCGAGCGCCGAAATCGACACAGCTCGCTAGCTAGATTTGAATGCCGTTCGTCCCGAGCGAGTTCGATCAGCGCGTGGCACCCATGAGGAAGCAGCAACCATGAGCAATCCCACGACTAGCCTCGTGGGCGCGCCAACGCCGGCCCCAGTTCCTATGCGGTGGTCAACGACGGATCCCGTCTCAACTGAGCTTCTCCGAGCATCGCCAATCGGCTCCGACTTCGACGACAGAGATTCTCTATTTTTCGCATGAACGATTCCCGAACGCTACAACCGCTGAACCAGATCCTCTATGGTCCGCCCGGAACCGGCAAGACGTTCTCAACGATCGACGCAGCCCTTGCCATCTTGGACCCGGCCTACCTGGAGCAGCACAGCGAGGACCGTCGTGCTCTGAAGACGCGCTTCGACGTATTGGTCCAGGAGCATCGGGTTCGTTTCACCACCTTCCACCAAAGCTTCAGCTACGAGGACTTCATCGAGGGGTTAAGAGCAACAACCACGGAGGAATCGGGGCAGATTCGCTACGACGTTGTCGATGGGATCTTCAAGTCGCTCTGCGACGCTGCTGCAGCCAAAGTGTCGCGTCCGACGGAGGCCGCTTCCGGACAAGTTCAATCGATCGACGTGCACGGCCGTCGCATCTGGAAGATGTCGCTAGGCAACACCCAGGGTAGCGACGCCTCGATCTACGACGAGTGCATTCAAAACGGCTACGCCTTGCTGGGTTGGGGCGGAAGCGTGGATTTCGCCGGCTGCACCTCGCGCGAAGATGTGTTGAAGCGATTCCAGCTACGTGGCCTGAAGGTCGACGCGCCCCGAAACGACTACGAGGTCAAGGCGGTAGATTGGTTCGTCACACGCATGAAGCTGGGCGACCTGATAGTCATCAGCGACGGCAACTTTAAGTTTCGAGCGATCGGCGAAGTGGCGGGTGACTACCAGTTCCAGCCGCACGGCGAATTTGTCGGCGACTTTTCTCAGAAGCGATCTGTCAGATGGTTGCGCACGTATGAGCCATCGTTGCCCCATGACGAACTGATGAAGAACCAGTTCAGCCAGATGACGCTCTATGAACTTCGGAAAGACTCCATTGATCTAGACAAATTGCAGCGACTGCTAAGCAGCGGTCCAACCACATCAACCAGCGGCGTTCTACAAACTGGCCCACTGGGCGGTTATGACGTGACGAAAGTGACCTCTGAACTGGTTGAACTGACCAAGCCGAACGGCAACCGTCTGGCGTTCGCAATGAACATGCTTGCGACATTGGCGGATGGCGTTCGAGCCGGGCAGATCAGTATCGAGGACATTCGCAGCAAGCAAGCCGTCGACAAACTTCCGGGCAAAGGATTGGAACCTTACCTGGTCAACGGCTACAGCAACATCCTGGCACCGTTGGTTGAGCAACTATCCAGTCGAGCTGCCGCGGAGTCGCCCATCGACATCCAGGACGACCTCAACGATGCGCGTGTACTCATCATCGATGAGATCAACCGAGGCAACATCTCGCGCATCTTCGGCGAGTTGATCACGCTGATCGAACCCTCCAAGCGGGCCGGCGCCGACGAGCAGCTGGAAGTGGTCCTCCCCTATTCCAAGAGACCGTTCAGCGTTCCCGAGAATGTGTACATCATCGGTACGATGAATACTGCCGACAGATCGTTGACGAGCATGGACGTGGCGCTTCGACGACGATTCGTGTTCACGGAGATGCCCCCCCGCCCCGATCTGCTGGCGGGTATGACAGTCGACGGCATACCCATCGATCGCCTGCTCGAGGTACTCAATCAGCGCATCGAGGCGCTGCTGGATCGTGACCACTGCCTGGGTCATGCCTACTTCATGCCGTTGCGCGATACGCCGACGTTGTCCAAGCTTGGCGAAATCTTTCGCAACCAGGCGCTGCCGTTGCTGCAGGAGTACTTCTTTGACGACTGGCAGCGAATTCAATGGGTGCTGAATGACCATCGCAAGGCCGCGGATTTCCAGTTCATCACTGGTGGATCAATGGATGCGAGCGACCTGTTCGGCCCCGACGTGAACGTGGTGCGCAACCCTCAGGCCTGGACGGTCAACAACGGTGCCTTTCGAAGGAAGGATAGTTACCTGGGCGTGATCGATGTCCGTGGCGCGACGGCAGGCGAATGAAACCGAAGCGGATCAGTGTCCGTGAACACGCCTGGCTATGCACCGAGCCCGTCAACGCGTCACTAGACTGCGCTCAAGTGACGGAGTCGGCCTTCGATCATCTGTGCCGTTTGAGCGATACCTTCTCGCGCGGCGGTGCGCGTCTGGCACTGGTAGAAGGCCGGCGGCGCTTGAAGATAGAAAACTTCGTTGGAGTCGTGCAAACGCCCTGCGGCACGGTCGTAGAAATCGTCCCCAAACACCATGCCGAGGGCGGTAGCCTTACAGAGGCGCGCGCCTTGCTTCGCAAACTCTTGCTGGCCCATTTGGACCTCCCTGCGCGCGACGTGGGCGCAGCGTCGCTCCAGTTGTTTGACGCGCCACTGTCTGAGTGGGTGTTGCGTCAGTTTCTTCAGGCGCTGGACGCGCTGGTCACCCGCGGCTTGCGTTTCGAATACCAGCAGGTTCAAGACGAGTTGCCGTTCTTGCGGGGGCGGCTGGACTTGAACTTGCAACTGCGCCAACGGCCAGGGTGTGGCCACCGTTTCCATGTGCGTCATGACGTTTATCTACCTGATCGGCCTGAAAACCGACTGTTGAAGCTAGCGCTAGAGCGAGTGCGAACAAGCACTCAGGATCCCGAAAACTGGCGCCTGGCTCAAGAACTGAGCCTCCGCCTTGTCGAAATTCCTGTCAGCAAGCAGGTCGATCGGGACTTTCGTTCCTGGGGAACCAATCGCCTCCTTGCGCACTATCGGCAGGTCAAACCTTGGTGCGAGTTGATCCTGAACCAGCACATGCCCTTGGCGTTGGCCGGTGACTACGAGGGAATGAGCCTGCTCTTCCCGATGGAAAAGCTCTTCGAGCGTTTCGTGGCCCGCTGGCTACGCCGCACCCTGGTGCAAGGCATCGACATGCGGACGCCAGCCCGAAGCCTATCCTTGTGCGAACACCAGCAGCGGCCGATCTTTCAATTGGAACCCGACATCTATATCGTTGACGGCAGCCGACGTTGGGTGCTGGACACGAAGTGGAAATTGCTCGACGCGGGCAATCGCAAAGACAAGTACGGCCTGAGCCAAGGGGACTTCTACCAGCTCTTCGCCTACGGCCAGAAGTACCTCAACGGATCGGGATCTCTAGCTTTGATCTATCCGCGAACAAAGGCCTTTTCAGCGGCGCTCGACCGCTTCGACTTCGGCGGAGGCCTCAGCCTGGAAGTTCTGCCCTTCGACCTGGATCGCGAAGAGCTTCTCGGGATGGACCGGTTGGGTCTGCCAGAACGAGCGGTGCGACTCGCCGCCTAGGCATCTATGTCGCGGCGAATCCGAGGCGTCACTTCGATGAAACGCTCTAGCCCATCCCACCACTCGGAGCTTACGGGCTCGCGCAGGCGAGGATCCGACAGGCCTACCTCCTCAAGCGTGTAGTGCCATCGGCAATAGTTGCAGCCGGCACAAGCGATGATCATGTTGTCGGTGTCGTTCAGCCCCCCACGCGCATGCGGCACGATGTGGTCGTACTGTAACCACAGCGCCTGGAACGCTGCATGCTGTGTCTTGTTCGAGTCCCCCCAGGGGAGTGCCTTCGGGTAGGCCTTGGCCATCTTCGCTCGCACCTCCGCTCGGATCAGCGGAATGCCACAAACTCTGCAATGAAAGCCGTCGCGTTCGACCAAAGCACGCTTCTCCAAGATGGACGGCATGCGAGTTTCGGCTCGCTGTGACCTCGGGATGTGAGGCGGGGCGCCAGCGACTGCCCTAAACTTTACGTAGGGACTTTTCTTGCCCCACAGCGACTCGATCCACTCGCGAAGGATCGGCGTATTGGTCGCATGAATGCGGTCCGCCGCGGCCGCCGCGTCACCCCGGAGATGCGCCGTCACGGCGGCATCGAGTGCATGTGCGGCTTGATTGAGTTCGGGGATTGGTTCGCGAAAGTAGAGACGGAGCACGATCTTGCCCTTTCAGGGAGCCAACGAACGGTATAGGCAGATTCGGCAGCGCCGTCATTTTTAATCATCCGGAGCATGCTGCGGCGTGCATGTGAGCCGCTCAAGCCCTTGGCGGGTCCGCAACCGTTCTTACGCGAACCAATTGTCCTGTCAAGAGGATGAGACATCTGGACATCGCCGAGGTGGCGCAGCAATCCGGCGTTCCGGCATCCACGCTGCGCTTCTATGACGAAAAGGGGCTGATCGCCTCCACCGGAAGGCGCGGGCTGCGCCGCCTGTTCGATCCCGGCGTGGTGGAGCGACTGGCGCTGATCGCGCTGGGGCGCGCCGCCGGCTTCTCGCTCGATGAGATCGCGCGCATGTTCGCGCCCGAGGGGCAGCCGCGCATCGACCGCCAGATGCTCGCGGCCAAGGCGGAGGAACTCGACCGGACGATCCGCAAGCTGAGCGCCATGCGCGACGGCCTGCGGCACGCCGCCGCCTGCCCGGCGCCTAGCCATATGGAATGCCCTACCTTCCGGCGCATCGTGCGGGCTGCGGGGGCTGGGGGTGTGGGGGTGGGGAGGAAGAGGGTTGCGAAGGCGCCGGGGGATTAGTTCGCGTGGGCGTGGCGCGACTGTTGTAGGCTGCCATGCCATGACCGAGCGCACTGCCTCCCTCACCCAGCCGCCAGCCGGTTACGCCGATTGGCTGGCCGAGCTCAAGATCCGCATCCACAGCGCCCAGCAGCGCGCGGCGCTGGCCGTCAATCGCGAGCTGGTGTGGCTGTATTGGCAGATCGGCCGCGACATCCTGGAGCGGCAGGCACGTGAGGGCTGGGGCGCCAAGGTGATCGACCGCTTGGCGCGCGACCTGAAGGACGCGTTTCCGGACATGCGCGGCTGGTCGTCCAGCAACCTGAAGTACATGCGGTTTTTTGCCCAGCATTGCCCTGACGGCCAATTTGGTCAGCAGCCCGCTGACCAATTGCCGTGGTTCCACATCGTCACCCTGCTGACCCAGCTGGATGCGACACCAGATCGCGCCTGGTACGCCGAACAGACGGTGCAGCAAGGCTGGTCGCGCAGCACGCTGGCGCTGAATATCAAAAACCGCCTGCACCTGCGCCAGGGCACGGCGGTCACCAACTTTCAGGCTCGCCTGCCGGCGCCTGATTCGGCACTGGCGCACGACACGCTCAAAGACCCTTACCTGTTCGACTTTCTGGGCCTGGGTGATGACGCGCATGAGCGCGAGATCGAAAACGGTCTGATCCGCCACATCACGCGCTTCCTGCTGGAACTCGGTGCGGGCTTTGCGTTCGTCGGGCGGCAGTTCCGCCTGGAGGTGGCGGGCGACGAGTTCTTCATCGACCTGCTCTTCTATCACACGCGCCTGAAATGCTATGTAGTGGTGGAACTCAAGGCCACGGCCTTCAAACCCGAACATGCGGGCCAGCTCAACTTCTACCTTTCGGCCGTCGACGCGCAAATCAAGGCCCCCGACGACAAGCCCACCATCGGCCTGCTGCTGTGCAAGCAACAAAACCGTCTGGTCGCCGAATACGCGCTGTCAGGCATCGACAAGCCGATCGGCGTGGCCGAGTATCAGTTGCTGCGCGATCTGCCCGATGCGCTGGAACACAGCCTGCCTAGCATCGCCGCGATCGAAGCGGAGCTGGCCAACGATTTGGGCACGCTCGGTGCCCTCGACGACTCCGACGCACAGCCATGACTGAAGACCAGCTCGAACAGGAAACTTTGCGGATGGCCAGCCCGAATGCGTTGCGATGCTGCCGCATGGCCGCTCCAGTCGGGCGTCCAGCTTCGGGCTGATGGATGCGTCGGCGCAGGTGGTGGCGGGCGCCACCCCGGCCGACCTCGACCCGCTGGAGCGCGAGCGCTTGCGCCAGAGCGTGCAGCAATATGGTGGCGATCGCGTGCTGCTGGAACTGGATGACGAGGCGCTCGATGGCGCGCTGGGTCTCACGGCCCGCCAAGTGGACGGCAGCCGCTTGCCCACGCTCGCCGGCCTGCTGCTGGTCGGGCGCGAGCAGGCGCTGCGCGATCTGGTGCCCACGCACGAGTTCGCCTTTCAGGTGCTGGCGCGCGAGGCGGTCGGCTTCAACGAATTCCGCCGCTTCCCGCTGCTCAAGGCCCTGGACTGGCTGGAGACCAACTTCCGGCCCTACAACCCGGAGCGCGAGATCCAGGTCAGCCTGTTCCGCGTGCCGGTGCCCAAGGTGGACATGGGCGCGTTTCGCGAGGCGGTGGCCAATGCGTTGGTCCATCGCGACTATCACCGCCTGGGTGCGGTGCATGTTCGGCTGGACGACGAGGGCCTGACCATCAGCAACCCCGGCGGGCTGGTGGACGGCGTGACGCTGGCCAATCTGCTGACGACCGAGCCGCGACCGCGCAACCGTGCGCTGGCCGACGCAATGAAGCGCGTTGGGATCGTCGAGCGTTCGGGGCGCGGCGTGGACACGATCTACCGCGGCATGCTGCGCTTCGGCCGGCCGGAGCCCGACTACCGGCGCACCGATGTGCACAACGTGGTGCTGCAACTGGCCACCGTCGAGGCGGACTCATCCTTCTTGCGGCTGGTGATCGAGGAAGAGAGCCGCCGCGGCACTGCCCTGCCCATCGACAGCCTGATCACCCTGGCCGCCTTGCGGGAGCTGAAGCGCCTGCGCACCGACGAACTGGCCCTGCACATCCAGCGCGATGTCACGCAGGCCAAACGCACGCTGGAGTCGCTGGTGGAGGCCGGCCTGGTGCAGGCGCACGGCGCGGCGCGCGGTCGCAGCTACACACTCAGTCCGGGGTTTACCAGGCTCTGGGCGACAAGGCCGGCTATACCCGTCAAGCCGGGTTCACCAGCCTGCAGCATGCGCAACTGGTGCTCAATTACGTGCGGCAGCATGGGCAGATTCGGCGGGCAGACGTGATGGAACTGTGCCGATTGAGCGCGCCGCAGGCCCGTGACCTGCTACAGCGCCTGCGAATTGCCGGGCAGCTTGAGAAGCATGGAGAACGGCGTGGCTCGTACTATGTGCCGGGGCCGACTGTCCTGGGTGACTGAAAGACTCATTTACTCCCGACACGCGATGGACAGCTTCTAGACGAAAGGAATTCAGGGCGGTACCCTGCCAAGGCGAGCCCAAGTAGAAGGCGTTCGCAGTGTGGCGAAATTGAACATGTCTGAATCCCCTCGGCGAAACAGGAGACACATCATGAGCATTCATCTGATACGCGCCAAGTACAGCCCAGAAGCATTCAAGGGAATGCTCGCCAAGCCGGAAGATCGCACGGCGGCCGTCAAGGCGTTCTATGAGGCAGCCGGCGTGAAATTGCTGCACTTGTGGTACTCACCCATGTCGGGCGAAATAATTGCGATCACAGAGGGAACGCTTACTCAGGGCATCCCACTTGGGATCGTGTCGATGGCTGCCGGCACGGTCACTGAAGGCAGCTCGCTTGAACTAGTGACGATGGAACAGCTAGCCGAGGGGATGAAGGCTGCCGGAGCATTGGCCGCCAAGTTCCGCCCACCCGGCAAGTAGTAGTCACGGCCGTAACGTCGATGGCCAGGCGATCCCCTGGCTTGACGACGAACGCCTCTCCCAAGCTCTCGGCGCCGTCACCCGCATCGGCGCCCACCGGCTGATGGAAGCCAACCGGGCCGCCACCGTCGATGAGATTGCGCTCATGTTCGCGCCGGAGGGGCGGCCGCGCATCGACCGCTGCGCCACCTGAGAGGACGTCGCCGGCAATAGCCTGTCGGATCGTCGCGTCTTGGCGCGGCAGATCGGCCGCGAAATCCTGGAGCCGCAGGCGCGCGAGGGCTGGGGTGCCAAGGTGATCGAGCAACCGGCGCACGATCTGCGCACGGCCTTTCCGGACATGAAGGGTTTTTCGCGCGCCAACCTGATGTACATGCGGGCCTTTGCCGAGGCCTGGCCGAATGAGGAAGCTGTCCAACAGCTTGTTGGACATCTGCCCTTGGGCCACAACCTGGTGCTGCGTCAAGGAGTACATTGGTCGCGCGTTGGCTCGATGCTCGTGCTGGCCGGCCACGCGAGAAGGAGGTCCATATGACGCTTTGCCCGATTGCAATAGCCGTCGGCTGCAAGAAATGCCCGGCATTCTCGATCTGTCCCTTGAAAGGCGTGATCGGCGACTTCAAGAAGCCGGAGGACGTTGCGCCGAAACCGCCGGACACGTCTGCCAGCGCTCGTCGAGACAAGTAGTTGCGCGCGATCAGGATGGCGGCGCTGCGCAGGCGCCTAACTCGCCTCGCGGTCGATATCGCTACACAGCACCTTGTCAAGGACGGGCAGCTTCCCATCGATCAGCCGCGTTCGAACCGCTTGCACTGCTGCTTTGTGCACCACCTCCGGCAGGGTGCGTCCGTGCAGATAGTCGGTGACCAAGGCTTCGGCGGCTTCAAGAAACAGGGCCATGGCGTATCTCCCCAGCCCCCTGGGGGGCTATAGACCTCAGCGGAGAGCGCCTGGCTGGCCAGGCCTGCCAGGTCCCCCGACGGGGCCGGCGTTCGTGATCAATCGGCGTCTTCCGGTGCAAACGCCAGTTCAAGCTCTTCGAGGGCCTGGCGGGCGAGGCGCAGCGCTTCCACGACCTGTTCGGGCGTCGCTGGCGGCATATGCGCGGCCGCGTGCAGTGCGTTCTTGAGTCGCTCGCAAGCAGCCTCCCACACCAGGATCCCGCGCTGCCGCGCCATGTTCAGTTCCGTCATCCGACGTTCCAATCCCGGCAAGGCCGAGAGCGAACAGTGTGCGCGTTCCAGGGGCGTTCGTCGCTCGGCGCGCGATGCGGCCCCACTTGCACGTCAGGCACAGGCGGCGAGGCGCGCAAGGGCCTGTGCATCTTGCAGGATGCCTCTCAGTCGTCAACGCTTTCCCAGAAGTGGCGAGCGGGCAATCCGGCGTTCCCGCATCGACGCTGCGGTTCTATGACGAAAAGGGCCTGATCGCCTCCACCGGCAGGCGCGGGCTGCGCCGCCTGTTCGATCCCGGTGTGCTGGAGCGGCTGGCGCTGATCGCGCTGGGGCGCGCCGCCGGCTTCTCGCTCGACGAGATCGCGCGCATGTTCGCGCCCGAGGGGCAGCCGCGCATCGACCGCCAGATGCTCGCGGCCAAGGCGGAGGAACTCGACCGGACGATCCGCAAACTGAGCGCCATGCGCGACGGCCTGCGGCACGCCGCCGCCTGCCCGGCGCCTAGCCATATGGAATGCCCTACCTTTCGGCGCATCGTGGGGGCTGCGGGGGCTGGGGGTCTGGGGGTGGGGAGGAAGAGGGTTGCGAAGGCGCCGGGACAATAGTTCGCGTCCGCGTGACGCCACCGTTGTGGGCTGCCATGCCATGACCGATCGCCCCGCAGCGCGCCACGGCCTATCCGATCAAGCGGCCCCCACTTTGCGTGAGTCCGGCCGCGTTGATGGCCTCCTGCAAGGCAGCAACGCTGGCCAGCACCGTGTCCAGGGGCGGGATGTCGCCGAAGATCATTCCGGACATGGCTGCGTAATCCCGCCCGAGTGCCTCGTGCATGGCGCCGTCAGGGGTCAGCGTGAACGTACCGGCAGCCGCCGTGTCCAGCCCCAGGTCCGGGCTGCCGAAGAACAGCCTGGCATGTGTGGCGCAATCGGAGGCAAGCCCGTGATCGGCTTGCCAGGCTTGCGCTCCGCCGGCTTGCGCGAGTCGATGAATGTCGTAGTAGTGACGCGATACCCGCTGGCCTTCGTGCCGCAGTTCATTGCGGCGGTCGTACCACTGGCGCAGACCGTGGAGGATGATGACCTTGTCCCAGAACGTTCGTTCCGGCTGCACCGTCGTGACATTGCGGACTGCGAGGTCCAGATCGGGTAGATCGGCCGTCACGTAGGGCGTCACCGTTGCGGCGGTGTGCGGGTCCAGCGCGGACTTGGCGCCAGCCTCGATCTTGACGGCGGCGCGAATGTAATTGCCCTCGGCGGCGGTCACAGCGGGATACCAGAACAGCAGGGTTTGACCGTCCTTGTCATCGGGGTCTGCCTCCAGCCGGAAGCGTCCTGCGGGAATCGCAGCGGCCGCGACTTCGGTGAACTGCGCGGTCAACGGTCCCGCGACGTAGCTTTGGCATGCATCGCGGATGGCGTCGAGGCGGGCGCGTCGTCTTTTTCCGCTGAGCCCATCCAGGTCTGCCGCTTCGACGCCCTGACCCAGGTCATCGCGGAAGACCGTGATGTCGATGTCCTCGGAGAACCGGGAAATGAGCCCGAAGGCCTTCGAGAGGGACGTGCCGCCCTTGAACAGCAGGCGCGGACCACCGCCGGGCAGGCCGTTGAACAAGGCGTCCAGGGTCCAGCAGACCCAGAAGTCCTTCTCGACGTTCTGGACAGCGGTGCCAAGGCGCGCCGCCGCGCCGAGGAAAAGATCTCGCCGCTCGGCATCTGCGGCCGCGATCACGGTCTGGAAGTCGGCGTTCAAGCCCCCTCCCTGATCGCGCTCTTCGAGCGGGGACGTTTCGCACTTGCGCTGGCCTTGGGTCGTTTGAGCACTGAGGCTTTCGCGGTTTGGGGATCGCATCCCGGCAGTTCACGAACGAGACTTTGCATCCAGGTCGGCAACATACTGAGGCCTTCCAGCAGGTCTTTGCGGACGGCATCGCCATGAGCCGGGTCTTCCAGCAGCTTGCTCAGTTTGCTCAGAATTCGCTGCCGATCCGTGGCCAAGGTGTCCTTCAACCAATACAAAGCCTGCACGACACGCATGGCCGGCCGGCCGGCCCAGTACAGACGGCTGGGGGCTGTCTGCTTGAAGTCGATGACCAGGTTGTCGAGCTTGACGGCCCGGCGCCGGGCGTCTGTGTGAATCGTGACCCGGGCAGGCACCGCGTCGGTCAGGCCGAGGTCGTTCGCGGCCGTCATGCCGTCGACGAGCAAGCGAAGTTGATCCCGGCGCGCGATGGCGTCCACCACGGCGCGATAGTCCGGACTCGTGGGCCGTTGGGTGAGCCGGTTGATGGTCGGTCTGTCGTACAGGCCCCTGTCGATGCGCCTCAGTTCGCCGTCGCGGACCATGCGCTGCAGCGTCTTGTCGATGGCGTCGCGGTTGCCGAAAGCAGCGAAGTCCGTCGGCACCCAGACGCGGCTGGCTCCGTCGGCTATGACAAGCGATAGGACAGCGGATTTGAGGTCGGACATGGTTGTCCGATATTTGTATACGTTTTTCGGACATTATGCAATGGGATTGTCCGAAACATGCCGCCTCTTACGGACAACCAAACCTGCTCATCAAGCTTCATTTGTCCGAAATTTGTGGATATTTTTCGGACGCGCGTTGGCGCGGACGAAGCGGGCCGGCGTGCCTTCGCGTTCGGCGCGGGCCCGGACGGCGGCGATCATCGGCTCCGAAATGTCGATGCCGATGCAGTGGCCCTTTGTGAAGGCGAGGCGCGCGACATTGGGAAAGGCCTCGAACAGGTTCTCGCCTCGCTCATGCCCGCGTCCTCACAGGCGTTCCTTGACCCGCTGGCCAGCCGCGGTGAGACGGTAGCGCTGCTTGCTGCTGCGCGGTGCCTCCGGAAGCGTCATTTCCAGCACGCCGCTGGCCAGCGCCGGCAACAAATAGGCCTTTCGGAAATGCTCGACATTCGCCAGCCTCAGCAGGCGCTGAAGTTCCTGGCATGACAGCTCACCATTCATGGCCGCGACGACCCGGCGTACTTCCGTGGTGACTTCCCTGGCCGCGCGCGCGCCTGCGTGCACCGGCAGCCGGATGACGAAAGCCGCTCGATCAACGTCGGTCTCAAACAGGGGGGAGGCGAACCGTTGCCCGCCATCTCCTTCAGGATCTTCGGGATGCCCGTAGCTCGCCCCTCGGTCAGGTCCAGCTCCTTCAGGAATTCACCGATGCGGCCGTTGCGGCAGCGGCGGCTCACAGCACGCCGGGCGCGCAGGTCGCTCATGCTGATGGATCGGTCGGGGCCTGGGTAGCTCACCACCACAAGTTCGTCGGGGCTCACGCGCACCTCGATCGGCTCCCGCTCTGCTGGTGTGGCCGGTCGCCATATCAGCGTGGACATCTTCCGAAGCTCGACCCGAATAGAGCTCAGGTCACCAAGCGCAGCAAGGTGCGCGGGGGCGCACGGCTGGCGCCGACTGACCCTCAAGGTTGGTGCAGTCGACCATGGCACTACCTGAATAAGCTGTGTCGCAAGAGCGAATGAATCCCGCCACGCTCCGCTCAAGAAGCTTGAGCCAACGCGTTGGTGGTGCGCAGCCCCGGTCGTTAGCGCTGTAGGCCAGACTGAAGCGGCATTGGGCGTTGATACCGCGTCCCAGCCAACTGTGTCGTCCGCGCGGAAGAGACTATTTCGCAGGTGAGAAAGAGGTTGGCGCCAAGAACGAGCTGTCCATATTCGCAACAATCGGTCCGGCTGCCTCGCTCGCCTTTCTGACCTCGACCCATTCGGGATCGACGACAAACTTGCCCCACTTGACCTCACGATCGGCCAGGCTCTCCCAGACAAGCATGTAGGTAAGCGCGTTGCTGTCAGGTCCGACTGCAGTCGTCCAATATCCGAGTTGACGAATTCCCAGTCGGTTCCAGATGCCCACGGTGTGATCGCGAAATCTGGCAAGAACGTCGGGTAGCCGGCCAGGCATTGCGGTATAGACGCGTAGCTCGTAGATCATCGACATCAGTCCTGAAAAGATTGTTGCGAGTTGACGGGGTGGCGGGCGTGACCGCCAGGCTCACATTGTGCCTGCCAGCGGTCCGTCCGCCGTCAAAGGAGATGATCTGCCCATACGAAAAGTCGCTCTCGGGGCCGGCAAAAACAAGACCGGACTGAACCAGTTGCCGTCCGGGCGCCACGATCATGCTCCGTGATCGACACGACGAACTCCGCCAGCTCGACGCGCCGCAACTGCGCGAGATAGTTCGTTCGTTAATGGGCAGGCTCAACGGGCACGATCCGTCTGCCTACTTGAAGGACGTGCTCGAGCGCTTGCTCACGCAGCCCGCCGGCCGCGTCCAGGAGTTGCTGCCGCATCGCTGGCAGCCAACCATCATCGCAGGCTGAACAAGCTCGCCGTCGTCAAGACGGGTTCACCGGACGCTTATCCCGCTCTTCATATGAGCGGTGGTACACCGCGTTCACCACCGCCTCTTCCACAGCCGCATAGGGGAAATGCTAGCCACGCTGGTGAGCATGCCGGCGGCCCTCGCGACGCAGCGCCAGATCGTCCGCGGCGCATCCGTCAGCGTCGCGCTCAAGAAGGCATCGGCCCAGGTGGCGGGCAAGGTCGTCTCCCAGGATTGCGACGACACGCGCTGCGTATTGGTGATCGGCCTGTCCAGCCTGCCGGCCCCGATGCTGGCGGCGGACGCCTTCGACGATGCCGACGTCTCGCTCGCGGCGTCGGCCAAAGCGCCCTGAATCGCGGGGACTCCTCCCCGTCTCCCTTGGGAGTTGCGTCCTTCGAGCGCATGGAGCGCGGCGCGCCGCGGTGGGTAGCCGCAGCGCTCGCTATGCTCAGATGAGCTCGACCGGCCCGATGCCGTTGTAGACGGTCTCGCCGGTCTTCACCTCCGTCACTGTCCAGCGCGCTCCAGGCTCCCCGGGAGTGACCTTGTACGCGCCCGGCTCGAGCGCCAGCTCAGCCTCTTCATGCACGCCAGAGCCCAACCATGAGGGCATGCGCAGGATCGAGGACGTGCGGGCGAAAAGTTCGTGAGTTTCGGACATCCTGGGATGGTACCGACCTGGCGGACCTCGAACGGCAACAGCGCCGTGGGCGTCAGGCTATCGAGGTTGAGTGCTCGCTGCGATCAAGGCTCCGGTACCAGGTGATGCCCTGCTGCTCTCCAGTTCCCTTTTCCTTGCGGATGTGGAACTGGCCTGACCGCTTCAGGAGGTCTCGCCAGCTCTGGCAGAAGTACTTCCGTGGCCGGTGCTCGGGGTGGGAGGCCCGTATCGCCTCAAGCGCGGTGTCCAGCCGGGTCATCTCCCCTGGAGCCGTGGTCTCCTCCTGCCGACGAAGCAGCAGGACAGCCGTGCAGTTCGGCCAGTCGACCGTGCCGTCCGGCAAGATGCCGTGGAGAAATTCGTCGAAGTGAGCGCTCTGCACGAAGGCCGCGAAGTGCTGCTGGGCCTCCATCGCCGTCTTGGCCCATTGGTGGATTTCCTCATAGGAGGACTGAGCTGTGGCAAGGCCCTCTTCGAGCACGGCGATGGCGCGTTCGCATCCGGCCTGCGAGAGGAGGTCGTGGTCCTCAAGGAAGTGGTGGACGATTCGATTGCGCAGCGTTTTGAACGCCTCGAGCCTCGCCTTCGTTTGCTCCAGCTCATCCGCGGGCATTTCGAGGGCGAATCGCGTGCGGAAGACCGGCCTGTCCGACACGACCTGTGGCTCATCCTCGTCGTCCGTTGTCGGCTTGCCCAGCTCCCGAAGGTACGAGCGGTTGATTTCGTCGAAGAGGTAGCCCATCGGCTTGGATGCGAACATCTCCTTGCGCCGTTGCTGATTGACCGGTGCCGTCTCGACCGTCCCGAAAGCGACGCTGCCGATCACCAAAGCCTTCAGCAGCATCTCGTATCGCTGCACACGAAGCATGAAGCGTCCAAGCCTCTGATGGACTGTCGTCTGTAGTTCTTGCAGTTCAGTCTCGTTCATCCTCGCTCCGGGGTCTGCCGCGCGCATTCTGCCCTATGGCAGTGCTGCAAAAAGCGGCTGCTCCAAGTCTTGCGACGTCGACGACTACAAGTTGCCTGCAGCGAATTTCGGGATGTCGCGCGCCATCGCCAACAAGGCCTGCGCTCGGGTCGCCACGAACTGAGCAAGGCCCTGCACGAAAGCGACTTCCTCTCCCATGTACGCGGGGTCCGCCGCCTGCGCCGGCGCCTCTTGAAGTGCGAACTCACAGAGTCGCGTCAGCTCGCGTGCGAAGTACCTGCGTTCAATGCCCAAGCGCGCGCAGAAGTCTGCAAGCGCGAACGAGCGCACTGCTTCCAGCTCGAACTCATCCCCGAATGCCATCGCCAGGTCGTGATGGAACGCCGCGTACTGCGCGACGCTCACCAGGTCATACAGCGGCGTCGGGGTGAGCCCTGTGCGGTTGACGAAGAACGAGATGTTCTTGCCGTGCGAATCGCTGTTGCCGAAGAGCAGGGTCGTGACCGCCCAAAGGACCAGGCGCTGCATCCCCAGCGCTGGTTCGACGAACCCGGGCCTGAGCGTGCCGAGCTTTTCGAAACTGGCTCCGTCGCGAATGTGCCGCACCTCCGGTTGATCCCCCACGTTACGCTCGTACTTTGCACTCACCGACAAATCCAGCGCCTGGCACCCATCAATGATGTGCAACCGCTCGACACCGTCCGGCGTCCTGCGGCGGTCGAATCGCTCGATGCTCAAGACCGGCGACGGTACCCGCAGGATGCTCACGTGCGCGGCACCAGGCGCCTTCCAGCGCTGCATGCTGATGCGATTGGCCAGCTGCATGCAGAAATGCTCGTTGGCCACCATGAACCTCGCTTCCTCGCGCGCAGGCTCTGGCTTGAGGATGTGCGTAGACGACAGCACCCCGTCGACCAGGAACAGTTGGTCTTCTTCGATGGCCACCAGAAGCTTGTCCTGGTGCCCCGCGATGGACATGCGCACTTTGCCGTCCCACCGGTTGAAGGGTTCGTTCGCGCGGTTGTCGATCCGTGCCTGCAGCTCTTCGAACGGCAGGTGCCGGCGCAGTGGCTCCTGCTCAGCCGGCACTTGGCCGGCAGCGACAAAGCTCAGCGCGCCAGCAGTCTCATGTCCGAGGTGGCGAAGAAGCCCGAAGACGTTGTTGCGCGCCACGCGAGCATCGTTGGCCGCCACAACCAGTGCCTCGCCTTCAGGGAGCAGGTTCTCCAGGAAACGGCGGATGGCCTGCGGCGCCGCGCCGCCCTCCAAGGGCAGATGTGGCGAGAGTGGGTACCGGCTTGGCAACGCCAGCCAGGCAGCGTCGTAGTCAAACTGGAAGGCATCCTGAGCCTGGTCATAGCCCAACGTGCCGACGCGCACGGCTCCCGCGTACACGCCCAGGATGTACCCGTCCATCACCGACCCTCGCTCGCAGAGAGGCCAAGCACTGCTTCGAGGGCAGGAATGTCGGTCTTGGGCACGACGAGCATGCGCAGGCCCAGACTCTCCAGCACCAGCATGAGCTTGTCCGCGGTCACCGGCTTGCCGTTCTCCAAACGCGAAAGCAGGTCACTGGAGACTCCGCTGAGGGAAGCAGCGTCGTCGATGCGCATGCGCGACTGGGCGCGTCGATTTCGCACGAGTTTGCCGAGTTGCTCGAGGGATGCAGCGGCTGGACTCAGGTTCTGCTGGAATTCAGGAAGTGTGCGGGCCATATTGTTTCGGGTTTACCGAAACTATAAACCGAAAGCTGAAAATCCACTATTAGTTTCGACATTACGGAACAACGTCTCCTACGCGTCGCTGAAGGCATTTGTTTCGGTATGCCGGAACAATTTACGCTCGAACGGTGGGCATCTCAGCCCACACAGTCGTGTAGTTGGGCGTTCGCCGCTCCTGCTTCATTTCCCAGTCGCGCTGCGGCTTGGCTTATAGGCAGCGCGCGCTCATTGCGTGGATTCCGGATGCCGCGTCGTCACCTGGCGGTATCCCGAACCGGCGCGACTGGCGCAGACGACGCTCGAGCACAGACCATCCAGCAGGCCGCCGTAAACCGGACTTGCGCCCCATGCATATAGGGATCGAATGCGGCGCGGACCGTTTCGATGATCCGCGTGCGAGTCCGCTCGTCCGCTTCTTGCAGGACCAGGCTGACGGGACCGAGCCGGGTCAGGTAGCCGACCAACGCTTTCTCGGGCAGGGTGCAGGCCACATCGATCGGCCGAATATCGATCTCAGCCCACCCGCTCTCCTCCAGGATGGCGCGGACCCGGCGCCGGTCGGCAAAGGCGAACTGCCCCGGCGCGTCCGGCCGGCGGGCTGGGAGGTTCGGCAGCAGCGGTGCCGCGGCGCGCTCGGCCGTCGTCATGAACGGATTTTCCGCGGCACTCCGCCAGGCGATGAAGCGCAGCTCGGCGCCATCCCTTGCGGCACGCCGCAGGTTCGCAAAGGCCCTGGCAGGGTCGTCGAAGAACATGACGCCGAAGCGCGAAATGATTAGGTCGAAGCTCGCAGGCTCGAACGCATGGGTCTGCGCGTCAGCGCGGATGAAGCGGGCCGGCGTGTCTATTTCCCGTTCGGCGCGGGCCCGGGCGGCGGCGATCATCGGCTCCGAAATGTCGATGCCGATGCAGCGGCCCTCGGCGCCGAGCTGGCGCGCCGCGGCGAGCGTCGTGCTGCCCGTGCCGCAGCCGACGTCGAGCACCCGCTGCCCGGCCCCGGCGCGGACCGCTTCGGCCAGCCGGTCTTCGAAGGGCTTGAGCATCTGGTCGAGCACCTGCTGTGCGTCGACCCAGGCGCGTCCGGCGCGGCCGTTCCAAAGCGCGGTCTGCTCGTTGTCGGTCTGTGGCGTGATGGCATCCATGGTCGTCTTCCTTTTTTTTTGCTTGCCCTCGAGAGGCGGAAGCTAGACTGTGCAACTTCAAGTCGACTTGAGGTCAAGAGGGTGAGACATCTGGACATCGCCGAGGTGGCGCAGCAATCCGGCGTTCCGGCATCGACGCTGCGCTTCTATGACGAAAAGGGGCTGATCGCCTCCACCGGCAGGCGCGGGCTGCGCCGCCTGTTCGATCCCGGCGTGCTGGAGCGGCTGGCGCTGATCGCGCTGGGGCGCGCCGCCGGCTTCTCGCTCGACGAGATCGCGCGCATGTTCGCGCCCGAGGGGCAGCCGCGCATCGACCGCCAGATGCTCGCGGCCAAGGCGGACGAGCTCGACCGGACGATCCGCAAGCTGAGCACCATGCGCGACGGCCTGCGGCACGCCGCCGCCTGCGCGGCGCCTAGCCATATGGAATGCCCCACCTTTCGGCGCATCGTGCGGGCTGCGGGGGCTGGGGGGGGTGGGGGTGGGGAGGAAGAGGGTTCCGAATGCCTCCGGGGATTAGTTCCAGGCGTGTTGTCCAGTGAAGTCGCTCGTCCGTCAAGATCGAGCAGGCCGGGCAGGAGCGCGCCGAGTACGGCAAGGCGCTGATTGACACCCTGGCCGCCGACCTCGGCCTGCGCCACGGCAAGGGCCACGAAGCTGACGTTCAACCCGCTCGTGCACCAGCACCTTCCTGCGGTCCGCGCCGTCGCCAGGCACGGGACTATTGCCGAGCGTGCTTCTGCATATACGCGACGATTGAACTCATCTCCTGTTCAGTCGGCGTGTTGATGCTCTGCCAGCGGCTGTCCATGTGGATGTGCATGCGCTGGGTCACGCTGGACCACTCCTTGGCGGTATGCAGTGAGGGCGCCGGTGCTGCGTGGCACTGAACGCAATAGGTTGAGACCAGCTTGGCGCCCGCGGACTTGGCGTCCGGTAGCGGGCTCGAACCTGGCGGCGGGCCGCTACCCATCATCCCCCCACCCATCATGCCGCCGCCCCACATCCATCCCCTGCCGCGCATGGTCTGCATGCCCTGATACATCTCACGCCATTGCTCTTGCATGAGGCGTTGGCGCTCCTGCGGGTCGGTGGTCTGCGCAATCTTGTTCATCTGCTCTTGCATCCGCTGCGTGTAGTCGCGCATCTGCTGGCTGTATTGGTCGGGCGTTACGCCCTGGGGCGCGGGCCACGATGCACCTCCCCCCATCATTCCGGGTCCCATCGTCGACCATGGATGTCCCATCATCCACGGATACCCCATCCCCCACCGGTCGTGCATCTGTCCCATGTAGGTTTGCATGCTCTGCCAGTGTTGCTGCATCAGCTGCTGGCGGGCGGCCGCGTCGGGCGCGGCCTTGAGCTGTTCCAACTGCTTTTGCAACGTCTCGACTTGCTGCTGCAGTTCGCGCACTTGCGCGTCGGTCGGCGCAGACGTTGCGGTTGGAGCCTGCGCCGGCGCCTGGACGAAAACTGCCGCTCCTGCGCTCATGAGGCCAGTGAGCAATGCGGCAAGTGCCGCTCTTCGCAACATCGTCATGGCAGTCGCTCCCTGATGGTCAGCTTGACGGCGTCGTCAAGGGGAAGGCAGAGCGTCGTCCCGCCCGCGCCTGACATCTGGCCGTCTCGGTCATCCGAACTGGCGGCCGCTGAGCTGAAGATACGCCGCGATATGCGCCGGGAACTGATGCAGGTCAAGGAAGGGCCTTGTCTGGAATGGATTGGCTGCCGACCATTCCAATGGTTGGGAGGGCACCCCTTTCGAACGGATGGCGCTCGTATCCGTGGCGCCAGGGTCCGAAGTCTCCTGCGCTCGGGCAAGGGATTCCCAGTCACTAATTCTCAGCGGCGAGTGAACGCCTCTCCCTACTCCGATTCGAACTTCCTGGCAAGAGACATTCTAAGGTGGCGCGCTGGATAGACGCGCGACGATACTGGCCGCCCGCTGAAGGAGAGTGCGATGGCCAACAAGAAAGTTCAGCTCAACGACGAACAGTGGAGTGCTCTCCAAGCTCTCGAGAAGGCCAATGCCCGGCGGTATCCGACCGACTCAATCAAAGTCTCGAATCGCCTAAGGTCAAACGGATTTGTGGAAATGGACCGCCAAGGCGGCAAGCTCCTGACAGACCAAGGGCTGCACCGGTTGCAGCAAGGACGCTAAGCGATTTAGTCGTCTTTGTAGGCGACTACGTCCTCTCAATGCGTGGTTTGCCGGTGTCGGCACGGTGCGGCGACGGGTCGAAGTCAAGCGGGGCTCAGCCGGACCGACCCATCCACCGCGGCCAGCAACGGACGCGGTGAAGGTCGGTCCGCAGCCAAAAGCTGAAGCTTATTTAAGCAAAAGCAGCATTCGGTCAAAGGCCCGGGCATCCCGCGGGGAGTCAACGCCGACGATCAGCGCCTGAGCTCTTTTGCGCTGACGCCGGCGATGCCCCAGTTTTCCTTCGGCACGTCGTGGATCCAGACGCGAACGTTGGCGACCGGGGTGCCGGTGGCTTCGACCAGCGCCTGGGTCACCTTTTCAATCACGGCCTTCTTCTGATCGGCGGTGCGACCCTCAAGCATGTAGATCTGTGCGAATGGCATCTCAGCCTCCTTGGACGAAACGCAGCGAGACGCTGCCCAGACCTTGCACTCGCAAGCTCACGTGATCCCCGGCCTCTACCGCCACTGCTTCGGTGACGCCGCCGGACATGATCAGGGTGCCCGCCGGGATCTCGCGGCCGCGCTTTCCCAGATGGTTGGCCAGCATGGCGACGGCCGCGGCTGGGTGCCCCAGCACCGCCGCACCGGCGCCGATGGCGACGACTTCGCCATTCTTTTCCAACACCACGCCGAGCGTTCGCAGGTCCAGCCGATCGACCCGCTGCGCCTTCCCGCCGACGACGAACCGCGCGGCCGAGGTGTTGTCGGCCACCACGCTTTTCAGGTCGAACTTGAAGTCGCGATAGCGGCTGTCGATGACCTCGATCCCGGGCAGCACGAAGTCGGTTGCCGCGAGCACCGAGCCGATGTGGCAGCCGGGGCCCTTGAGCGCGTGCTTGAGCACGAAGCAGATCTCGGGTTCGACCTTGGGATGGATCAGCTCGCTGGTCTTGACCTCGCCGCCCTCCGGCACGCAGAAGCTGTCGACGAGGAAACCGAACACCGGCGTATCCACGCCCATCTGCTTCATCTTGGCGTGCGAGGTGAGGCCCGCCTTCAGGCCAATGACGCGTGCGCCGCGTGCCTGCTTGCGGCGCAGGATCTCGTCCTGGATCGCATATGCGTCGTCCCAATCCATGTTGGGGTGTTCGTCGGTGATCTTCAGCGTGTCGCGGGCCTCCAACTCGCAGGTCTCGAGGTGTTCGGCCAGGCCGGCGATGGTGACTTTGTCGAGTGCCATGGTTTGTCTCCTCAGGCCGCCTTGGCCAGGTTCAGTCCGCGCGCCCTGGCCATCGTGAGCGCGGTGTCTTCGATCATGTCTTCCTGCCCGCCGACCATGCCGCGCCGTCCCAGCTCGACCAGCAGGTCGCGTGCCGACACGCCGTACTTCTTCTCGGCGCGCTTGGCAAAGAGAAGGAAACTGCCGTAGACGCCCGCATAGCCCAGCGTCAGCGCGTCGCGGTCGATGCGGATCGGGAAGTCCATGATCGGCACGACCAGGTCGTCGGCCACGTCCTGGATCTTCCAGACGTCGACGCCCGTCTGAATGCCCATGCGCTCGCAGACGGCCACAAGCACCTCCATCGGCGTGTTGCCCGCACCGGCACCCAGGCCGGCAGCCGCCGCATCGATACGCGTCGCGCCAGCGGCGACGGCAGCGAGCGAGTTCGCCACCCCCATCGCCAGGTTGTGGTGGCCGTGGAAACCAAGCTCGGTCTCGGGCTTCAGCGCCGCGCGAACCGCGCCTAGCCGCGCCTTCACGTCGTCGGGCAACATGTAGCCGGCCGAGTCCGTGATGTAGATGCAGTTGGCACCGTAGGCTTCCATCAGCAGAGCCTGCTTGACCAGTCCTTCCGGGCTGTTCAGGTGCGCCATCATCAGGAAGCCCACCGTATCCATGCCGAGCTTTCGCGCGGCGACGATGTGCTGTTCGCTGACGTCAGCCTCGGTGCAGTGCGTCGCCACGCGGATGGTGCTGACGCCCAGGCCGTGAGCCATCTTCAGGTGATCGACCGTGCCGATCCCCGGGATCAGCAGTGCTGATACCTTGGCGCGCTTCATCAGCGGAATCACGGTCGCGAGATATTCCTCGTCGGTGTGCGCCGGAAAGCCGTAGTTCACCGAGCTACCGCCGAGGCCGTCGCCATGCGTGACCTCGATCAGCGGCACGCCGGCGGCGTCCAGTCCCTTCGCGATGGACCTCATCTGCTCCAGCGTCATCTGGTGGCGCTTGGGGTGCATGCCGTCGCGCAGCGTCATGTCGTGCACGAGGATCTTCTTGCCTTGGAATGTCGTCATGACCTCGTCTCCCTCAGGCGGCCACAGGCTCGAGCGTGAGCGAGCCGGCCAGGATTTCTTCGGCGAACATCTCGGCGGTGCGCGCGGCGGCCGCTGTCATGATGTCCAGGTTACCGGCGTACTTGGGCAAGTAGTCGCCCAGGCCCTCGACTTCCATGAAGACCGAGACCCGGTTGCCGTCGAACACGGGGCCGTTGACGAGCTTGTAGCCCGGCACGTACTTCTGCACTTCCTTGATCATGTCGTGGATCGACTTCGTGATCGCGGCCTGGTCCGGTGCGGTTTCGGTGAGGCAGTGCACGGTGTCGCGCATGATCATCGGCGGCTCGGCCGGGTTGATGACGATGATGGCCTTGCCCTTCCTGGCGCCGCCCACCTTCTCGACCGCGCCGGCGGTCGTGCGGGTGAACTCGTCGATGTTTTTGCGGGTACCCGGCCCGACCGAACGAGACGCGACGGTGGCGACGATCTCGCCATACGCCACCGGCTGGACGCGCGAGACGGCAGCAACCATCGGGATCGTCGCCTGCCCGCCGCAGGTGACCATGTTGACGTTCATCTCGCGCTTGCCCACATGCTGCTTCAGGTTGACCGGCGGCACGCAGTAGGGGCCGACGGCGGCCGGCGTCAGGTCGATCATCATCACGCCCAGCGCATTGAGCTTGCGCGAGTTCTCGGCATGCACGTAGGCGCTGGTGGCGTCGAACGCGATCTGAACGCCGTCGGCCTTGACGTGGGGCAACAGTCCGTCCACGCCATCGGCGGTGATCTTGATGCCCATCTCGCGGGCGCGTTTCAGGCCGTCGGAGGCGGGGTCGATGCCCACCATCCACACCGGCTCCAGCATCGCGCTGCGCTGCAGCTTGGCCAGCAGGTCGGTGCCGATGTTGCCGGGCCCGATCAGGGCGCATTTCACTTTTTTCACAGGGACTCTCCAGTCGATTGAATGGGTTGTGGGCCGCGGGGTGGCGGCTTCAGACGAAGCGCACCGAGCAGCCGCCGATGCCGCCGATCGTCACGCGCAGGTTGTCGCCGGCCTTGACCGGCACCATGATCGCCAGCGACCCCGACAGCACGACTTCGCCGGCCTTCAGCGGGATGCCCAGCTGCCCGAGCGTGTTGGCCAGCCATGCCACCGCGTTGGCCGGTGCGCCGAGTGCGGCCGCGCCGGCACCCGTGGCGACGATCTCCCCGTTCTTCTCGAGCACCATGCCGCAGGTGTTGAGATCCACCTCGAGCGGTGACACGACACGGTCGCCGAGCACGAACACGCCGCAGGAGGCGTTGTCGGCGACCGTGTCCTGGATCTTGATCTTCCAGTCGCGGATGCGCGAGTCGACGATCTCGAAGCAGGCCATCACGCCTTCGGTGGCAGCAATCACGTCGGCGGCGCTGACGCCGGGGCCGACCAGGTCGCGCTTGAGGATGAAGGCGATCTCGCCTTCGGCCTTGGGCTGGATCAGCGTGGACGCCTCGATCGCCTCGCCTTCGTTGTAGACCATGCCGTCGAGCAGCATGCCGAAGTCCGGCTGATAGACGCCCAGCATGTTCATCACCGCCTTGGAGGTGACGCCGATCTTCTTGCCGACGATGGTTTCGCCGGCCTCGACGCGGCGCGCGTTCAGGCGCTGCTGGATGCGGTAGGCGTCCTCTATCGTGATGTCGGCATGGCGCGTGGTCAGCGGATCGACGACGCGGCAGGCCTTCAGCGCATCGTACAGCTCGTCGCCGAGTGCGTGGATCAGTTGTTCGTTCATCGTGGTCTCGGGTATCAGCCGTTCAGGCGCTTGGGTTCATCGGGGCCCGCCTCGGAGAGGAAGTTGCCGACCAGTTGGGCGAATCGCGCGGCGTGCTCGATCTGTGTCCAGTGGCCGCACTGGCCGAACACGTGCAGTTGAGCGCGAGGGATCCAGCTCGACAAGGTCAATGACGTCGAGAGCGGGATCACGCGGTCCTCGCGGCCGTGGAGGACAAGCGTCTCGTGGACGATGCGGCGGATGTCGGCTTCGTTGCTGGCCATCGCATCGACCCAGCGCTGCCTCGGCGCAGGGAACATCGCCGCGAAGGACTCCTGGAAGCCCGGGCGGATGCTTGCCTCGTAGCGAAGCTGTGCGAGTTCATCGGTGACCAACTTCCGGTCGTAGGCAAAGATGTCGAGCAACTCGCGCATGCGTGCCAGCGACGGCGCATAGCCCCACACCGCGTCCAGCCCCGGCGTGATCGCGAACGGCACGCCGACGCTTCCCATGAGCACCAGCCGCCGCACCCTCTGGGGGTGCCGGATCGTCAGCGCCAGCGCCAGCGCACCGCCAAAGGAGTTGCCGACCAGGTCGGCCTGTTCGACGTCCAGCGCATCGAGCACGCCGATCGCCTGGGCCACCCAGGTGTCCATGTCGTAACGCTGCCCTGCCGGCCTTTCGGTGTAGCCGAAGCCGACCATGTCCGGCGCGATCACACGTGCCTGCCGGGCCAGCGCCGGCATTGCCAGACGCCAGTTCGCCCAGGCCGTCACGCCGGGGCCCGAGCCGTGGATCATCAGAAGCGGAGGGCCGCTGCCCAGGTCGTGCACATTGGTACGAATGCCTGCCGCAAGCACCGGCTGGGCGATTTCGGGATGGCTCATGTCGGTCCTTCAGAGCTTGATGCAAACGTTCTTGAGCTCGGTGTAGAACTCGAGCGAATGGACGCCTCCTTCTCGACCGATGCCCGACTGCCTGGCGCCGCCGAAGGGCGTGCGCAGGTCGCGCAGGAACCAGCTGTTGACCCAGGACAGGCCAACGTTCATGCGCTGCGCGACGCGGTGCGCGCGCGACA
Source organism: Variovorax sp. P4_B11 (assembly GCF_056402355.1). Taxonomy (NCBI): domain Bacteria; kingdom Pseudomonadati; phylum Pseudomonadota; class Betaproteobacteria; order Burkholderiales; family Comamonadaceae; genus Variovorax; species Variovorax sp. P4_B11. The sequence goes on from NZ_JBFUHO010000008.1 coordinate 67,353, forward strand.
CGTCGCGGGTCCAGATCGCGCACGCGAGGCCGTAGGCGTTGTCATTGGCCTTGGCCAGCACCTCTTCCTCGCTGTCGAAGGGCGCGATGTGGCAGCAGGGGCCGAAGATCTCTTCCTTGATGACGCGCGCCGTCTCGGGCAGCCCGGTCCAGATCGTCGGCTGCACCCAGGCGCCTTCAGCGAGCGCGCCTGTCATGGCCGGCACGCCACCACCGGTCACCACGGCGGCCCCCTCTTCCAGGGCGAGCTTGTAGTAGGAGAGCACCTTGCCCTGATGCTCCTGGCTGATCAACGGGCCCATGCCGGTGGCCGGGTCTTCGGGGGGGCCGAGCTTGAGGCCTTCGGCGCCCTTCTTCATTGCAGCCACGAATCGGTCGAAGATCGACCGCTCGACATACACCCGCTCGGTTCCCAGGCACACCTGGCCGCAGTTGGCGAAGACGGAGCGCATCGTGCCCTCGATCGCGGCGTCGAAGTCGCAATCGGCGAAGACGATGGCGGCGTTCTTGCCGCCCATCTCCAAGCTCACCGGCCGCGCGCCATGGGCCGCGGCCTTCATGATGACTTCGCCGGTTCGCGTCTCGCCGGTGAAGGTGATGGCATCGACCTGCGGATGTGTCGTGACGAACTCTCCGGCCGAGCCGGGGCCGAAGCCGTGCACCACGTTGTAGACGCCCTTGGGGATGCCGGCCTCGTTCATCACCTCGCCGAGCAACGCGGCGGTCTGCGGCGTTTCTTCCGAAGGCTTCACGACCACCGTGTTGCCGCAGGCCAGCGCCGGGCCGACCTTCCACGTCATCAGCAGCAGCGGCAGGTTCCAGGGGCAGATCACGCCGACCACGCCGACCGGGCTTCGCCAGCCGTAGTTGATCGCACCGCGGCCGTCGGGCGTGGACATCTCGAAGAACTCGGTCGGCACGTTCTTCACCACGTCGGCAAAGATCTTGAAATTGGCCGCCCCGCGCGGAATGTCGAGGTGGCTTGCCAGGCTCATCGGCTTGCCGGTGTCGGCGCATTCGGCGGCGACGAATTCGTCGAAGCGCCGATGGATGCCATCCGCCACGGCATAGAGGCGCTCCACGCGCTCGGCCACCGTCATGCGGGACCACGGTCCATCGAGCGCCGCGCGCGCGGCAGCCACTGCGGCATCCACCTCGGCGCGCCCGGCCTCGTGCACCTGCGCGATGACCTCGCCGGTCACCGGCGAACGCTTGGCGAAGGTCTTCTCAGTGGCGGTGTGTTCCCCGTTGATGAAGTTGAGGATCTGTTTCATGGCTTGGATTGCAAAGTTGATATCAGGGATTCGGGCGCGGGCGGACTGCAGGCCAAGTGCCAGCAGCCCGGCCCGCGGTCCGGCTTCGCTCAGGTGTCAGGCGTCAGGTGTAGACGTCGGTGAACGACGCCACCAGCTCGCCCGTGTGATAGAAGATCCCGCTGCCCAGTTGATCCTCCGTCCAGGTCGTCACCGGCCGGTCGCGTTGGGCCAGGTAGCCCAGGCCCGCAAAGGTCTCGTTGCGATTGCCGCTGGGGTCGAAGAAATAGATCGTCTCGCCGCGCGTGATGCCGTGACGGGTGGGCGCCACGTCGATCTTGACCTTGTTCTTGGCCATCACGTCGGCCGCCTTGAGCACGTCGTGCCAGGAGTCGAGGAAGTAGGCGATGTGGTGCAAGCCGCTCTTGGGGCCGCCCACGAAGGCGATGTCGTGCGGCGTGGTCGTGCGGGTCATCCAGGTCGCGGCCTGGATATCGCCGGCGGGGCCGACGAGGACCTGCTCGGTGAGGAAGAAGTCCAGCGCTTCGGTCATGAAGCGCGTGTTGTCGGCGACCGTGTTGATGCCCTCCGGAGGGTTCATCTCGCACATCAGCAGCAGGTGGTCGAGCCAGTGCGCGCCGGCACCCTTGAGGTTGTCGGGCCAGGGATCGGGGTTGGTGGTGCCGACCTCGGTGCCGACGTATTCCTTCATGGCATACAGGCGCATCTCGTGGCCGCTTGGCAGGTTGAACTGCAGCATGCGACCGGTGGCCGGCAGCGTGCCCTCCGGCAACATCGTCGTCTTCACGCCCCAGGCATCGACCTTTTTCTGCAACTCATCGAGGTCCGAATCCTTCTCGACCTTGTAGGCGACATGGTTCAACCCTCCCTGGTCGGAGGGCGAGAGGATCAACGAGTACTTGTCCCACTCGTCCCAGCACTTCAGATAGACGTTGCCCGCCTTGTCCTGCATGGTCGTCTTCAAGCCCAGCACGTTCTCGTAGTGCTTCACCGCAGCCGCCATGTCCATCACCTTCAGGCTGGCGTGGCCGATACGCATTACACCCATCACATGTCTCCTTCATGCCGCATTGATTGCAGCGTTGGTACATGGCTCGCCACCGTGGCGGGCCTCTTGGAAAACGGTTTCTCCAGCTTGCCGATCACCTCCAGTCGCACCGCGCTGGCGGGCGCCACGCGGCAGGCCAGCGTGAAGCCGCACTGCTCTTCCTCGACACTGACGTGAGCGCGGCTGACAGGACCGATCGATGTGACCGTGCCATCGACGATGCGCACCTTGCATACGCCGCAGCCGCCGTTGACGCAGCCTGCGGGGATGCCCTTGCGGCCGAGGCGCAGCATGCCGCGAAGCAGACTTTCATCGGTCGCGCACGGGTAGCTCTCGCCGGTCTGCGCGATGCTGACATTGACCTTGGGGCGGATGTCAAGGAACATCGTCGTCGCCTCCTAGACGCGCTGGAACAGCGGGCTGCGCTGCTGGCCGGCGTCGGCCGCCGAAATGAACTTCTCGGTGTAGATGTCGCGTTCGAACAGGCGCCCTTGCATCAGCGCGGCGATGCAGGCCTCGACCATCGGTGGCGGTCCGCACAGGTAGGCCTTGTGGCCTGCGAAGCCGCTGTCAAAATGAGCCTTGGCGGCGTCGTGCACGAAACCGCGTGCACCACACCAAACCGAATCCTCGGACTCGTTCGACAGCACCGGCACATAAGTGAAGTTCGGGTGCGTGCCGGCGAGCGCGCGAAACTCTTCGTCGTAGTACAACTCGTCGCGCGAGCGCTGTCCGTAGACCAGGGTGATCGGCAGATTGCAGCCGCCGTCGAGCAAGTCCAGGATCATCGAGCGTGGGCTCGACAGGCCAGAGCCGCCGGCCATGAAGACCAATGGCTGGGTCTCGGACTGGCGCACGAAGAAGCGGCCGTAGGGGCCGGACAGGCGCAGCCGATCCCCGGCCTTCAACGCGTGGTGCAGGTAGCTCGTGCCGGCGCCGCCTGCGACGATGCGCACGTTCAGTTCGATCTCCCCGGCTTTCTCGACGTCGCCGGGCGAGTTGGCGATCGAGAATGCACGGGCCTGCCCCAGCCCCGGAATCTCGAGCTGCACATACTGCCCGGCCTGGAAGTGGATCGACTTGTCCAGTGCCAGGTGCAGCGCCTTGATGGTCGGCGTCAACTGGACGATGCGCGTCACGGTGGCCGCGAAGTCTCGCACCGGAATGATCTGGGCGTCGGGCTCCTCGTCGATGTCGGCTTCGATCGTCGCGTCGCTTTGCAGCGTGCAGCAGCAGGCGAGCGTCTTGCCCTCGTCGCGCTCGAACTCCATCAGCGCGAAAGGATTCGCCGCGCCATGGTCCACTTCGCCGTTGCACACCTGCACCTTGCAGGATCCACACAGGCCGTGTCCGCAGGCATGCGGAAGGTAGATGCCGTGGCGCAGCGCGGCGTCGAGCAGCGTCTGGCCTTCTTCCACCTCGATGGTGGCGCCCAGCGGTTCGATGGTGAGTTGATAGCTCATGGCTTTGACTACCGAAGTCTGGAAGTTCAGCTGAACGAATCCTTGATCCCGGTCAAGCCCGGTGTGCGGAAGCGGATCGCGTCCTTGTGCTTCAGTCCGTTCTCGGCGAGCGACCTGGCCGGATCGGGAGTCCACGGCTGGCCCGACTTGAACCACTGCGCCTTCGTCCAGTCGATCTTCGCGAAGTCGGGGTGCCAGCCGTAGATGCCCGGCAGCACGGCCGTCGCGAGCGCGCCGAAGGGCGTGTCCGGGGGCAACGGCAGGCAAAATGGCGCGCAGAAGATCAGGTGGTCTTCCCAGCCGATGTAAAGCAACGGTGCGGGAAAGTTCTCGCGCGCGTCCCGTGCCGGGAACGTGTAGGGCTTGAGGGCGACGACGCTCATTTGGCTTCTCCCGTTTCGGTGGCTGCGACCGGCGCAGTGGGCGGTGGATCGCCGCGCCAGGCCGCGAAGTTCTTCTGGTCTTCCGAGCCTTCGAAGTCGAAGTTGTCGCGGCCGACGTTCATCTCGTAGTAGTCGAGCACCGCAAGCAACGGATCGAAACCTTCGGCCGTCGGGTCCGTGCCGGGCTTGAAGCAGTGCCCCTGGTAGATCTGGTGCACCGGCAGCCACGACTGCACGTACTTCTCGGGCTCGTGATCGAAGATGCCCTTGCAGTGGTCGCTGCAGAAGTGGTATTTGTCGCCCAGGTAGTCGGACTCGCGATAGCAGATCTTGCTGGCGTCGCCCGGCTCCGTGAAGAGCATCGGGATCTGGCACGTCGTGCACAGCATCGGAAGCGTCTTGTTGTAGAAGCGGTTGCCCTTGGCTGCTTCCTCGCCCCAGTGTTCGAGGCGCGGACGGTAGTACTTGTCGAAGGTTGCCGGGTACTTCTCCGACAGCCACGCCATCTCGTCTTCCTTCGGGATCCAGGTGTGGAAGGGCGCGGCGGCGTTGTAGTTGTAGAAGGTGGCCCATGCCTGGTGGCTGATGTGGTCCTTGCCCTCGCAGGCGTCCTTCCAGCCCTTGGGCTCGCGGATGCCGTAGCGCGCCAGGTCCTTGAAGAGCGCGCCGCCGTTCTGCTCGGCGTACATCTCCCAGGCTTCCTTCCAGCTCATCACGCGCTTGGGAAGCATGTAGTCCTGCATCATCGCGACCAGCGTCAGCAGCCGATAGCCGCGCCAGAACCATTTGTCGATCCAGCCCTGGATGATCGGCACGTTGGCGGGGTCCTGCTCGAGCATGAACTTGATGCACTCGATGCCCAGCGTCATGTGGCGCGACTCGTCGCTCTGCGCCGAGAAGCCGAAGGTCACGGTAGACATGTCGCCGTTGTGCGCCGCGCCCGACATGAAGGGCACGAACAGCAGGTTGGTCAGCACGTATTCGAACGAGAAGCTCACCGCGGTGAGGAACTCGAACGGCCCGGCCGTGTTGGCATCCTCGAAGAAGGACTTCGGCACCGACAGGTACCAGACGCGGTCGAACCAGTGGTTCGAGTGATGCATCCCGTTGAAGTACTTGTTGTAGTGCGAGATCGCGTGGGTCTCGGTCTGGTAGTGGCGCAGTTCGTCGATCGACTGCATCTGTGCGGCGACCCGTGCGCCCTCGCCGGTGAATTGCCTGCCCACATGCGCGAAGCCGCGGTGGGCGTAGTACTCCAGCGGCGTGACCCCCTGAATGAAGAGCTTCAGCGCATTGATGTAGCGCGCATCGCTCACGCCGAGCTGGCCGTTGTTCTGCGCGAAGGCCTCGATCACCGCGTAGAGCTTCTTCTCCTTTTCGCCCTGGTACTTCCAGTAGGCGTCCATCGTGAGGCGGAACGGGTCCTGCCACTTGTCCCAGTCGTGAATCTTGATGCCTTCGTACTTGTCGTACGGAAAGACGTCGTCCATCGGCTGGTAGCTGGTCTCCCAGCCGAGGCCGCGCGTCATCGCGGCATAGCGGTCCTTCAGACCGAGCTTCTTCTTCACGACACGGGTGTCCATGGCTTGTCTCCTTGAGCGTTCGTTGGGAATCAGTGGCGCCAGCTCAGCGTGAACTGGTCGTCGTCCTCGTCGATGTGCCCCGACAGGGTCACGAGGTTCACGTGGATGGCCTGCAGGTCGTAGGCCCGGCCGGTCAGGTCCTCGATCGTGGCGCGGCGGATCATCAGCCGGTCGGGTGCGTCGATCTTCACCAGGCCGGGCGAGTGCACGACCATCGCGCCGGGGTTGTCTGCGACGATGGCGTCGACCACCGGGCGCGACTCTTCGTTGTGCTGGAAGGCGATGAATACGTTGGACATGAGGTCTCCTGGTAGTGCGTGATGCAAGACGGGGTCAGGCGCCGACGCCGGCCTTGCGGCAACGCTCGCGCAGCGTTGCGCAAGCCTCGTCCAGCGCCTCATGGCCGGCGTCGCCGAGCGCCATTTCGGCCACCGGCGCCAGCGCGGCCCGGGCCCGTTCGGTCCAGGCTTGCACCCACTGCGAGATCAGACCTTGGTTGGCGGGCGATTCGGCCGCGGCGGTCTTGACCACCGCGTCGACCCAGCGCGCGCTCTCGTCGTGCCACTCCGGCATGAAGGCGGTGAGCATCGCGACGGCCGTGCCGCCCTGCAGGGCGATGTGGTCATCGACGAAGCTGCCGTAGATCAGCGGATACAGCAAGCCGTCGAGTGCGAGGTTCTGCGCGATGAAGAGCTCGAAGGGGTCCTTCACGACGAAGGTGTCTTCGACGTAGCGGCGCAGCACCTGCCAGCGCGGATCGGTCAGCCAGGCTTGCTTGCCGTCGTCCAGCACTGCCGGGTCGTCCAGCGCGAGGCCCAGGCGGGTGAGGTACTGCGCCACCCCGAGGTTGTCCATCGCATGGAACATCGCCGGCGCGGTGAACGCCGTGCCGTAGCCGTAGGCGCAGATGGCGGCATTGTTCATGTTGGCGCCCCAGGCCGCGTGACGCAGCGGCATCAGGATCCGCAGCGCCTTGTAGCGCACGTCGTCGGGGATCTTGGCGACCATGTCGCGCGTGTCGACGAACTGAAAGTTCGCCTCCATGGCGTCTTGCTGGCGAGCCCGCGTCATCGTCCAGGTGGCGTAGTAGAACTGGCGCGGATCCTTCAGTGCGTACCAGTCGGCCAGCACGACACTGCTGCGGGAGGCGTCGAACAGTTCGTGTTCGGGGTCCCATGTCGGGCGGTAGTGGAAGTTGACCGAGGGCTGCGCGCCCATCGTCGCTTCCTGGTAGCGCGAGGCGGTCTTGTCGCCCCCGATGTACTTCGCCACATGCGCGTAGGTCTGGCGCAGTGGCGTGATCTCGCGCGCTTGGAGGTCGATATTCATACGGTGTGTCTCCTGGGGTCGTCGGGATGGATTGCGTCGTCGAACAAAACTCAGTCGAGTCGCCGCACGTGGTGGGTGGCACAGAACTCGACGAAGGCCTGCGCCGGCAGCAGCAACTCGACCGCCAGTTCGGGCCAGCCGATGGAAAACTCAAAAGCCACCAGCCCGTCAGCGCGCTCTTCGATCACGCGCACGAACTTCAGGGAGGTGTCGCACTGGAACTCGTCGCCGGACCCGAGCGGGTCGTGCAAGGGCCGGGCTTCATTGCGAAGAGGGGTGGACGTATTCATCGAGCGGGTTGTGCTGTGGGTCACGTTGAACACATCGCATGCGCTGTGCCAGAAAAGGCCGTGAAGTCGAAAAATCTCGATAAAACAGGGTAAACCCCGAAATCACAAGCCCTGAAGGGCCTTCATTCGGCCGATTTGTCGGCTTTGCCGCAGCAGAAAGGTCGGAATTGCCGCACTGCATCATGATGAAATGCGCAATTCGCGCAGCGCGCAGTTGATCAAATCAGCAATTATTCGAGGAAGAGGGGGCTTGGTGTCTCGGGCCGTTATCTCGATAATCTGCGCATGAACACCCCCGTGCCGCCATTGCCGTCGGATGCCGATCTGCGCCGGCTCGTCCATTTTTCGGCGAGCGACGGCCGCATCTGGCTGGCCGACCAGCGCATGGTGCTGATCCATATGGCGGCGCTGGGCTCGCTGCGGCGCGAAATGATGCAATCCATCGGGCGCGAGCAAACGCGCCGCGTGCTGATGCGCGCTGGCTATGCCGCGGGCGAACGCGATGCGGTACTCGCGCGCCAAGTGCGCGGAGACGCCTCGCTGGCCGACATGTTTGCAGTGGGCCCGCAATTGCACATGCTGGAAGGCGCGGTGCAGGTCACGCCGGAGCGCTTCGAGATCGACATCGCCAAGGGCGAATTCGACGGCGTCTTCCGCTGGGACCATTCATGGGAAGTCGAAACGCATGTGCGCGACTTCGGCCCGCAGGAGGAACCCGCGTGTTGGATGCTGCTGGGATACGCCTCCGGCTACACCAGCGCCTTCATGGGCCGGCCGGTGCTCTTCAAGGAGGTCGCCTGCTGCGCTTGTGGCGCCCCGCACTGTCGCATCGAAGGTCGCCCGCTGGCCGACTGGCCCGACGGCGAGGCGCTCGCGCGCGACTACGATGCCGATTCGATGCTGTTGCGACTGGAAGACCTGAAGTCTCAGGTTGAAAGTCTTCGCTCCACGCTCGAGCCGGCCGACGATCTGGGACCGCTGATCGGCCGGTCGCGCGCATACGTGGCGGCCACCGCACTGCTGCGCAAGGCTGCGGGGACCCAGGTGAGCGTGCTTCTGACCGGCGAGACCGGCGTCGGCAAGGAGCGATTCGCGCGCGCCCTTCACGCGATGAGCGCGCGTGCCGACAAGCCCTTCGTCGCGGTGAACTGCGCGGCCCTTCCCGGCGAGCTGATCGAAAGCGAATTGTTCGGCGCCGAGAAAGGTGCCTTCACAGGCGCCGGAGCCGCGCGGCCCGGCCGGTTCGAGCGTGCCGATGGCGGCACGCTTCTGCTGGATGAGTTGGGTGAACTTCCATTCGCAGCCCAGGCCAAGCTGCTGCGCGTGCTGCAGCACGGTGAGGTCGAGCGCCTTGGCTGTACCCTGCCGCGTAAGGTGGACGTGCGGGTGATCGCAGCAACCAACGTCGACCTCGAGGCTGCCGTTGCCGCCGGCCGTTTCCGGCGCGACCTGATGTATCGGCTCAATGTCTATCCGATCCGGGTCCCCCCGTTGCGCGAGCGCGTGGACGACATCGAGCCGTTAGCCACCCATCTGCTTCAGCGCTTTGCCGCGCTGCATGGCAAGCGCGTGGCGGGGTTCACCGACCGTGCGATCGATGCGATGCGCCACCACCCTTGGCCCGGCAACGTACGTGAACTCGAGAATCTCATCGAACGCGGCGTCATCCTCTCCAGCGCGGACGAGCCGGTGGATGTCGGTGAACTGTTCGCCTCGGCGCCGCAATCCACGCCGGTGATTGTCAACGCGGAAGGTCAGCTTGAGCGAGGCGCGCCGCACGACACAGCGGGGCTGTATGACGAAGTGCAGCGCCGCGGCCTCAGCCTGGAAGCGCTCGAAGACGCCTTGCTGAAGGAGGCTGTACAGCGTGCCCGCGGCAATCTCGCGGGCGCGGCGCGCGCGCTAGGCGTCAGCCGCGCGCAGCTCAGCTACCGCATTGCGCGCGCCCATGAGCGCGCCCGCGCCTGAAGGCAGTCTCATGGCCAAACGCGCAATGCTGACACGGGCCGCGCCGAATGCGGCACACCTTCCGATCGACGACGAGATCGGCCCCTCGCGCACCCTGATCGAGCGCGCCTACGGCGAGTTGCGCGACGACATTGTCGACGGATGCCTGGCGCCAGGGGAAAAGCTGCGAGTCGAGCATCTGAGGACCCGCTACGGCGTGGGCGCCGGCACCTTGCGCGAGGCCATCACCCGCCTGGTGAGCGACGCGCTGGTGGTGGCCGAGGGACAGCGCGGGTTTCGCGTCGCGCCGATTGCCATCGACGATCTTGAAGACCTCACCCGGCTGCGCGTGCACATCGAGATCGACGCGCTGCGACGCTCGATCGTGTGCGGCGGTGTGCAGTGGCGGGAACAGGTCCGGCAGAGCTACGAAGAACTGTCGGCCGTGGAGCAGCCAATCCGCGCCGAGGACCGCCGCCGATGGGAGCAGCTGAATAACCGCTTCCACGAAGCGCTGATTGGCGCAGGCGCGTCGGCGTGGACCTTCAAGGTGCTGCGCCTCCTGTCGCGCCACGGCGAGCGCTACCGGCGCTATGCGATGGGGCTGTCGGACAGTGCCAGGGATGTCCACGCCGAGCACGCCGAAATATTCGAGCTGTCGATGGCCGGTCAGGATGCGCGCGCGGCGCTGGCACTCGAGGCGCACATCCGCGCAACGCACGACTTGCTGAAGCGCGCCCGGCGCGATGGTGTGCTGCTGTTCCAACGCGCCAAGTCTCTGGCATAGCTTTGTCCACAACGAAACAACGAAACAACGCCTTGTCTCCAAGATCAGCGTTGGGCTCGCGAACGAGGCAAACGATGGATACGCGTCACGAATCTCTCGCGGGCTTGCAATACCAGGGAGGCTTCCTTTCCAACGAGGACAGCGCAACGCTGGCCGACGAGCTGTTGTTCCAACGCGCGGTGCAGACTTATCTGTGGGCACTCCCGGCGCTGAACATGTACGTCGCGATTGGGCCGGCGACGTTGGCTTGCCTGGGCCGGATCAGGGCAAGGGCGGCGAGTACCTGATCCTGCCGCCGGATTACGAAGGTACAGCGCCGCCGGGTGAACGCCCCGCCTCCCTCACCCGCGCGCCGGCCGGCTACGCCGATTGGCTGGTCGCGCCACACTTGACGGCGGCGCGAGCTTTCATCGAGTTGCGGCACCAGGTCCGTGGCCGTTGCAAGAGGGCACGACAACAGTTGCGAGTCAACCGGTGCCAGGCGAGGTCCGCGAGCGCACAATGCGCAGCAGCTTGCAACCCGCGGCGATCGCCGTGCCAAGGAGCGCGTCCATGTGCAATGACAGCCGATCCGTTCTTGTTACGGGCGCGAGCGGCGGTATCGGACGCGCCGTCTGCGCCCGGCTGGCGCAATCGGGGCGTGCGCTGGTGCTTGCGGCTCGCGATGAAGGCAGGCTGCTTGCGCTTTGCGATGAGCTGAGGTCGGTTCGCCCAGGCCGCTACGAAGCCATCCCAGTGGAGATGGGTGACGACGTCGCCGTCGCCGCCTTCGGTGAGCGGCTCGTCGACCAGGGTATCGTGCTCGATGGCGTTGTATTGATGCCGCCGCAGATGGCTCCGACGAACGATTGCCTGCCGCCCAACGACACCTGGCGCACGCTGTTCCAGCGCAGCTTCATCGGCCCCTTGGGGCTTCTGAAGGCGGTTATCCCTGCGATGAAACCCGAGCCGGCTCAGGGCCAGCGCGTCAAGGTAGTGATCATCTCGGCCGTCACGTCGGTGCAAGCTCTCGGGAACTATGCGACGAGCAACGTTCTGCGCTGTGCCTGGCTGGCCGAGGCCAAGACGCTCGCGTTCGCCTTGGGCGAGCGTGGCATCCACATCAACACCTTGTCACTCGGCGGCACGCTGACGCCCGACTACACAGCCTCGGTGCAACGGCGCGCCGATCGGGCGGGCGTCAGCCTCGCTGAGCGCCTGGCCGACGAGACCTCGAACATTCCGCTGGCCAAGTACGGCAGGCCGGAAGAAGTTGCCGTGGTCGTCGAGCAACTGCTCGGTGCATTCTCGGATCACATGACCGGCGCGAACTTGCTGCACGACGGCGGATTCACCCGCGCGTACTGAGGGCACTGAACTCGCGGACGGCTCCCAGCCTCGCTCGTCAACGCGGATAGCCGTGACGCTCGGTGATCAGCGGCGTGCCTGTGAAGGCTGAGCGGCAACGCGGGCGCGGCCTCGGGCAAACGAACGACACTGCCGATCGCGCGTCCACGTGGTGGCAAAGCTCGGAGCCAAAGTGCCAGCAAGCCGATCTTGAGCTGCGCCCGGCTCAAGCGAGCCGCCGCCGCTATTTCCTATCGCGGACCAGGGGAAGATTGCAGCTCTGGGACGGCATCGGGCCCAATGGACAGTAGTCGGAAGAGCCCGGATCGTCATGACGCTGGTCGTAGTCTTCGACGGAGCGATAGCCGATCGCAGCCCAATGGTCTCCGCCTTGCTTTGCGATCTCCATGACCTCGTACAGACAGGCCTTGCTGCGCTTCTTGAACCTGTAGGCGACGAAGGGCTTCTCACCCCCGAGGTCGCTTGCGATGACTTCGTATGGGCTGGCCTCGCAATTGCTGAACTGCGCTTGCCATGCGATCGACTTGGCAGTGATCTTGACACTCCCGTAACACGCGCGCCCCCAACTCGGATAGCTACCCGCGCAAGGCGGACCGGCGAGCGAAGCTGAAGCGAAGCTCAACACGAGCGTGGCGACGCATCCCGAGAAAATGGTCTTCATCGCGGACCTCGCCGCTTGACGGCATCCATCGCGTATTCAAGCTTTTTCGAGTAGTGCGGATCGCCTTTCGGTTGGCCGTTGCCGTTGTAGCGCCTCGCGACGATTGAGAAGGTCCAAGGTTTCCAGTCAACAATGACCTTTCGAATCGACGCCCTCTGGCATTTGAGCACCTGCCCCACTCTGAGGCCATGAATCCCGGGGTTTAGCGTCTGCATGGCCTCGACGGTGCTGCGGTGCTTTCGTGCCAGCGTACTGAAGCTGTCCCCGATGCCCGCCGTTACGTCGAACACGTTGGCATCTTCCGGTACCGTGGTGAAGCCATAGTCGGCCATGCGCATGAGCAAGTAGCCGACGGCGGCGGCGATGTTCATGCGCGGATTCCTCGTCACGTTGGAGGAGTTCAGCACATAGCACGGAGGCACAATGAGCTCGCTCCCTTCGTCGCCGTAGAGGAGAGCCCGCAGGCCGGGATCGCCAGATACGCCGATCTGCAGCGGCTTGGTCTTCCAGGCGCCTTCCTGCGGCCCCGATTCGACCCACATCATGGCCTTGATCAGTCGCCAATCGAGATTCACGAAGCGTGGCGTGTCGCGAAGATGAATGTTGTATTCGTTGACCGCTCGCCTTAATTCCGAATCGTAGTAGTCCCAATCGCTGCCTGCTCGGTCAATGCCTTCTTTCCACCTCTGAAATCCATCGTAGCTGCTGCCGATCGCCGTCACCGCCATGTACGCCTCCATGTTTGACTGAATCGGCTCGGAGGCTACAGCGGGCAAGGCGGGAAACGAGCAGCTTCTGGCCTCGCATCCGAACTCTCGGAAGATTCCGTTCGCCTTTCAGCCAAGTGCCAGGGGACGTGTGAAGTCAGGCGGCGAACATTTCAGTGCTGTCGGTGGGCGCTTTGTACTTCACCGCCCATACTTTTCAGTGATTTCGGCACGTCTAGATTTCAGTTCCCTGCGACAGTCTGGACTTATCAATCAGGCAATCCCGCCTTGCGGAGGCCCTCGATCAGCCGCGCGCGCTGCGCGAGGAAGACAGGGTCGGTCGAGGGACTGAGGAACACGACATAGGCAATCGAGTCGTTTGGCAGTAGTTCGCGATGCTTGGCCATGTGGGCGGCAGCCTCGGCGTCATGTCCGCGCAGCGCATCGATGGCGGCGAGCATCGCATAGGGTTGCCCGCTGTTCGGATATTCGGCAACCCACCTCATTGCCCACCTGTAGGCTTCGTCGTCCCTGCCTTGCACGAAATTCGCGGTCGCCGACAGCGAATAGACGGCATACAGGAGGCGCGCGTCCGCCGGACTGAGCCCGCGGGCCTTGTCGATTTCCTGCTGGGCTTCGGCAAAGCGGCCCTCCCAGATCAGCTGGCGCGCAACGAAGAGGTGGGCGAAGGCGTAGTTCGGACTGATCTCCAATGCCTTTTTGTACATCGCCATCGCCTCGGCCGGCTGTCCACTCAGGCCGAGCAGGCTACCCCAGGGCAGGAGGTTTTCTGGCACATCAGGACGCAGTTCCATCGCCCTTTTGAGCGCTTTCTTGCCAGGTTCGACCAGGCTCTGCGGCGCGCTGCTGAGGTAGCTGACGATCTCGATCTGGTAGCTGGAACCCACCCCTTGCAGGGCGACCACCGAATCGGGATCGACTTTCAGCGCCGCCTCGAAGCGGCTGCGAGCCCGCAACACGTCGTCGCGCGTCGCGAAGCGATTCAGGTCGCGCCAACCCAAAATGGTCAGATCGGCGGCATCGACCACGTGACCGGGCCGACTGGCATGCACTTTGTCGATTTCGAAAAACTGCATGCGAAACGCACTGGCAACGCGCTGGTCCAGGTTGGAATGTTGGGCATCGGCAGGCGTCGGGAAGGCAGAACGATTCAATCGGATCACCTGGCCGGTCTCGACCGAGGTCAAGGTCGAGTCGATGACGATGGCGCCGCCGTCGCGCGTCACGCGACCGCCAATGACGTAGCGCACCCCCAGTTCGCGCCCGATGTGCGCAATGTCGGGCGCAGCCGCGTTGTAGCGCGCGGTCGAAGCCGGGCCGATCACACGCATTCCTTGTCGCAGCGAGATCTGCGCGCTGATATCGTCAGCCAGGGCATTCCCGAGCACCGAAGTGCCGCCAGGCTCGTCAGCATCGACCAGCGGCAACACCGCAACGGCATGACGCGCAGTCAGCTCGTCGTCGATGCGGAACGGCGAGGGCTGGCGAATCTTCCAGACGGCACCAGCGACGCCCAAAAGCAACGCGCAGATGAACGGTACAAGCCACCATCGCCGATTCGGATTCCGACGTGTGCGTTTCGGTTCATCCATCGCCGGCTCGGCTTGTGGCAATTCCTGAGGTCGGGTGGCCAGCCTTTCGACCGTCGTGTCGAGCATGTAGCCGCGGCGCGGCAGCGTCTTGATCAACTCGCCCCGATCTCCCAACGCCGCACGCAGCTCGCCCACGCATTGAACCAACGAGTCGTCGCCGACAACCACCGACCCCCACAGGGCCCTGATCAATTCTTCCTTTCCGAGCAGCCGGCCCGGATGGTCGAGCAGATGGCGCAGCAAGGCGCGCGGCTTGGGTCGCATCGAGATAGCGACGCCATCCTTGCGCAGTTCGTCGCGCCGCGAATCGAACTCGAAGCCGGCAAAGGCCGCGATGCCGTCGCCGACGGCGTCTGGCGCACCCATCGGGGGCCCGTCGCCGATTCGGTGATTGATCGTCGATCGTTCGTCGTTCATTCGGCCACCCCTCGGGCGCTGCGTGCCCGCCAGCACTAGCGTCGGCACACCGGCCACCAAGCCGCATTTTGATCTTTCCATACCAACATGGGGGGTTTTCGTGAGCATTCAAAACAAAGCCCGCCCCGGTGCTGCAACGCGCCTTGCACGGCGCACCGCCAAGGCGCTTCCCCGCACGGCCGCGACGATCGGCCRTTGCCTCATCCGCGCGCTCTTGTGCGTGGTGGCGGTCCCTTCCATCTCCGACAACCCCGTGCGTGCGCAGGCCGCCTTCGGTCCGCGATTTGCCCGGTCGGTCGCTTGCTCTTCGTATTCCTGCGCCGCACACCAATCCTCCAACCGACTTCGATCTCCCGTCCCGAAATCCAGTCTTTTCAAGGAGTCGAAGCTGCCCGGCGGACTTGTCTGGCTCGAAGGCGGGCAGGAGCGCGCCGAGTACGGCAAGGCGCTGATTGACACCCTGGCCGCCGACCTCGGCCTGCGGCACGGCAAGGGCTTCAGCCGCAGCAACCTGATCCGCTTGCGCCAGTTCTACCCGGCCAATCCCGACATGGCGACGAAAGGTGCGACGCCGTCGCACCCATTGACCTGGTCGCGCATCGTCGAGCTGCTGAAGATCGACGGCCCGCTGGAACCGGCTATACCCGTCAAGCCAGGTTCACCAGCCTGCAGCATGCGCAACTCGTGCTCAATTGCGTGCGGCTGCGCGCCTCGACGCACAGGGGCGTGAGGAGCAGCGCCAGGCAGAGGGCGCGGATCAAGGTATGAGGACTACTTGCGGGTGTAGAACCGGCTGTCGAATACGGCACCCGCGATCAGCATGCCAATCACGCCGCAGGCGATCATGCCGAGGATCCAGATCAGCCCGTTGCCATAGAAGCCGGCGCCCGCGAATGTCGCGAGCAGAACGAACACCAGAGCCCCCGCGGCCGAGCCAGCGATCAGGTAGCTCATTTGCAGCTCGGCATACTTCTTCGGACTCAAGCGCTCGCGCTCGCGAATCATCGGACCCTCCAATTCGTCGATCTCGCGTCCGTGTAGGTCGCTCGAGCGCATTCTGCGCCGCCGCGCACCCGCAGTCGACACTTTGCTGGAGGGGGCCGGCGGCGCCGACCCGCGCAGCGTCAAGGATTGGTATCAAGGGCTGACGACGAGGTCGGCGAACGGTTGACGACGGCGCGGCGCGCGTGAAAGGCCTTGCAACGGCGGCCGCTCATTTTCAGGCGCTTCAGCGTAGCTTTTCGTTGGCCCTGATGTCGGCACTCAGCTTGCTGGCGAGGTCCGTGCCCGCACGGCTCGCCGCGAGGCTGAAGTTACTCTTGAATTCGCTGAACTCCGCGTCGCCCGATCCAGCAACGAGCACACGAGTGACTTCCTGGCCAGTGGCGTCGTTGGCATCGGCTGCCGAACGGATCACAACCACGTCCGCGTACACCGATCGCAACGATTCGCGGATCGCCTTTTCCAGGTCACGATACGGGTAGTAGCTGACACGGTCACCGCCGCCGCCTTCGGTGATCACCTGCTTGGCGCGGTCCGCATCGGTCATTGCATAGGCGACCTTCTTCTGGATCAGCTGGGACTCGACGCGTTCCGGCGTTTTCTCGGCACTGAGCACGATGGGGTGGGCGCAGCCGGCGAGAACGGCGCCAGCAGTCGTCAGTGCTGTGGCGCTCCTGGTGGCGCCGCTGGCACCAGCCCGAAGCTCTGCATACCGGACTCATTGCGCCAGCCCGGCCTTGCGCAGACCCTGCACGAACTGTTCGAGCGGCGCGGGGTTCCTGTACGGCAGGACTCGCATCGTGTGTTCGATCGTGTATTGGGGGTTGATGGCCATCAGTTCTCGCCAGACTCGACGGGCCTCGTCTGGACGATCGGTATGACCGTAAAGCGAGGCAAGGTAGGCGCGCGTGACGTCCGATGCAGGCATATGGATCAGGCGCCGCTTGAACGTCGCTTCGGCCTCGTCGTAGCGCCCGAGGGCGAACAGGGCCCGCCCCAGAGCATGCATCCACAGGTTGAATTCCGGGTCGAGCCGAAGCGCCCGTTCCAATGACTCGAGCGCTTGCTCGTGCCGTCCGGTGAAATGCAGCACGTTGCCCAGGGCCCCATGGGATTGGGAAGAGTTCGGGTCGAGCTCGATCGCCCGCCGCGCCGCGCTCTCGGCTTCGTCCAGCCTTCGCAGCCACATCAAGGTGACGGCCAGCGCGTGATGCGAAACCGCTTCGAACGCGTCGACCTCGCACGCCTTGCGTGCCAGCGCCAGGGCCTGTTCCAGATCGCTCGCCGTGCGACCATTCCATGCGTTGACATACTCGACGCCGCAGCATAGCGCCAAGCCCGCATAGGCCTGCGCCAGCCCCGGGTCGATCGCCAGCGCGCGCTCCAGCATGGCACGGGCCTCGACGAGCGCCGCGGCATTGAAATCCCGGATGCAGCTTTTCGCGCGAATCAGGCAGTCGTAGGCCTCGACATTGACCTTGCCGCGATCCTGCCGGCGCGCCCTTTCGCTGCCGGTGAGGGTCACTTCGAGCGTATGGACGATCTTTCGCGTGACTTCGTCCTGGACCGAGAAGATGTCCTCGAGGTCCCGGTCATAGCGCTCGGCCCAGACGTGGCCGCCGGATTCGGCATCGATGAGTTGCACATTGATGCGCACTCTCATGCCAGCCTTTCGCACGCTGCCTTCGAGCACATGTCGAACGCCCAGCTTCCTTCCGACGTCCTTGATGTCGACGTTTTGCTTCTTGAAGGTGAAGGACGAGTTGCGGGCGATCACGAACAGGCCGGATATCTTGGAGACGTCGGTGATGATGTCTTCCGTGATGCCATCGGCGAAGTACTCTTGCTCGGGGTCTCCGCTCATGTTGGTGAACGGCAGCACGGCGAGCGAGGGCTTGTCAGGCAGACGCAGCACCGGCGCGGACGATGGCGATGCCGCCGCGGCGACATTCACCGATGGCCTCGCGGGCGCCACCTTGAAGGCCCGCACTGGATGGTCGATGTTCTTCACCTGCTGTTCGCCCTGATCGACAAACTCCGCGCTGACCTTGCTCCTCACGGCCCCGTGCACTGCGTCCGATACGGTGATGCCGCCCGGTTCGGCCAGCGCCTGCAGCCGCGCGGCAATGTTGACCCCGTCGCCGTACACCGTGCCGTCCGCCTTCTCGATCACGTCGCCCATGTGAACGCCGATCCGAAAGCGCATTTGCCGATCCTGCGGAGCGGCGTCGCAGGACATGTCTAACTCATGCTGAACAGCAACGGCGGCGGTCACCGCTCCGGCCGCGGTCTCGAACACGGCGAGCACCGAGTCGCCAGCCATGTCGATCACACGGCCCTGGTTCGACTCGATCTGCGCACGAAATACCGCGCGCGCCGCATCGAGCGCGGCCACGGTCGCGCGGTCGTCGATCGCCATCAGGCGCGAATAGCCCGCCGCATCCGCGGCGAGGATCGCTGCCAGGCGCTGCTTGAGACCAGATCCGTTCACACCCGTCGCCCCCTTTGACAGCTGCCGATGAATGTTACGCTCCGCGTGGCCAATCGCTGTACAGGCAGATCGGCCGCGACATCCTGGAGCGGCAGGCGCGCGAGGGCTGGGGCGCCAAGGTGATCGAGCGGCTGGCACACGAGCTGCGCACGGCCTTTCCGGACATGAGGGGCTTTTCGCCGCGAGGCCTCCAGTACAAGCGCTCGGTGTTGGCCTCCGACCAGTTCAAGTCGACTGGGGAGGTCGCACAGGTGTTCGGCCTCGGGGAGGCCGCAGTTCGGCGTCGAGTGCGCGATGGCAAACTGCTGGCCCTTCAGCTTCAGCAGAACGACGACTATCGAATTCCTGTCTGGGCGCTGGGCATCGGTGCAGACGCGACGAAGGCGCTGCTGTCCGTGGTCGCCGATCCGTGGGAGCGCTTCTGGACCAAAGCCATGCGCGACGGGAATGCCCGCTTCTGGCTGCCGGCAAGCGCGCCAAGAACCATCGAACCGTGGGTATGGACGCCGGCGGGGCGCCAAAGGCGACCCGGGCGTGAAGAAGGCTCTCCAAGTCAGGCGTCGCTTTTTCGGCGGCGACCGAACAGCATGGCCGCGAGCGGAATTGTGGTCAGCACACCAACGGCCACCAGCGTCCATCCGATGTTTTTGCGTTGCTCTTCACTGAGCTTGTCGGCAATCAACAGGCCGACTCCCGCCCCCAAGGCGCCGCGGGTCCCAGCCAATAAGGCGAGCTCGGGCAAATGAACTTCAGTTGTGAACACGGCAGAACTCCTTTCGTGCCAGGAAGCTGGCCTTAAGTTTGCGCTGGAGGTGCCCGTCTTGTATTCGTCAGCGCGCCGATTCCTCCAGGCGCTATCAAGCGGGCGCACCTTCGGAAAACGGCCCAGCTCAGCATGGACGCCGACAATTCCTACGGCCTGGGTCCTGACGCCGTTTCGTGTGGCGCCCGGATGGCCACTTCAAATTCCCCCGACTGTGGCCGCTCAAACTCCTCCAGGCAGGGACGTCGAATTATTGATCAGTCGTGGTCAGTGTTGAGGGCTAATCTGGCGGCGGCCTCCTTGAGTCGATAGCTCTTGCCCTCGAACTCGAGCATGACGGCGCGGTGCATGAGTCGGTCGAGGATGGTGGTGCCCGGGCATGCGGGTGGGCGCGCCCTCGCCATAGTCGACTTGCATCTCCTCGCCGGGCAGGAATTCCAGGCGATCGAATTGCTCGGGCTGGCGCTGGCGAAGTCGCGCGACGAAGCGCTTGACAGAGCCGTACGCGCCGGCGAGGCCGAATTGGTCGACGAGGTCCTGGTAGATGGCCACGGCATTGCGCCGCAGACGCAGCTGCGCCTCGATGAACGATCGGTGTGGCTCGCATGCCGACGCCGCGCCGGTTGCCGACGCCGGTGGCCGGGGTGGGGGAATTTGCGTCACCGACCCGGTGGCCACCCCGGGGGAATTCGGTGCGGCCGCGGCGAAGCGCTTCTGGTAGGCGCGAATCGTCTTGCGATCGATCGCGGTGACGCGCTCGATCTCTCGTTGACTGGCCCCGGCGGCCAGCAGGGTCCAGATGGTCGTTTGCAGATGCGGCTTCAAGACGTTCACTCCAAGGCCCCCCTGTGATGAGGGGGCCAAAGTAACGTCCCGCCAGGTCCGGGTCAGCGCACCATCGCGCAGCCAGGGGTGGAGGAATTTAGGTGGCCATCAGTGGGGGAGTTTGGGTGGCCACCGGGGAGGTATCAAGGCGTAGAGGTCAGCGAGTACCTGTGCGGTCGCTACGGCTGGGAGCGTGGCTCGGTGGTGGACTACCAGGCTCACGAGCCATTTGACTTCGTCATCTGCCAGGGCGTGCTGGCCTACCTGGGTCCAGTCGACCTGAAGCGTGCCCTACGCAACCTCGGGACCCTGAGCCATGGCGCGCTCTACTTGGAGCCCGTGACGCTTGAGGACTACGAGAATGGCATCCTGGACGAAGACCTCATCTCGCTGGAATGCGCAGTGAAGTGACCAGTCACTGGAGGGTAGCGGCCGGCCGCCGTCGGTCGCCCTTGCACTTGGCCTGCGCGGCCACGTTGACTGCTCCGTCGCCCTAGGGTCGTTGACCAGCTTGGCTGGCCCCCGCATCAGCACATCGCCGGAGATTGCACGCAGTTCACTTGCTGGGCCTGCGTGGTGCACGACTCGGTCGGCGTGCTGCCATCCTTTTGCACGCCGTCGATCGGTGTCGGCGGGTCGCCACCGCCGCCACCGCAGCATTGGAGCGGCATCAAGGCCATTGCTGCGAGACGGACGACCGCAACCATCCGGTAAGGGATAGTGATCATGGTGCGTGCTCCGCATGCGTTGCAGCAAAGTCAGTGCCGCTCGTCGTGGCCCTTCTGCGGCCAGACCCGGGTGAGGGTTCCCTGGAACACATTGCTGGGAGGAGCCATCAAGAGGGTCCATCCCTTGTCGCCGTCCGGAGCCATGTAGACCTTGTGGGTCGGTCCGTTCGCGAAAGTGATCGTGCCCGAGCAACTCCCGTCATCGAATCCATAGCTCGCGGCGCCGCCGGTGCTGAACGCGAGGGGATTGCCGTTCACGGCGACCGCGGCATGGGGAGAGACGGCGGAGCCTTCGCCGTTGAAGTCGATTTGCTCGATGAGGGCCTTTGGCTGAGCCACACCCGCAACGATCACAAAGCCGCTCGCTGCCAGCACGTACGAACCATTCAAGGTCCGCAAGCTGCATTGCTGCGGGTCAGCGTTGCCATCTTGCGCCAGGCCGGGCGCCGACCAGGCCATTGCGCATATTGCCAATGCGGCAGCAGTCCATGTTTTTTTCATGTTCATCTCCGGGTGAACGGGTTGAAGGGCGATGCCCTTATTTGCCCGCGTTCACGGTGGCGGGATTGGAAAGGGTCGAGGGCGGCACCGTGCTGTTGAACTTGGATCCGCTCGCCACGTTCTGGTCGGGCGCAGATGCGGTTTCTTTCGCCCCTGCAGCTACGGCCGCCGGGTCCGCCGCCCCGTTGAATTCGCCGAAGCCCCGCGTGCCGGCGGAGCCGTTCTGGTCAGGTGCATTGGCCGTATTGACGGCTTCCTGACGCACTTTTTCAGGATCGACGGTCGACGTGAACGGACCGAAGCCGCGCGTTCCGGCCGCGCCGTTCTGGTCCGGAGCGTGCGCCGCCGCGATGGCCTCGGCCTGCACCTCCGCGCTGCTTCTTCCGGCGGGTGCGTTCTGGGCGTGCAGGCCGCTGCTGGCGAGCACGAGGATGGAAGTACCAACAAGGTAGGACAGTGTTTTCATGGCGATAGCCTTTGCTGGGTCAAGACATCGGGCCATGCAAGAGCGCCTGGTTGCCGACCCGCTCAAGGTATGTGTGCCGGCCCGATGCGCCACGTGCGCGCGCCGATCAGGCGGCGAGGATTGGCCGATCGATGACGATGATTCGACGAATCGAATCGTCGCGGCTAGTTCCGGAAGTTGGCGTCCAGGAACTCGATCAGGTCGAGCGTGACGTTGGCCTTGCGCGTGGGATTGGTCCACCCCGATCCGCCGTGCTGGATGCAGGACTTCCGCATCTCCATGATCAACGAGCCCGAGTCGTTTTCCGCGAAGATCTTGCCGTTGTAGGTCGATCGCCCGTCTGGCTCGACCGACACGTAGCAGTTCACGAAGGTTTCCATCAACGGATCGCGAATCATCCGATTCATCACGGGGTGCCCGTCGAAGCCATTCGCCGCACCGCTGTAGATCTTGACGACGACCTTGCCGCCTGCCGCCTCGTACTCGTTCGCCAGCTTTTCACAGGACTTGACGCCGGTGATGTCATCCCTTTCTGCGAGCGCCATGAATATCCTCGCGCCTGCTCGGGGTTCACGCGGGTGAAAGAGGCATCCCGCAGTGACGGCAATTGCCAGCGCAAAGCGCTCCTTTTCGTCATGAAGGAACGTTCGGTCGGCAGCAAGGAGCGCGATCGTTCCACCGCGCCCGGTCCCCATGATGGCCACTCGGTCGGGCGGATAGCCAAGCGAAATCAGGTATTTCCGCGCGGCGAAGGCGTCCTGCGTTTGTGCAAAGGTGCTGAGTTGCGTGTTGTCCGCTTGCGTGCTCGCGATGCCGCGCGGGCCATAGGTGTCGATGGCCAGCGCGGCATACCCGGCCGAGCTCAGCGATCGGGCGTAGTGGCCCTCCCGGGCGTCGCTCCATCCGCTCGGCGAATTGACAATGACCACGGCACCCAGAGGCTTGCCCGCTGGCTTGAAGAGAATGGCCGGGATCAAGAGATCTGCCGGGCCTGCTTGGCGAGATCGGAAATTCACCGTCTCTCCGCCTTTGGGCGTGGCCTCGATGTCGCGAGCAAACACCATCGACGGAAAGGACCCCGGGATAAGCGGCAAATGTGGCTGCGCGTGTGCAGCGACGGCGAAAAGCGCCGCGCCAAGCACTGCGATCGCTCGAGTTTTTTTCATTTGCCGCCCTCCGGAAGCCCCGCCTTTCGAAGGCCGTCAACCAGCCTCGCGCGCTGTGCGAGAAAGGTCGGGTCGCTCGACGGGTAAGTGAGAACGACGTAGGCAATGTTGCTCAGGGGCAGCATCTGACGGTGGCTGGCCATGTTGGCCGCGGCGGCGGCATCCCTGCCGTGCAGCGCATCGATCGCGGCGAGCATGAGGTAGGGCTTTCCGTTGTTCGGAAACTCCGCAGACCATTTCTTCAGGATTTCGTAGGCCTCGTCGTCGCGCCCCTGCGCAAACGCGGCATCGGCCCGGATTTGGTTGAGGGACTGCTGCCGCCGCGTCTGATAGGGCCGCAGGTCGGTGACTTTGTCGATGTGCTGCTGGGCCTCGGCGAAGCGACTCTGCCTGATGAGCGCGTTCGCCAGCCGCAGGTGCCCGTTCTGGAAGTCGGGGCTGATGTCCAGTGTCTTTCGCCATACCCAGAAGGCTTCGTCGGGCCGGCCTCTGAGCATCAGCATCTCCGCCCACGACCCAAGGTTCTGCGGATTGTCCGGCCCCAGGTCAAGCGCGCGCCGGAGCACCTTCTCGGCGACGTCCAACTCATCACGGGGCGATTCGCTCTGGAGGGAGTAGAACTCCATCAAGTGCACCGCCCCCAGGCCAATGGACGCCTCGACCGAGCTCGGATCGACGTTTGCCGCGAACTCGAACCGTTGGCGGGCTCGCTCGAAATCTCCTTTGGTGGTCCCCTGATCCAGGTCGCGCATGCCCAGCGCTATGGCGTCCACCGGGTCCTTGTCGTGGCCCGGGAGCCTGGCGCGCGCGGTTTCAATCTCGTAATACCGTGCTCCGAGTGCAGTCGCCACCTCTCGACCGTAGTTGGAGCGCATGGCCTCATCCTCACTCTTGAACTCGGCGTCGTGCAATCGGTAGACCGCGCCGGAGACGATCTCCGTCAGAAAGGTGTCCACCCGGATCGAGTCGCCGTCGCGTGCCACCCGTCCTCCCAGCACGAATCGGACACCCTGCTCCCGGCCGATGTGCTCGAACTCGGGCGTCGCCGGGTCCTGATGAACGGTTGCCGCGCGGCCGATCACCCGCGCACCCGTGCGCACGAGGCGGGCGCCGATCGCGTCGGCCATGTCATCGCCCAGCGTTGACCCCGCTGCCTTGCCGCGCTTGTCGTTGAAAGCAAGAACTGCGATGGCGCGCCGGTTCATGATTTCCTCGTCGATGTTCATTGATGGCGTTGCGTTCCGATACCAGGCAGCGCCGCCTGCCAGGAGAAGGGCTAGCGTCAGAACGCCGACACCCGACCACCACCACCATCGAGGGCGGGTTGTACGGGCCGGATTGCGCGTTTCTTGGTCAACGGATGGCGGCTGGACGGGCGTCACCCGCGCATCGAACATGTATCCGCGCCGCGGCAGGGTCTTGATGATCTGTTGGTCCTTGTCGCCCAACGCGTTCCGCAGGTCCTTGACGCACTGGACGAGCGAGTCGTCGGTGACGACCACGGCGCCCCAGAGCGCCGGGATCAACTCGTCTTTGCCGAGGACGCGACCTTCATGCGAAAGAAAATAGCGCAGAAGCGCAAGAGACTTGGGCGACAGCGGAACGAACACATCGCCCTTGCGAAGCTCTTGCCTCGCCGGCTCGAAAACGAAGCCGGCGAACGACACCACGCGCTCGCCATCGGACGCTACCCCGGACGGCTCGTGCGTGGCTGAGGCCGGATTCAATTGCTCACCCCTCCACCTCATCGGCATGAAGACTCGGCCATTCGTGCGCGGCCGCTGGAGTGCATTCTGTTCTCTTTTTGTCGCTCCGCGCGGGCTGGCGGCGTTGCACTGCCGATGGTCGGGCGACCTTTCAACGATGGGAGCGCGACTTTTCGGCGAACCGTCCTGCCGGGCGTCGTCGCCACTCATCGACGCGCGGATCTCCATACCATCAACGACGCTCGTCGGCATACACCGCCTGTTCCAAAGCAGTCGCCTGGTTGCGCCACTACGCGCTGGCCTGCTGCTACGGCCCCCACGCGTCGAATGTTTCGCACATTTCGGACCTCTACAGCTACGAGAGAAATCGAGATATGAATGCTGCGCAGTCCGGTTTGGAGCAGAGGGGAGCAGCCGGTGTGGGCCCGAAGCCCTCCGGCTGCGACCGGCTACAGTCGGCCAACAGCGGTCAGTCGCAAAGATCCGCTTTCGGGAAAGCTGTGGTCTTCCACATCGTGGATGTTCACTCATCCCGTTCTGGTCGCGGACGGAAAATGCGAGACCGAACTCTCGAAGCGATGACATGCCCGGCACGAAATCCGATACCGCTGCGACCCTCTTCAAGTCCGCGAAGGCCTTCGACGCGTGGCTGAAAAAGCACCACGCCACGTCGGACGGGCTGTGGTTGAAGATTGCGAAGAAAGACGCCAGCGAGCCGAGTGTTACCTACTCCGAGGCCGTCGAGATCGCGCTGTGCTGGGGCTGGATAGACGGCCAGAAGAAAGGGCTCGACGACCAGCACTTCCTGCAACGCTTCACGCCGCGGCGCGCACGCAGCATCTGGTCCAAGATCAATGTGGACAAGGTCGCCGCGCTGATCGAGGCCGGACGCATCCAGCCCGCGGGGCAGGCCCAGATCGACGCCGCGAAGACTGACGGCCGCTGGGGCAAGGCCTACGACAGCGCGCGCACCTCCAGCGTGCCGGACGACCTGCAGGCCGCGCTGGAGGCAAGCCCCAAGGCGAAGGACTTCTTCGCGACGATCAGTGCGTCCAACCGCTACGCTGTGCTATGGCGCGTGCAGACGGCGGTCAAGCCGGAGACGCGTGCAAGGCGTATCGCCAAGCTGGTGGAGATGCTCGGGCATGGTGAGGTCGTGCACATCTTCAGGCCCAAGGCAGCCAAGGCCAAGGCCTCAGACTAAAGATCACGCGCAGTCCTGCTTGCCGTAGCACACCGATGTGGCGCCCTGCGAGGGTATTTTCGACTTCCGCTTCGGGCAACCCGATTACGGTTTGAAAACGTCAAGCGGGAGCGGGACGGCGGGGTCGCTCTCTCTGTTTTCCCCAGTGTGGAACCTCTTTGAGCCCAACATGCGGAATCTCGACCAGAGCGCCGACGTTGGCGGATAGCTACGGCCGCGCCAGATGCCACGTCCCGGCACGGAAGCCGTCGCCTGTTCGGTCGCCAGGCTTGCCGTATAGCGGCCTGCCCATGTATGCCCACTGCTTCTTGCCATCCTCACGGACTATGACGAAATCCTCCGCAACCTTGGTCGACCAAGCTTAAACGAAACGGGAAGGAGGACGAGGCGGGACTTCCGCTCATGGCCGCATTGGATGACTGCAATTGTTCGACCGCTGTCACTTCCTCGCCTCCATGGTCTTCACCTTCCGAACGCACCCGGGCGTTGCCGAAGGTCTCACGAGGCAAACCATTGACGCGCGTGCCCTTCTAGGATAATCTACGCGTTATATAACAAGTTGGTTATGCAAGAACAAGCACTTACCGCGGCGTTCGCAGCACTGGCGGACCCCACCCGCAGGGCAATCCTTTCGCGCCTTGCTCTGGGCGAAGCCAATGTGACGGAGCTCGTCAGACCTTTCAAGCTAAGCCAGCCCGCGGTTTCGAGGCATCTCAAGGTCCTGGAGGAGGCGGGGCTGATAACGCGCGGAAGAGTTGCGCAGTCGCGTCCGTGCCGCCTCGCCCCCGAGCCGCTCAAGCAGATGGCCGATTGGCTGGACGGCTACAGGGAGTTCTGGGACCAGAGCTTTGGGCGCCTCGATGAATATTTGGACGAACTTCAGCAACAGGAGAATCTAGATGCACCTCACACAGCGAAGCGCCGCTGACACAAGTTCCGAGAGGGAACTGTCACTGACGCGCACATTCAAGGCCCCGCGTAGCCTGGTGTTCAAGGCCTGGACCGAGCCCGCGCACTTGGCGCGCTGGTCCGGGCCGCAGGGATTCACGACTCCGCACCACGAGATGGACCTCCGCGTTGGAGGCGCGTATCGCGCTTGTTTGCGTGCGCCGGACGGCGTGGACCACTGGGTCAAGGGCGTCTATCGCGAAATCAGAGCGCCTGAGCGTCTTGTAATGACGCATTGTTGGACCGACGCATCAGGTAACCCCGCCGGGCCGGAGACCCTCATAACCGTGACGCTGACGGAGAGCGATGGCCAGACGCTGATGAATTTCCACCAAACGCTCTTCGAGACCTCCGCATCACGCGATGGGCATTCACAAGGTTGGTCGCAAAGCTTCGACCGGCTCGTCAACTACCTGGCCGAGGGGGTGACGCCATGAGGCTGTACTACAGCGAGACCATGAACCCGAGAAAAGCGTGCGCTGCTGCTCGATACCTTAACTCCCCAGTTGAGTTCGTTCGAGTGGACCTCCAAGCAGGTGAGCACAAGAAGGCGGATTTCTTGAGGCTCAATCCGAATGGGCGCGTCCCTGTGTTGCAGGACGGACAAACGACGCTGTGGGAGGCCAACGCGATAATGTGCCACCTGTCGGACGAGGCGGGCGGGGACTTCTGGCCGCATGACAAACGGCAAATCGACGTGCTTCGATGGTTTAGCTGGGACGCTCAGCACTTTACGCGCCACGCCGGAACTCTCTACTTTGAGAACCACATCAAGCCGGCCATTGGGCTGGGGGGTCCCGACACGGCTGCAGTCGAATTCGCCACCTGTCATTTCCGAGACGCGGCCGCAGTCCTTGATGCCCATTTGGCCCAGAACAGCTACTTGGTAGGGGGCGCGCTGACCGTGGCGGACTTTGCAACTGCCGTGACGTTGCCTTACGCCAAGCAGATTCATCTTCCACTTGACGAGTTTCCGGCTGTTCAGCGGTGGCACGCACGGCTGAACGAGCTGCCAGCCTGGCGCGAACCCTTTCCTCACTGACCTCCGACCTAGTCCCCGTCGGAAGGGCAGCGGGCGCCCCTGAAATCCGTTATCGCTTCGAGGTTCGTTCGTCCGCCGAGGCTGTCCGGCCGAATACTAAGCTTCAACGCGCAAATCTTCGGTTGAAACGACCAGAACCCTCGGCCCGAAGCTGCTGATGTTGGCGAGCGTTTCGTTGTGATGCCGAATCACCTGGGGTGCGGATAGGTGCCGATTGCCTTCGCTGGTATGCGCGTCACCAACCAGGGTGACAGGAAATCCCAGCGCGAGCGCCCTGCGCGTGGTGGTGTCGACGCAGAACTCCGTATGCATTCCGCAAACCACAAGGTCCGTGACCGAGTGCTTCTTGAGCACCTGCTCCAACTCCGTGCGATGGAAGGAATCAGGCGTCGTCTTGCGCATGCGTATGTCCGTTGCCTCAACATGAAGGCCGCGGGCAAGCTGCCATGCATCCGTTCCGAACTCGAGGTAATCAGACTTCGATTCGTGCTGGATGAAGACAACCACGCCGCTGGCGGCACGGGCTTTCGCCGACACCTGGTTGATTCGACCGATAACCTGCTGCGACTCGAAGGCCTCATGCTCGCCTTCGCAAAGGCCCTGCTGGACGTCAATAACAAGTAGTGCTGTGGTCATGGTTGGCGTGCATCACATAGGGCAGTTTGCTGCGAACGGAGCGCGGCGGCGAACGGCTGGTTTTGGCCCCGCATCCTGCCACAGCAACTGCCGCGACCGCATGGGCCAGGCCGGGCTGCACATTGCTGCGAATGAAACCTCATCAAAATTGTGGAGGAGCCGGCTCAACGTCGGCTATCGGGCGAATTGAGCGCGGGCGACGAACGACGGGTTCTGGCCGAGCCTGTGTGAAAACGCTTCGTTGATCGTCTCACTCAAAATAAAATCTGCCAACCCGTCAGAGCGAGGTGGCCATGAAGCGATTCATCGAGGGCGAAGACCGACAGCAGGTGACTTTTCTTCCCGAATGCCTTGATGACTATATCGGTGAGGACAACCCGGTGCGAGTCGTCGACGTCTTCGTCGAGGAACTCGACCTTCAAGCATTGGGCTTCGAAGGTGTAGAGCCAGCGGCGACCGGCCGCCCTTCGTATCACCCGGCGGTGCTTCTCAAGCTCTACATCTACGGCTACCTCAACCGCATCCAGTCCAGCCGCCGCCTGGAGCGCGAGGCGCAGCGCAACGTCGAGCTGATGTGGCTCACCGGCCGTCTGACGCCGGACTTCAAGACCATCGCCGATTTCCGCCACGACAACGGTCCCGGCATCCGCAACGTCTGCAAGCGCTTCGTCGGCATGTGCCGAGAACTCAAGCTGTTCTCGCACGCCATCGTGGCCATCGATGGCAGCAAGTTCAAGGCCGTCAACAGTCGAGACCGAAACTTCACCGCCGGCAAGATCGAGGCGCGCCAGCGGCAGATCGAACAAAGCATCCAACGCTACCTCGATGCCATGGAGACGGCGGATCGCACCCAGCCGGCCGAGGTCGAGGCCAAGACCGAGCGGTTGACGGAGAAGATCAAGAAGCTGCGCGAGCAGATGCGGGAACTGGACCGGACCAAAGAGCAACTGAAGCACGAGGCCGACGGCCAGCGCTCGACCACTGATCCCGATGCGCGCTCGATGAACTCGCAGGCCAAGGGCACTGGCTTGGTGGGCTACAACGTCCAGGCAGCCGTCGATGCCAGGCACCACCTGATCGTGGCGCACGAGGTCACGAACGTCGGCAGCGACCGCTCGCAACTGAGCAAGATGGCGCTGGATGCGCGCGAGGCGATGGGCAAGGCCAAGCTGCAGGCCTTGGCCGATCGAGGGTACTTCAATGGGACGGAGCTCAAGGCCTGCGAGGACGCGGGCATCACGACCTACGTGCCCAAGCCGATGACCTCGAACGCGAAGGCCGAGGGGCGCTTCGACAAGAGCGACTTCATCTATATCGCGAAGGATGACCAGTATCAGTGCCCAGCGGGGGAGCGGGCCATCTTCAGATTCGGCACGATCGAGAGAAATGGCCTGAACGCGCGCCTCTACTGGACCAGCGCTTGCCCCAGGTGTCCCATGAAGGAGCAGTGCACGCCCAGCGACTACCGACGTATCCGTCGATGGGAGCACGAGGCGGTGCTCGAGCGCGTCCAGCAACGTCTTGATCGCAAACCTGTCGCGATGACGCTGCGAAGGTGCACCGTGGAGCACGTGTTCGGCACGCTCAAGTACTGGATGGGTTCAACCCATTTCCTCATGAAGACACTGCCGCACGTGAACACGGAAATGAGCCTGCACGTGCTGGCTTACAACCTGAAGCGCATGATCGCGATCCTGGGTATGAGTCAAACGATGAAGGCAATCAGGCTGCTGGGGGCGTGAGCCTCTTCAATGGCCGTTGCAACGCTCTCGGCGACTCAGACGCGTGCCAAGTCGCCCGTTTCTGCGACGAGACCACTGGATGACTTCGTGACGCCGATGATGGCCTCGCGATCGCTAATTCGGCATACTTACTCGCACCGAAGCTGTTTCCACACGACCTCGGCCGACTGTAGCCTGTCGTCGCCGGGGAGCTTCGGGCCCTCAGCCGTCACCAACGGATTGCCCGCAGGCGCTCTCGAGTGCCATCGCATTCAGCCGAAAAGCACCGGACCTTCCGACCTTCCGCGCCGCCTCAAGCAACTTGCTCCGTCAAGTGTTGAGCACGCTTGCGCCAGGGTCGTCACAGGCTTGAGGCGTCTTGAAAGATTCCTGAAAAACGTTTGAAATTCGGCGACCCTCAACTCCAGGAGTCGGCTCATGACCAAGCCCTGTGCCCGCTATACATTCACCCGCGTGAGCGTATCGGTCGCTGCAACGATGCTGTTGATCCACGGCAATGCTTTCGCCGCAGACGAGGGCACTCAAAAAAGCGCGCCGGTGCCGGAGGCCATCATCGGTGTTTGGGATTCGACGGCGACAGTCAGAGACTGCAATACCGGCGCCGCGCTTGCCAGCTTCAAGGGATTGTCCATGTTCAACATCGGAGGCACGGCTTCATATGGAAGTAATTCCCCTCCTGGCTTGACAAGCGCTTCAATGGGAACCTGGAAGCGCGAGTCCGGCCAGACCTACACCATTACGCTGGTGTTCTATCGCTTCAACCCTGACGGCACGCTCGTCGGCATGCAGAAGTCAAAGGGAACGCGCACCTTGTCTGCGGATGAAAACAGTTTCACAGGCGCGGTAAATGGTCAGATCACCGACGCCGCCGGAAACGTGCTTGCGCATACCTGCCTCACAGATACCGGCTCGCGCGTTAGTTGGTAGCCGCTGCGGCGGGAGCTCGCCGCGTCTAGGGCGGCGGTCAGTCTCTGGAACTCCTGCAGGTGCGCAGAAAACGTGCAAGACTCGGAGCCGAGGTGGCCGAAGGGAGACCAGAGCGTGTTGCATGCATGCAATGGATGACCCTCGGTGGCCTGCCAGCTTGTCCCAGGAGAAACGCGATGGAAAAAGCATTCGGTCTCACCATCCCGCGCACGCTCGACGATGTCTGCAATCCCAGGGACATGGCTCTGCTCGTGTACGACATGCAAGTCGGGATCGTCAGCCAGGTGTCGGACGGCGCCGCTCTCACTGCGCGCGTGCATGACGTGTTGACCGTCGCGCGCGAAGCCGGGATGCGCGTGTGCTTCACGCGGCACCTGTCCTTGCCGCGCGCGTTTATGGGTTCGTTCCAGTATCGGATGGCGATGAGCTGGCAACGTCTCGACAGCCCCGACGACGTGCAGCCATGGTTCCTGCGCGACTCGCCAGGGTTCCAGATCGTCCCTGAGCTCGCGCCGCTTCAAAGCGAGCCCATCTTCGACAAGATTGCGATGTCCGCGTTCGAAGGAACGCCGTTGTCCTTTGCGCTGCGTGACTGTGGCATCCGCGCGATCGCGATCGTCGGCCTTGCCATGGAAATCGGCATCGAGCCTACCGCCCGACACGCTGCAGATCTCGGCTTCATTCCCGTGATCGTCGCCGATGCGTGCGGGCACGGGAACGAGGACGCCGCGCGTGGCTCTGTCAAGCTGTTGGAGTTCGCCGGGGACGCGATCCTCACCGAGGCGAATATCTTGCGACGCTCCCTCGCTCTACGCCGCTGATCGTGCGCTTCTGTGAGTGACACCGAAGAGCACATCAGCCGGGCACGTCTCACATGTCGTCAACGTGTGCGCATCAGACCCGGATGGCGCCTGCCTCTTGCGCCTTGTGCGCCTTGTGCGTGGCGTAGCGTTGCCACAGCAGCAATGTCATGCCGATGCAGGTGAGTGCGGCACAGCCCAGGGCCAGGTGCCACAGGGAATCCCATAGCAAGGGTGCGAGCAGCCCCGCCGTCACCGCCATCATGCCGTATTGAAGGAACATCTGGCAGGAAGCGGCCAGCCCGGCATTGTCAGGAAAAGGATGCAGCGCATGGCCCACGAGCAGCGGCATGGACACGGCTGTCACAAAGGCGCAGGCCGCAACCGGCAGCAGATGGATCAGCCCGGGCGGCACCGTCGCGGCCAGCGCGGTGTTGAGCACGTTGACGACGACAAATCCCGCATAGGCCAGGTACAGGGTGCGTTGCGTGCCCCAGCGTTGCACCAGCCGCGGCAGGCACAGAAAGCCAGCAATCAGCCCCGCCATCATGGGGGTGAAGACCAGGTAGACGTCGGTGGGGGACCGCCCCAGCAAATGCGTCAAGAGCTGCGGGGCCGCCGCCACATAGAGAAACATGGCCGCCCAGTTGCAGGAGTGCGCCACGGTCAGGCGCATGAACCAGGGTGAACCCAGCACGAAGCGGTAG
This sequence comes from Variovorax sp. P4_B11, assembly GCF_056402355.1. NCBI lineage: Bacteria > Pseudomonadati > Pseudomonadota > Betaproteobacteria > Burkholderiales > Comamonadaceae > Variovorax > Variovorax sp. P4_B11. Next base: position 99,855 of record NZ_JBFUHO010000008.1, read on the forward strand.
TTGTGCCACAGCTTGTCCAGCCGTATGGCTTGGCGTCGTGCGGGGGGCAGGGTTTCAGGCAGCTTGCGCGCATAGACCAGCAGCATGATGACGCCCGCCGCGCTGAGAAACGCAAACAGCGCACGCCAGCCCCACATCCAGGTCAGCCAGCCCCCGAGCATTGGCAGGATGATGGTGCCGGCCGATTGCACCAGGGTGGTGTGGGCAATCATCTTTTGTGCGACCTCGCCGCTGTGCAGGTCGCGTATGACAGCGCGGCACAGGATGTGGCCCAGGCCTACGACCAGACCTTGCACGGCGCGAAGAATCCACAGGTGCTCGATGCGGGTGGCCAGCAGGCTCAGCAGCGAGGTCAGCACCAGCACGGCCAGCCCGATGAACAGTGGCTTGCGCCGTCCCCAGGCGTCCGAGAGCACGCCATGCCACAGGCACATGAAGGCACTGGCCACAAAGTACAGCGAGACGGTTTGCTGTACGGCGGCGGCCGAAGTGCCCAGGTCCTCCTGCATGGACTTGATTCCCGGAAACAGCATGTCCGACCACAGGATGTTCAGCGTGCCCAAGCTGCCCAGCAGCAGCATGATTTGAAAGTAGGAGCGGCGCGCCAGCGGGTTTGCGCTGCCAGGTGTGGACGGAGAGGGCATCGGTGGCTCTGGTTGGTGTGCTGTATCGCGGTCGGCACGTCGCCGGCACAGGGTCTGGATGGGCTTGCCGATCCGACTCGCTGCCGATGCCGTGCTCGATCGTCTTCGGCGTCTTCAAACTGCAAGTCGCGCGTCTGGCAGGCTTGGCTCGTCGACCAGCGGGCTTGCGGCCCGCCCGGCATCGCGCTCGTAGGTGCGGGAACCGATCACCAGCAGCCAGGCGGCAGCGATCCCGAACAGCGGTGTCACCGCCAATGCCGTCTGCAGGCCGAAGGCGTCGGACAGCACGCCCCCAATGAGCGGCCCCATCGCCATGCCGAACAGGTTCTGGAGCAAGCCGAGGATCGAGGCACCCGTGGCACGGAAACCCGGGTGAACGACGTTCATGACAATGGCAGCCGAAGGGCCGGCGGTACAGGTCGCAAAGAAGCCGCCGAGGGCAAACAACGCGAACTGCGCCTGGTTGGAGAGTTGCACGCCCAGCAACGGCAGTCCGAACGCGGCGCCAAGGATGGCTGACGAGATCAGGCACAGCACGCCCATCGAAAGCACCCGGGCGCGCGGGTGCCGCTTTCCGGCCATGTCGCACACGACGCCCCAGACCACGCTGCCCAGCGCGCCGCACAGCACGACCAGCGCGGCGTGCACGCCTGCCTGTGCAGGCGCGACCCCATGCACACGGTTCAGGAAACTCGGCAGCCAGGCCCACATCGCCGACAGCACGATGAGTTGCACGGCGCTCCCGATGCCCACCCACAGCAGCGTCGGCGACCGCTTCATTGCCCCGAAGGCCGCACGGAGGACGCCGGCAGACTGGCGCGCAACGCCCGCGGATGGCGTACCCAGGTCGACCGTGTGGTAGTCGCGCACCTTGATGTAGAGCAGACTCACTGCGAGCCCGGGAATGCCGACCACGCCGAACGCCGCCTGCCAACCCCAGCGCGCCGCGATGACGCCACCGAGCGCGACGCCGAGCACGGAGCCCACGGAGGCGGCCGCCATGAAGCTGCCCATCAGCGCGCTGCGCATCCGGTCGGGGAAGTGGGTCGCAATCAGTGCGGCGCCCACCGCACCGTAGCCGGCCTCTCCGACACCGACCACGGCGCGCGCCGCCAGGAGCGTGCTGTAGTTGCGCGTGAACATGCACGAGATCGAGGCGATGCTCCACACGGTTGCCATCGTCACGATGCTTTTAACGCGGCTCACGCGGTCGGCAACGAGCGACACCGGAAGGGCGCAGGCGGCGAGGACGATCGAGAGGGCCGAGACCAGGGCGCCGAGCTGCTTGTCCGAGAGGCCCCAATCCGCCTTCATGTACGGGAACAGCGAGACGATGACCTGGCGATCGATGTAGTCGAAGAGCATCAGGCCGATGGTCATCGCAAAGGCGAACCACGCCTGGCGCGGCCCGAAGAGGTAGCCGTCGTTCGGTTTCGAACCGGCAGTTGGGATGTTCATGTTTGTCTCCTACGTTATAAAAATTCATGCATCGGCGACCAGGCTGCCCAAGGCACCGTCGCAAGGACGGCAACCGAGGGCATGGTGGGCACCTGCCGGACTCAGGCGGTCGGCAGCCGGTAGTCCCGGAACGTCTCGCGCAGCCGGTTCTTCAGCATCTTTCCCGTGGCGCCCAGTGGAATGCTGTCGACGAACGCCACGTCGTCCGGCGTCCACCACTTGGCGATCCGGCCGTCGAAGAAGGCGATAAGCTCGTCGCGCGTCACCTCGGCGCCCGGCTTCCTTGCCACCACCAGCAGCGGGCGCTCGTCCCACTTCGGGTGGGCGACACCGATGCACGCGGCCATCGCCACCGCCGGGTGGGCCATCGCGATGTTCTCGAGGTCGATCGAGCCGATCCACTCGCCGCCGGACTTGATGACATCCTTGCTGCGGTCGGTGATCTGCATGAAGCCGTCGGCATCGATCGTCGCGACGTCGCCCGTCGGGAACCAGCCATCGACCAGTGGATTACCGCCTTCGCCCTTGTAGTAGCTGGAGATGACCCAGGGACCGCGCACCATGAGCTCGCCCGAAGTCTGGCCGTCGCGCGGGAGTTCGCCGCCGTGCTCATCGGCAATCTTCATGTCGATGCCGTACAGCGAGCGCCCCTGCTTCGCCTGCAGCGCCCGGCGCTGCGCCGCGTCCAGGCCCGCATGCTTGCCCTTGAGCTTGCCCAGCGCGCCCATCGGGCTCAGCTCGGTCATGCCCCAGGCATGGATCACCTGGACGCCGTACTTGTCCTCGAAGGCATCCATCATGGCCGGCGGACAGGTCGACCCGCCGATCACGGTGCGCTTCATGGTGCTGAAATTCAGGTTGTTGGCTTCGACATGCGCCAGCAAACCCTGCCAGACGGTCGGCACGCCTGCCGACAGGGTCACGCCTTCGGCTTCGAACAGCTCGTGCAGCGACTTGCCATCCATCCATGGGCCGGGGAACACGAGCTTGGCGCCCACCATGCAAGCCACATAGGGCAGGCCCCAGGCATTGACGTGGAACATCGGCACGACCGGCAGGATCGTGTCGCGCGACGAGCAGTCGAGCGAATCCGGCAATGCGCTGGCATAGGTGTGCAGCACCGTGGACCGGTGGCTGTACAGCGCGCCCTTGGGCTTGCCGGTGGTGCCCGACGTGTAGCACAGCGACGAGGCGGTGTTTTCGTCGAACACCGGCCACGCGAATTCCGGGGAATGCGCGTCGATCAGGTCCTCGTAGCAGAGCAGGTTGGGGATCGTCGACGCCACCGGCATGAAGTCCCGGCTGGTCATGGCAACGAATGCCTTGATGCTTTTCATGCGCGGGGCGATCGTCTCGACCAGCGGCAGGAAGGTCAGGTCGAAGAACAGGACCTGGTCTTCGGCATGGTCGGCGATCCACACGACCTGGTCCGGATGCAACCGGGGATTGAGCGTGTGCAGCACGGCGCCGGATCCCGACACCGCGTAGTACAGCTCCATGTGGCGGTAGCCGTTCCATGCGAGCGTCGCGACGCGATCGCCGAAGCGGATGCCGTTGGCGGCCAGCGCGTTGGCCATGCGGCGCGCTCGCCGGGCGAGGTCGCCGTAGGTCTGGCGATGCAGGTCGCCTTCGACGCGGCGCGAGACGATTTCCTGGTCGCCATGGTGGCGCTCCGCATGATCGAGGAGCGTCGAGATCAGCAGCGGCTGCTGCATCATGTTTGCATTCATGGTGTCTGTCCTGTTACCAGCGGGTGGAGACGAACCGGCCGGTCACGGCCGCGTCGACGAGGTCGGGAACTGCGCCGAAGTGCCAGCCCTGCCCGAAGCCGCCGCCGAGCTTGACGTACTTGAAGCTGTTGGTCGCGATGTTGAGGTCGTGACTCCAGGTGCGCACCGGGTTCATGCCCATGCAGGTGGAGTGATAGATCTTTCCGCCGGCGTCCTCGATGATCCTGGCCTCGCCGTTGTCCTTTGCCATGTGGTACGAGGGCGTGTCGGTCTGTACCCACATGTGCACGTTCGGGCTCACCTTGCGGCCCTTGATCAGGCCGGCGATCTGGCGAATCTCGTGGTACGTCAGGTGCGGGCAGCCGAAGACGACGATGTCCACCTTGTCGGTCTTGGCCGAGTCGAGCTTTCGGTAGTACTCCCGCACGTCGTCCAGCGTCACGATGTGCTTCTCGACGTTCGCCGGGACCTTGCCGCCGAACGCGGCTTCCAGCGTGCGCGACTCGGGCAGGGCCGAGCCGATGATGTGCAGCATCGGGTCGTTCATTCCCGCGGAGACGCAACCCGACAGGCACTTGCCGGCCGTCGGACTCAGCAGCGGCGGCATGTTGACGACGGCCGGGATGCGGTTGCCGCCCTTTTCGGCAATGACGGCGCCCAGGGCCGCCCAGTCCGCCGGGTCGGTCATCTTCTCCTTGACCTCGTCGGTCAGCTCGACGATCACCTTCGCGAGCCGGTTTTCATCGAGCAGCATGCCGTATTTGGGCAGGTAGCCGGTATAGCCGGCATAGACGGTGTTGACCGTGCTCTCGCGGTTGCTGCGCGCGCCGACGAAGGTGTTCAGATAGGCGGCGACGCTGGACTCGGAGGAGGCGCAGAACTCGCCGTACCTCGGCGTGCGGGTGGTGAGGTGCGAATTGCACGACTGCGACATGATCCAGCCGTGCGCCTTCAGCGCGTCATGGCCGCGCACATAGCCGTCGTAGATGTCCTTGGGCAGCTTGTAGCTGCCGTCGCCCCACGAGAAATTCCACGGGTAGCCGGGTTCCTCGTACTTGTCGATCTGGACGAGATACGGGTCGTTCAGGCAGATCGTCTTGCTCTCGTCGGCGACGCGGGCATCCTTGATCTCGATGAATTTGTCGTACAGCGGGCTGTGGCCCATGTCGAAGGTCGAGAGGTCGGGATGCGACCGGTCCTTCATCTCTATCGGACAGACGTTGAGGACGAAGGACAGCGGCACCATCTCCTCGGCGCCGACAGCCTTGCCAAAGTCCACCAGCTTTTCCAGCGCGAAGCGCCGTGCCTCGCCAAACTTTCCATCCAGCATTTCCTGCTGGTTTCGATCGAGCTTCATGTATTCCTCGTGCAATTCAAAAGGGGGTTGGACAAGGCATCAGGCCGATGCTTTGCGCGTGATCGTGACGGTGGCTTCCTTGCCGACTTCGTCGGCGCGGATCTCTACCCAGTCACCTGTGCGGATCTCCTGGAGGGGGTCGCCGTCGAGGCAGTCCACCGCGGGGATCTCGCCGGCGATGGCGCCGGCGATGTCGATGTCGTGCACGTTGCGGCAGACGATGCCGGTCGGGCCGACCTTGGACACCTGGCACTTGTAGTACAGGCCCACCGAGCCCAGCGTCGTGCCGGACACGGTCGGGTACACCATGATCTTGTCCTTCACGCACTGGCCGTTCAGCGGGTTCTCGTACGCACCGATGATTCCGCCGTCGTTGGTGACCGTGTTGTAGCCCCAGCCGAATCGCATTTCACTGACGAGAGCCTCGCCGCTGGCCCGCCCCTTGGAGCGGGCAATGCCCTTCATGACTTTCACGTGTTCCATGTCTGTCTCCATGTTCTTTGGCGTGCTCAGATCAACATGCCGCCGTTGGGCGAGATGACTTGTCCGACCAGGTAGTGCTCGCCCGCCAGGTGCACGACCGTGGCGGCGTACTCTTCGGGGGTGCCCAGCCGTCCGGCGGGCACGAGTTGCCAGAAGCGATTGCGGCCTTCCTCGCCCATCTTCTGCAGGATCGCGTCGAAGTCCTGTGTGTGGACACCGCCTGGGGCCATCACATTGACGTAGATGTTGCTGCCGGCGACCTCCGCGGCGACCGCCTTGGTGAAGGCGATCACCGCCCCCTTCGTCGCGCTGTAGTGAGGGCTGTGCGCAGACAAGCCCGACATGCCGGACAGCGATGCGACGTTGATGATGCGGCCGTACCTTTGCGGCTGCATCAGCTTGAGCGCCTCCCGCGTGCAATAGAAGACGCCATGCACGTTGACGCCCCACCAGCGCAGCCATTCCTCGTCGGTGATGTTGCTGGTGAATTCCAGCGACTCCCGCGGCAACGGCGTCGTGAGGTACGTGTAGTGGCGGTTGCGTCGAGCGTCGTCGGCCTGCCGGTTGGGCGTCAAGGCGGCGTTGTTCACCAGGATGTGCACGGTGCCGAAGCGTTGGGCCGCCTGGGCGAACATGCGCTGCACGGCCGCGCTGTCCGAGACGTCGCAACGCACGGTCAGGCATTCCGAGCCTGCCTCTTCGACGCAGGCGCGCGCCGTTGCCAGGCTCGCTTCATCGATGTCGCAGACGACGAGATTGGCGCCCGCTTCGGCCAGGGCCCGCACCAATGCGCGGCCAAGGCCCGGGCCTGCGCCCGTGACGAGCGCGACGCGCCCCGAGAGTGGTCGGATGGAGTTCACCATGATGCGCTCCCTGTCTCAGGCCACGCGACGAAGCGGAGCACCGCGTTCGCCGGATTGACGATTCGGCGCGTAGCCGATCTTCGCCAGGGTTTCGTCGACGCTCTTGTAGTGCTCGCCGATCTTGTGGATTTGTTTGGCCTGCTTGCCGGTGGCCACTTCGCGGTGCATTTCGCGCGCAAGCCGCACCATCTGCTCGACCTGCTGCACCGAGGTCATGCGTTCACCCTTGCGGCCCCAGAGGTTGTCCTCGATGCCCACGCGCACGTGCAGGCCCATGGCGATCGCCATGGCATTCAAGGGCAGCACGCTGCGCATGATGCTTTCGATGGTCAGGACTGCGCCATCAGGGACCCGGCGGATGAACTCCATCAGGTTGTAGGGGTTCGGACCGTCCATGCCGCCGCCGATCGCCGCCCAGTTCATGGTCAGGGGGCCGGTGTAGATGCCGCGCCGGATCAGTCGCTCGACCGACTCGAGCTGCCCGACGTCGCCGAGCATGAACAGCGGCTGGATGCCGTTGGCCTGCAGCCGGCGCAGGTGTTCCTCGACGAAGCCGGGGCCCGAGGGAATGGTCATCTCGCGGTAGGCCTGCTGATAGGCCGGGTTCGCAAGGGACGTGTTCGCGACATCGTCCGCGGTCAACAGCTCGCAGATGTTCATCTGGTTGGTGTTGATCGCGATCGTCACCTGGTCGGGCTTGGGCGTGAGCTCCGCGAGCATGTGGCGCGTGTCGTCGCTCAGCCATTGGGCCGCTTCGCTGTCGGTCTCGGGCGCAAACGAAATCGAGCCGCCAACCTGCAGGATCATGTCGGGAACCGCATCGCGCAGACGGGCCAGCAGCTCGTTGAACATCGACAGGCGCTTGGAGCCCTTGCCGTCGGCCTCGCGGACATGGACGTGCAGGAGCGTGGCGCCGGCGTTGTAGCAGTCGACCGCCTTTTGGACCTGCTCGTCCATCGACACCGGGATGTCGCTGGAGTCGGCGGGAATCCATTCCGGGCCGTAAGGCGCGACCTGGATGACGAGGGGCTGCTGGTTTTCGGGGAGGAGTGAGTCGTCGAGAAATTGCATGGTTGTCTCCGTATGGAATCGTTGAGTGACGGATTGAGTATGGTTTTTCCGGAGGCCAGGCGATTGACCCGAAGGGACATTTGGATGACCATTCGGGACATCCAAAACAGCCCCTCACGGCCCCGGAGAAATGCACTCCACCATTCGCAGCGCGACCCTGAGCGGCTACATCGAACTGGCGCGCTCGGTCGGCCTCGATCCCAACCGCCAGATGCGCAAGTGCGGCCTGGATCCTTCGTGCCTTTCGGATCCGGACACGCACATCGATGCGACAGCGGTGGCAAAGCTGCTCGAGACTTCGGCCGCGGAAAGCGGGGTCGAAGACTTCGGGTTGCGGCTTTCCACGGCGCGGCGCCTGTCGAACCTGGGCCCGTTCAGCCTGGTGGTGCGAGAAGAAACCACTGCACGGCGTGCCCTCGAAACGCTAGGCCGCTATTTGCAGTTGCACAGCGAGCTGCTCTCCATTCGCATCGAGGATGCGGGCAAGCTCGTGATCCTTCGGGTGGACATCGTGCGGGGGGCGCGGATGCCTCTGCGGCAGGCGATCGAACTGTTCGTGGGCTATCTGTTTCGCATCTTGCAAGAGCTGCTGGGTCCGTCGTGGATGCCGCGGCGTGTTCTCTTCACGCACTCCGCGCCTGCGAGCCTGACCCGGCATGTCGCCATGTTCGGGCGCATCGTCGACTTCGAGGCCGAGTTCAACGGTATCGCCTGCGCGGCGGAGGACCTGGCCGGGCAGCTTCCGTCCGCAGACCCGGTCATGGCGCGCTATGCGCGCCAATATCTGGACGCGATGATCTCGCGGCCGGACATGACGCTCGCGGACAAGGTCCGCTGGCTGGTGCGCGATATGCTCCCGCTGGGCCGCTGCAGCGTCGACAAGGTGGCGCAGCACCTTGGCGTCGATCGCCGGACGGTGCACCGGCATCTTGCGCGCAGTGGAGAAACGTTCTCGTCACTCGTGGACGAAGTGCGTGCCGAGCTTGCCGAAGGCTACCTCGAGGGCAGCAAGGGTCGCCTCGCCGATGTTGCAGACTTGCTGGGGTTCTCGCAGCTCAGCGCGTTTTCGCGTTGGCACAAGCGCCATTTCGGCTTCAGCCTGACGGAAAGACGAAGCGGCTTGAAAACGAGGGGGGGCATGGAATGACACGACGCCATACGCACCTGATCGATTTGCCCGCGGCGTCCCGACTCGAACGTGTGCGCTGGGCGTTGATCCCGGCAGCGAGCATCGCGTGGCGATGCTCGCTGCCTGGTGGCTGCAAAGCACGATGCCGCGCCACATCGATCCGCAAGCTGAGCGCCTGCATCGACCGGTTGAATCCGCGGCCCTTTGCGGTCCTTTGGGCGCCAGAATTCAACTTCCCAAAGCTGACAGTCGAAGCCAATTCGAACCAGGAGAGAACGCCGGCGAGAGGCTGTGACGTAGCACCACGGCTTGCCATCGACTTCGCAGCACGTACGTGGACATAGGTGGCGGCCGGGATTGGCTTTCGATTGCTTTCCATCTCAAATCTCGATTTCATACTGTGTTCGTTCATCAGTGACGTTGCGCTGCTGAAAACCTGGAGCCGTGCATATGAAGCTTTTCAAGATTCGCAAACCGCGCACTGCATCGCGCCTTCGGTGCGGCGCACTCCTTACCGTCGCGATCGGCTTGGTTTCGGCTCTACCGGCTTCAGCCGCCCAGACTGTCGATGGCCAGGTCCTTGGCGGCGGCGCCCCGATCAACGGCTCGACCGTCACACTGTGGGCAGCGAGCGCCAGCCAGCCGGTCGAACTCGCGCAGGCTAGAACCGGGGCAGACGGCCGCTTCAAGATAGCGGTTCCCCCCAATGTCGCGTCGGGCTCCAGTCTCTACATGGTCGCGCAGGGCGGACAGCCGAAAACAAGTAAGGAGGCGAGCGCGAACCCCGCGATCGCGTTGGTGACCATCCTCGGTGCCAAGGCGCCCCCGAGAGTCACGATCAACGAGATGACCACGGTCGCCTCGGTATGGACCAACGCGCAATTTCTCAACGGTACCAACCTGAGGGGCCATGCGCTCGGCCTGAAGATCGCGGCAGGCAATGTGCCCAGCTTCGTCGACCTCTCCACAGGCGGATGGGGCGGCACGATCCAGGATCCGCTCAACGGCGGCCAGACGCCCACGATGGCCAATTTCGCAACGCTGGCGAATCTGCTCGCGGGTTGCGTGACGCGCGTCACGGCCGATGCCTGCCCTAGGCTTTTCGATGCGTCGACCCCGCCCGAGGGTGCGGCGCCGGCAGACACGCTGGCGGCGGCCGAGGCGATTGCGCGCTATTCCTGGTATCAGCCGAAGCGGCTGTTCGCATTGCTCGACGCCTTCTATCCCGTGCCGAAGGGCATGGCCATGCGTGTGGTTCCGTACATGCCCTATCTCAACTTCTCGCCGAGCGCCTGGGTACTTCCGCTCAAATACACGGGCGGGGGCTTCCGCGCGGGCGGCAAGGGAATGTTCGACAGCCAAGGCAATCTGTGGGTCGGCAATAACTTCACGGTCGGCTGGCAGGCACAGGACGTGAGTTGGCAGGGCAACGCCACCAAGTTCGATCCGAACGGCAAGCCGCTGTCGCCGAGCCCCACCGGGTTCACGGGCGGCGACGGCATCGGTGGCCCGGGCTTCGGCACGGCCATCGACGCCAAGGACAACGCATGGTTCACGACCTACGCCAGCAGGGCGATCAAGGTGCTGGACAAGAACGGCAACCCGCTGACCCCGCCGGGAGGCATCACCTTCGGAGGCAAGCTCGGCCTGATGCAGGGCGTGATCGTCACGCCGAGCGGCGATGTTTGGGCGCTTGGGGTGGAGAAGAACCAGCTAGTCCATTTCCCGAAAGGCGACTTGACCAAGGGCCGCCTCGTTTGCGAGGGAGCCAGCGCAGAACCCTGCAAGTCGTTCAGAAGTCCGTTCCATCTGGCCATCGACCAACAAGACCGGATCTGGGTCGGCAACGGCGCCAGTGACGATGTGGTTCGTTTCCCGGCTAGCGATCCGAGCAAGGCCGAGAAATTCAAGGTGGGCTACAGCGTTTCCGGTCTGGGCATCGACAGTCAGGGCAATGTCTGGGTGACCAACCGCCTCGGGAGCGGGGCGACGGGCCTCGAAAAGCTGGCGAAGGTGGGCATTGTCTTGAAGACCGGCGGCAACTTCGACAAGGAGCTTACCTACATCATGTTCGGTCAGAAGGGTGGCATGAATGGTGGCAGCGTCACGCTGTTGCGGCCCGACGGCTCGGAGTATCCCGGCTCTCCTTTCAAGGGTGAAAACCTGCCCGGACCCTGGGCCGCCGCGGTCGCCGGCGACGACACGGTCTGGATTTCGAACTTTGCCGGTGCGTCGGGCCGGATCACTCATCTCTGCGGTGCCAAGACGGAGAACTGCCCTCCTGGCATGAAGACAGGCGATCCGATCTCGCCGCCAGGCGGATACGTGGGCGGCGGACTGCAGATGGAGACGGACATCGGGATCGGCCCGGCGGGGGACGTCTGGGTGATGGACAATTGGCAGATCATCGCGAGTTGTTTCGAAAATGCCGAGGAAGCGCTATCGACGCTGTGTGGCGGCGACGGCGTCACGGTGTTCCACGGAATGGCCAAGCCCGTGCGTGCACCACAGATTGGACCGGCGCGCGGGTACTGATTCCCACGTGCCTCTGCGCCAAACCGGAGGTGCCGCACATGCAGAAATTACCCGGCTGACAGCCGCTTGTCGCAAGGCACCCCGACAAGGGCGACGTTCCCCGTGATGCCAAAGCCTGTGGCGCCGGCGAGCAACCGGCGATTCACCGTCAGCTTTGGGGGGTGAGAGAAGGTTCGTTCAGGGCCCAGAGCCGTCCAGACCCTCCCCCATGGCCTGACAGTGGGCTACAGCCAGGCAAGCGGCGAAGTCGCCCTCACCTTCGCTCTACTTGGCCCCCGGCATGTCCGGCGTACCGCCCTGCTTGGCGGCTTTCTTGTTGGGCTGGCTCTTCTCGCGCGCGGTGGCGCGCGCCTCGCCGGCTGCGGCCGCCTTGCCAGTGCCGATGGCATCGCTCTGGGCCGATCCCGCCTCGTCGCCGCCCTGCTTCTTCACCTCTCCCTGCGGCCGCGCATCGACCTTGCCCTGCGCGCGCTCCTGCGGCTTGGTGTTGGTGATCACCTGTTCCTGCGACGATGCGCCAGGAGGATTCTGGGCGTACGCCCCGGTTGCGAACAGGCCGGAAATCACAACTGTGACGCCAAGCACTCGCTCAACGAAAAGCGCAGGAGGCTGAGTCTGGCTACTAGACTTGTCCTCCCGACGGAAGATTCAAGACCTGGGGAGACGTTCAGAAAAGACTTTGCTGTGAGGTTGTCAGGGCCATGAAATTCTCCCCCATCGGCTGGAGGATGGCGTCGGCAATCGGCTGCAGCTGCTTGGTCAGGTAGTGTTCGTAGTCGATGCGGGAATGGCGCGTTTCCATTGGCTCCGGCCCGTTTTGAGTCATGACGTATCGAATCCAGCCACCCTTCTGATACTGCTTGGGTCGGTTGACCCGACCGTTGTACTCGTCGGCGATGCGTGCGGCGCGGACCTGCGGCGGCACGTTGACCAGGTAGGCATCGAGTTGATGACGCAGGCGCTTCCTGTAAATGAGAAGGTCGTCCATCCGGCCAGCCAGCATCGACTGCGCATAGTCGGTCACGAACTCCTTGTAAGGGTCGCCGTGGAAGATGCGCGAAAGCAGACCCTCCTGGAACTGGCGCGCCAACGGGGTCCAATCGCTGCGGGCCATCTCCAAGCCGCGGTAGACCATCTCCTCCTTGCCCGTAGCGTCCACGCTCAGGCCTGCGTAGCGCTTCTTGCTGCCCACGTCCGAGCCACGAATGGTGGGCATGAAGAACTTCTTGTAGTGGGTGTCGAATTCGATTTCGAGGAAGTTCTCCAGCCCGTGCTCCTCGCGGAGGGTGCGCGTCCACCAGTCGTTGATGTCTCTCACCAGGTTCGCCGCGATGGCGTGCGCTTGCTCGATGGTGTGGGTGCGCCTGAGCCAAATGAAGATGGAGTCGGTGTCACCATAGATAGCCTCGTAACCCCGGTTCTCCACGAATTCGCGCGTGAGCTTCATCATCTCGTGCCCACGCAACGTGACGGCAGAGACGACCTGGGGATTGAAGAAGCGGCAGTCGGCCGCACCCAGCACTCCGGCGAAGGAGTTCATGAGCAGCTTCAAGGCCTGCGACAGCGACTCGTTCCTGGCCAGCTTGGCCTCGTCCCGAGCCCGCCAGAGGGTGGTCACGATTTCCGGCAGGCAATGCTTCTCGCGCGAGAACGAGGTCCCTCGCGGACCCTTGATGACCATTGCCGGGTCGCTGGCGTTCGAGCCTTCCACAAAGCCCACAGGGTCGACCAGGAACGTTCGAATGATCGAGGGGTAGAGGCTCTTGTAGTCCAGGACCACGACGGAATCGTAGAACCCCGGCTTCGAGTCCATCACGTACCCACCAGGAAAGGCCTTGCTCGGAATCTCGCCCACGTTCGGCGCCACGTAGCCCAGGCGATGCATCCGCGGCAGATAGTGGTGGCTGAACGCGGCAATGGAGCCACCGAAGTGATCGGCCTGCAGGCCCGTGGTGTGGGCGCGTTCCATCATGAACTCCAGCAGCCTCGCCTTGTCGAAGATGCGCAGAACCAGCTCGCAGTCCCGGATGTTGTAGAGCGCGAGCGCGGGCTTGTCTTCCTGGTACCGCCGCTCAATCTCGGCCATCTTGTCGTACTCATCGCCGATGGCCTTGCCCTCGCCCAGCAGTTCCTGTGAAACGGCCTCCAGGCTGAAGGAAGGAAAACTCCTCGACGCGGCTTTGAGTGCATCGATGCCGTCGATGACCACCCGGCCGGGCACGGCCGCGAACAGGTAGCCCTGCTTTCCCGGATGGGTCCGCCAATCGATGGGCCGACGCTCTCGCCCGAGAAGGAACTTCGCCCCACACGCGTCGGCTGCCTTCTGAAGCACTCGCAGGTCGAACTGAATGACGCTCCATCCGATGATGACGTCCGGGTCGTTCCTCTCGAACCAGTCGTCGAGCTTCTCCAGCATGGCCATGCGCGTCGGGCAATAGATGAGCGAGAAGTCCAAGGGCTCGCCCGGCTCACGTGGCGGCTCGCCCAGCATGAAGACCACACGGTCAACTGTCCCGTCCAGCGCAATGGAATAGAGCTCCTCGTCTTGACTCGTCTCGATGTCCAGCGACACCACTTTCAGCACCGGCCGGAAATCCGGCGCGGGCTTCAGCTTGCAGTCGACGATGGTGGAGCGGTCGACCCTCCCTCCCTCCACCAGCACGCCAGCCGTGATGAATCGCTCCATCAGGTAGCGGTCGTGCGGGCGCACGTCTGCTTCGAGCAGGGGAATGCCCTGTGGCCGGAGAGCGCGTGCCAGCTGACCCAGTTGGCGGAAGTGCCTCGCATAGACACCAACGACAGGTTCCTGATGGAATGTCTTCAACTCAAGCTCACGCACTTGCACCGCTGGCATGGCGGCAAGGTGCGCTTCGACGGCCGCCCTGTGCTTCGATTCGACGAACGCGACAGAGGTCTGGGCGGTCAGGACCACTTTCATCGGCCCCGCATCTGTTGCCAGCCAGTACTCGATTTCGGTGCCGGCCGTGACATCACGCCAGCGGCGAGTGAGGATGAAGCCCTTGAGTTCGGTGGGGAGCACGAGAGCTTAAGGAATCGGGTGGCAAAGGAAGGCGGGCTTGCGCATGACCGATTTTCGCCCGGTTGGGGCCGCGCGAGCGAGGCGATCCGCCACAATGTACGCATGCAAACCCCGGACCTGCGGAGTCGCCTTCTGGCCATCCTGGCCGCGGACGCAGCAGGCTATTCGCGCCTGATGTCGCTTGACGAGCGCGGCACCGTTGCGGCGCTTGACGCCGCGCGCGCGGTATTCCGCGAGCACATCGCCTTGCATGGCGGACGCGTGATCGATACGGCCGGCGATTCGGTGCTGGCGGTGTTCGACAGCGCCGCGGGTGCCGTCACGGCGGCACTCGCGGCGCAGCGCGACCTGGCGGGGCTCGCGACCGGCTTGCCCGAAGACCGTTGCATGCACTTTCGCATCGGCGTGCACCTGGGCGACGTGATCGAGAAGGCCGACGGGACGGTGTACGGCGATGGCGTGAACATCGCGGCGCGACTGCAGGGTCTGGCCGAGCCGGGCGGCATCACGCTGTCGGATTCGATCCTTCACGCGGTCAAGGGCAAGGTGGCGGCCAGCTTCGAGGACCAGGGCGAGCAGGCGGTCAAGAACATCGCCGATCCCGTCCGTGCCTACCGGGCCCGCCCTCCAGGCGACGCGCCGAGCCGGCCCGGCGGGCCTTTGGCGGCCGGGATTTCGCTGACCGTTGGCGACATCGTCTTGCCCCTGCCCGACAAGCCGTCGATCGCCGTGCTGCCCTTCACCAACATGAGTGGCGACCTGGAGCAGGGCTACTTCGCCGATGGCATCAGCGAGGACATCATCACCGAGATCTCCCGCATCCCCGCGCTGTTCGTCATTGCACGCAATTCGACTTTTACCTACAAGGGGAAGGCCGCCAAGATCCAGGACATCTGCCGCGACCTCGGAGTGCGCTACGTGCTGGAAGGCAGCGTCCGCAAGTCGGGGCAGCGGATGCGGGTGACCGCGCAGCTGATCGACGGCGACACGGGCGGTCATGTCTGGGCTGAACGCTACGACCGGGAGCTTGCCGACATTTTCGCGGTGCAGGACGACATCACCGAACAGATCGTCCGTGCCCTCGAGATCAGGCTCACCGAGACCACGAGCACGGCGACCTCGCGCCTGGAAACCGGGAACCCGCAAGCCTACGATTGCGTCTTGCGCGGGCGCGAGCAATATCGCCTGTTCACGAAGGAAGGCAACGCCGCAGCGCGGCTGCACTACGACAAGGCGATCGAACTCGACCCGGGCTATGCGCAAGCGCATGCGGGTCTCGCCCTGACCTACCTGCACGATTGGTTCTCCGGTTCATCGGGCGCGCTGGAGCGGGCCTTCGAACTGGCGAAGTTGGCCAAGAGGCTCGATCCAGGCCTGCCCCTGGTCTACGAGGCACTGGCCAGCGTCCTTCTCTTCAGGAGGCAACACGACGAAGCTGTCGACGCCGCCAGGCGATGGACCGAGATCGAGCCGGGCAACGCCGAGGCCTACGGCAGCCTCGCCGGCATCCTGAATTTCGCCGGCCAGCCCGAGCGAGTGGCCGAGTTGATCGAAAAGGCAAAGCGCCTCAACCCGTTCCATCCCTTCTACTACACCCTCTACATCGGCCACGCCTGCTTCTTGATGCGTCGTTTCAAGGATGCCGTGCAGTTCATCAAGCGAAGCATCGCCCACAATCCTGAATCGCTGTCCTCGCATTTCTTTCTCGCCGCGTGCCACGGCCAGCTGGGGGAGGACACCCTGGCGCAAGAGGCGTTGGCGGAGGTTTGGCGCATCAGTCCCGGATTCTCGATGGCCTCGGTGCGGGCCATCGCAGCCTACAGGCGCGCAGCCGATCTGGACTTGTTGACCGAAGGCCTGCGCATGGCGGGGCTGCCGGAAGAAGCGCCGCGGGCGTGATGATCCGGCCGGCAGTCGCAATGCGCGAAGTTTCGAGCGTTTGACCGATTGACCGCCGACGGGCGATTCACTGCCCCTCGAGCCGGCTGCGCCGCATGGCGCGCCACAACGTCAGGTCGTAGGTGATCTTGAGGAGGCCGCATGCGACGAGTGGCAACGAGATCCACCCGGCGGCAAACATCGCTCCGCTCAGCGTCGGGCTGATCGCCGCCGCCAGGCTGCGTGGCACGGCCGTGAAGCTCGCGGCGGCGCTGCGCTCCGCGGGCGTGACCACGGCCATGACGTAGGCCGTGCGCGTGGGAACGTCCATCGACGACAAGGCGCTGCGGACCATGAGCAAGCCCAGCGCGATCGGCAGGCTGGGCGCCAGGGCCGCCAGCACCAGGCAGACATTCGCCGGCAAGTGCGTGAAGACCATGGTGTTCAGGAGGCCGATGCGCTTGGCGACCAGCGGCGCAGCCAACTGGGAAGCGGCGCTCAGCAAGCCGGTCCAGAAGAAAAACACCCCGGCCTGCGTCAGTGAGAAGCCGAAGCGCTCCAGCAGCCACAAGGACATCAGGGCGTTGACGGTCAGTCCTCCTGCGAAAGCGTCGACACTGAAGAGGGCCGCCAGTCGCACGACGACACCCCGCGAGGGACCCAGAGGTGCCGGCGCGACGGGCACGCTGGCGGCGCTTCTCGACCCATCGTGCGCCGGCAGAACTCGGTAGAGCCAGAGGACGGCCAGGCCGATCGCGGCATAGATCAGGAACATGCCGCGCAGGGCGTCCAGGCGCGCAAGCCCGGTGTGCCGAACCAGCCAGTCCGGCACGCCGGCCGCAAGTGCCCCCAATGCAGCGCACAACGCGCCGACCAGGCTGTAACGCGCGAACAGCGCGGTCCGCGCATGGCCCTGCGCCGCCCCGGCCAGGCGGGCGTGCTCCAGCGGCAGGAAAACGCTCACGTCGCCTGAACTGGGATTGAGCGTGCCCACGAGCGCGACGATCAGCAAAGGCCAGAACGACGACAGGCTCGCGAAGCCCAGGCCCGTGGCCGCCATCAACAGGGCCGCGCCGCGCAGCAGTTTCCCGCTGGCGAAGCGGTACCCCCATGCGCCCACCGCGAGCGTGGCCAGGGCGGATCCCAGCATCGTCGCGGTGCTGACAATGCCGACCTCCAGCGTGCCAAGCCCGATCGAGAGCAGGTAGGCCGGCAGCAGCACGGCCATGTAGCCGTCGCCGAAGGCGCGCAGGGCTCTGGCCGCCAGCATGGGGACGGCGCCGGCATCGACCCCGGACGGCAACAGACGCGCGAAACCGAGGCGCGGACGAGGCAAAGGGTTTTTTCTCATTTTTGGCAATATGGCTACTTTTGTAGAGTTAGAGACGTAAATGTATTATTCGCTACATGACATCGTCTGAAGCTCCCGTCGATTCCGCCAAATGGTTATTGCTGATCGTCTCGCTGCCGACGCAGGGCGCGACAGCGCGCATGCGGATCTGGCGGGCACTGAAGGCATTGGGGTGCGCCGCGCTGCGCGATGGGGCCTACCTGCTGCCCGACGATGCGACGCATCGAGACGCCCTGCAGGAGCTTGCCGATGAATGCGTACGCGAAGGCGGCAGCGCCTGGCTCCTGGTGACTGCGCCGGCGAACCCCGCCGATGCCGGCGCCTACCCTCAACTTTTCGACCGAAGCGCGGACTACATCGCGCTCATCAAGGCCTGGAAGGAGGCTGCGGCGACCTTGCCTTCGCTGGGCGTCGCAGAGCTGACGCGCCTGCAAAAGAAGCTGCGCCGTGATTACGAAGCGCTCGTTGCCACGGATTTCTTCCCCGGCGAGGCGAGCCTCGAAGCCGAAGCCACGTGGGTGGATTTCAACCAGCGCATCGATGGCGTGCTGTCTCCGGACGAACCACACGAAATCCAGGGCCAGATTCCGCGCCTGAACATCGCCGACTACCAGGGCCGCCTGTGGGCCACGCGACGGCGCCTGTGGGTCGACCGAGTCGCCAGCGCCTGGCTGATTCGCCGCTTCATCGATCCCGGTGCGCGCTTCCAGTGGCTGGCCAAGACGAGCGACTGCCCGCGCAAGGCGCTCGGTTTCGACTTCGACGGCGCCGCCTTCACCCACGTCGGAGAACGGGTCACTTTCGAGACCCTGCTGGCGAGCTTCAGGCTCGAGGAGGACCCCGCCCTGATGCGCATGGGCGCAATGGTGCGTTCGCTGGACATGGGCGCGGGCCCGGTGGCCGAAGGCGCCGGATTCGAAGCGGTGCTTGCCGGTGCGCGCGAGCGCCTGCCCGACGACGACGCCCTTCTCACCGAGATAGGCGGCGTCCTGGATTCGTTGTATGCGCACTTTGGACGCGAGGCTGCGCGAGTCAAACCTTGAAGAAGAACGCCAAATGAACGACATCGCTCCCGAAGCCCGCACCGATATTCCGGGGTCGGCACGCTACACCGTGTGGCAGCTGGTGCGGTACATGCTGGGCCTGGGTACCTGGGGGTTTGGCGGGCCGGTGGCGCTCGTCGGCTACATGTACCGCGACCTGGTCGAGAAACGCGGGTGGATTTCCGAGGCCGACTACAAGGAAGGCTTGACCCTCGCCCAACTGATGCCCGGGCCGATGGCCGCGCAACTGGCAATCTACCTCGGGTTTGTGCGTTACCGCGTCCTCGGTGCGACATTGGTGGGGTTGGCTTTCGTTCTGCCCTCGTTCTTCATGGTGGTGGCACTGGGCGCGGTCTACGTCGCCTACGGCGGCATCGGCTGGATGCAGGCGGTGTTCTATGGTGTCGGCGCGGCGGTGATCGGCATCATCACGATCAGCGCCTACAAGCTCACCACCAAGAACATCGGCAAGGACAAGCTCAAATGGGCGATCTTTGTCGTCAACGCGGCGTTCACAGCGATCACGCAGACCGAGATGGTCTGGATGGTCCTCGGCTCCGGTGTGCTGGTGTGGCTGCTGCGAGCGCCACCGAAGACCTGGTTCGGCGGCAATGTGAACAGCTTCGCCGCGCCGATCGTCGGCTTGTTCGCGCTCGACGCGATCGATTGGCCCAAGCTGGGCCAGATCGGCGCGTACTTCGCGTATGCCGGCAGCTTCGTGTTCGGCAGCGGCCTGGCCATCGTGCCGTTTCTCTATGGCGGCGTGGTCAAGGAGTACAGCTGGCTCACTGACCGGCAGTTCGTCGACGCGGTGGCGGTGGCGATGATCACACCCGGTCCGGTGGTCATCACCACGGGTTTCATCGGCTACCTTGTCGCAGGCTTCTGGGGCGCGGTCGTGGCTGCGGTCGGGACCTTCGTGCCCTGCTATCTTTTCACCATCTTGCCGGCGCCGTACTTCAAGAAGTATGGCAAGCGGCCGGCGATCATTGCTTTCGTCGACGGGGTGACGGCTGCGGCGATCGGCGCGATCTCGGGCTCTGTGATCGTCATCGGGGAACGCTCGATCACCGACTGGATCACTGCTGCCCTGGCGATCGCCACGGTGGGCATCCTCTGGCGCTTCAAGAAGCTGCCCGAGCCGGTGATTGTGCTTGCCGCGGCGCTGATCGGCCTTTTGGTGCAGCCGTTGCTAACCCATCCGTGAGTGAAAGAGGAGTCAAGATGAAGCAGACGTCGATTGCCCTCGTGGCCTCGCTCGCGTCGACCTTCGCCGGCGCGCAAGCCTCCAACTTTGACAACGATCCAGTGGGTTCAATTCCAGCCGGGTGGGCGTGCGGCTCAACCGGCGGCGGGAACCCGCACTGGGCGGTGACGGCTGACCGCAGCGCCCCCAGCAAGCCGAACGTGCTGAAGCAGTCGGGTAGCGGCACTTTTCCATGGTGCGTGAAGAGCGGGAGCGCGCTCGCCGACGGCTTCGTCGAAGTGAAGTTCGAGCCGATCTCGGGCCGTGAAGACCAGGCAGGTGGGTTGGTTTGGAGATGGAAGGACGGCGACAACTACTACGTCGCGCGCGCCAATGCGATGGAAAACAACGTCTCGCTGTATTACACCGAGCGAGGCAGCCGGAAAACGTTGAGGTACGTCGATGCGCCTGTATCGGCCGGCACGTGGCACACGCTCAGGGTCGAGTTCGGGGGAACGCGGATCGCGGTGTTCCTGGACGGCAAGCGCTACATCGATCTCGACGACAGCCACATCACCGGACCTGGCGCCGTGGGCGTGTGGACCAAGGCCGACAGCGTGACCGCTTTTGACGACTTCACATACGGCACCGCACGCCCTTGAAGGAAGTGGGTACGCCGACCGAGCCGGGCAACCTGCAACCGCCCGAGAAGCTTCATCCACGACTTCGGGGGCTTCCCGCAGGCCCTGTTCGACTTCAGCAAGCTAGCAGGCGCTTCGGTGGCCGTTGCGACGCCCGACCACTACTACCCCTTCTTGTACCCCCTGGGCGCCGCCGGCACCGGGGAGCGCGCGCAAACCATCTACGAAGGCTTCCAGTCCGGGACGCTCAGCATGCGCTGTGTCCAGTTCGGATAGGGCACAGCAACCTGATGTGCATGCGGGCCTCTTCTCTCCGGCGTGCGACTACCACCCCACGCGCGAACCCGTATCCGTCGCGCAAGTCGACGAGACCACGTTGCCCGCCGGGTCGATGATCTGACCGATTACCGTGCTGGTGAAGCTGTTCCCATCGGCAGACAAGGTGCGGGTTCCCTTGGCCTTCTGCGTTCCGGCGAACGTGCCGTCGGGGTTGAAACGCATGAGCACCAGAGTGAAGCTGTAACTGTCGCCGGTCTCGCGCTGCCAGATTCCCAGTCCGGAGGTTCCGGTGGCAGCGGGGCGAGAGCTCTCGAACGACGCCGTGCCTCCGCTGTTGAACACGGACAACCCCTTGAAGCGGGTCAGCACGGCACCCGTGTGGCAGTCCTTGGCGGCGGCCGTCGACTCCCAGACGCCGACGATGGGGTCCGTCGCGCTGGCCGGATGCCCCCCGGCGCCTGGGGCTGCGAAGGCGTTCCCGAAGCCGGCCCCGCCGCCGCTGCACGTCTGGATCAGCATCATGGTCACGGCGACCGATGTGCTCACGAGGGTGAACGTGTAGAGGGCTTGGGGCCTGAGGCGCTTGAGGCGTTCGAGGAGCTTGATCATGACTGCCTCCAGGCGTTGAGGGCTGCCTGGCCGGCAACGCCGACCAGCGCCTTGCACCTTCGCCGCTTTCAGCGCCCGCGTCACGAAGCAGCTCTTGAAAGATTCCTGAAAAAGATTGAAATTCAGCCATGTTCGACCCAGACGCCTACGAGTTCGGCGGGTTCGTGCTGCAACGCACGCAGCAGCGGGTGCTGCGCGGCGACGGCACGGTGGTCGAGCTCACGCCGCGCCTGTTCAGCGCCCTCCTGTTCTTCGTCGAGCATCCGGGCGAGTTGCTCGACAAGGAGCTCCTGTTGCAGGCGCTCTGGCCTGGCCTGGTGGTCGAGGAAAACAACCTGAGCCAGGTCGTTGCGGGCTTGCGGCGGGCCCTGGGCGACGACACCCAGGGCAGCCGCTTCATCCAGACCGTGCCTCGGCGCGGGTTCCGCTTCGTTGCGCCCGTCGTCAGGCCGGCCGACGCCGACACGGCGAAGGCCGCTGCGAACAACGAGGCGCTTGCGCCGGCGCCCGGTTCGCCTCCTGCAGATCCCGCACGGCGCCGCCGAATGCGCCTGGCACTGGGGGCCGGCGCGGCGATCGCCTTGGGCGGCGCCGGTTGGTGGGCCTGGCACCGCCCGCCGCTCGAGCCAGCCTCCATCGCCACCCTCGCCGTCCTGCCTTTCAAACCGCTCGAAGCGACCAACCGGGACGAACTGCTGGAAGTCGGGATGGCCGACAGCCTGATCGCCAGGCTCTCCACCGTGCCCGGGCTGGTCGTGCGCTCGACCGGCTCCGTGCTGCGCTATGCCGGCGCAGGCCAAGACCCGGTGCGTGCCGCGCGGGAACTCGAGGTGGCCTGGATCGTCGACGGCTCGCTGCAGCGACGTGGCGATCTGGTGCGCGCCACCGCCCGCCTGCTGCACGCGTCCGATGGCGTCGCCGCCTGGAGCGGCGGATTCGACGAGACGTTCACGAGCGTTTTCGAGGTGCAGGATCAGATCTCGAACCGGGTGATGCAGGCGTTGCTGCCGGTGCTGCGCCCGGGAGTCGGCGCCGCACCCCCACTGTCCGAGATCGGCGGCACGCGCGACATGGAGGCCTATCAGCTCTACGTGGCTGCCCGGTGGCAGGCTCGGGGTGGCCGAGCCGCCGAAATCGAGAAAGGCATCGCGCTGCTCAACCAGGCGCTCAGCATCGACCCTGCCTATGCGCTGGCCTGGGTGGAACTGGCCTATCTCTACCGCCGCAAGATATGGATCGCCGATGCGTTGGCCTCGGAGGTCTTCGAGCCGGGAAACGCAGCGCTACGGCGTGCGCTGGCACTGGCCCCCGATCTGGCGGATGCCCATGCCGGCCTCGCCTTCAGCCGCCATTGGTTCGATTTCGACTGGCCTGGCGCCGAGCAGGCGTATCGCCGCGCGCTCGCGATCAACTCCAACACGGCGGCCGGGCATTGGGGCCTGGCAACCCTGCTCCTGAGCCAGGATCGCCTCGCCGAGGGCTTCGCTCATCAGCGCACGGCGCGGTCGCTCGACCCCATGTCCCCGATGTTCCACACGGTGGAAGGGAGTTGCTTGCTGGCCAACGGGCAGCTGGCAGAGGCTCGGGCGAGGCTGAACCGGTCGCTTGAGATTGCGCCGAACCTGTGGCTGACCCATCTGGCGTTCGGCTTGCTGCACATGGCCGAGCAGCATCCGGACCAGGGCATCGCGGCCATCCGGCGGGCCGTGGCGCTGTCCGACGGCACCACCCGGCCCCGGTCCGTGCTGGGCGTGCAACTGGCACGTCTCGGTGAAGCCGAAGAGACCCGACGGATCCTGAACCAGCTGCTGGCGGAATCGAAGACGCGGTACGTCACGCCGACTTCAATCGCATCGTTGCACGCCGCGCTGGGTGAGACGGCGCCGGCGCTTGCGGAACTGGAGCAAGGATTCAGGACGCGAGACACCCGAATGATCTTTCTGAAGGACGATCCGCACTGGGCCCCCCTTCGATCGGAGCCTCGCTTTGCGGCCCTCATGAAAACCCTCAAGCTGGATCGCTATGGGCCGGGCCTGGCGCCGATCTGATCGAGCATCCGCGCCACGGCACGCCTCGTGTCAGTTTCCATTCGGGTTGGGCTCCGGCTCGCCCCTGGGGAGGGCCGCGAGCGCCTTCTCGGCCTCCGAGAAAACGTCACCGATGTAGGCGACAGGCTGCCCTTGCGCCACCTGGTCGCCCGCCGCCTTGGCCGGCAGCACCACCGGTGGGCTGCCGAGCTCGTGACACCCGGATGCGACGAACGCCATGGAGACAGAGAACATCGCGGCGTAAGTTGCGCTGATGGACTTCATGACGTTTCTCCCAGGGCTACAGCGCGAGACTAGGTGATCGCCCTCGGCGCGTCGTCATCAGAAGCGATGACAGACGGCTTGCGCGCCACATGCTCACCGTGCATGGCGCGACCGCCAATCAGAATCCCCGCAGAATTGCGATCCTCATTGCACTCCCCACCAATTCGTTCAGGCTTTGCACGCCGTACCAGGACCACAGCGCCCCCATGCAATTCAAATGGATGGAAGACTTCATCGCGCTGGCGCAGACGCGCAGCTTCACCCGCGCCGCCGAGCTTCGACACGTCACGCACCCCGCCTTCGGTCGCCGCATCCGCGCGCTGGAGTCGTGGGCCGGCACGGCACTGGTGGAGCGCGGCAGCAGCCCGGTCGCACTGACGGCAGCGGGCGAGAGCTTCCTCGAAAACGCCAGCCAGACGGTGCGCAGTGTCGAAGGTTCGCGCGAAGAGATGCAGAACGTGGCCGGCCGACAGGCCCGCACGGTGACGGTGGCCACCGGCCGTACCTTGGCGCGCACGGTCATGGCCGACTGGCTGGTGCGGGCGCAGCCCGTGCTGCGCCACGGTGAAGTCCGCATCCTGACCACTGCGCTGGCAGGGACGGTCCGGATGCTGGAGAACAACGAGGTGGACTTCTCGCTGATCTTTCATCATTCGGCCCTCACCTTCCGACTCGATGCCCGGCAGTTCACCCATGTGACGGTGGCATCCGACAAGCTGGTGCCGGTGTCGCGCGCCGATGCACAGGGCGGCGCGATGCACGCCTTTGACGGCGCCGACGAGGTGCCTTTCCTGGCCTATGCCCGGACGCTGGCGATGGGCCGCCTGGTGGAAGACCATCTCGCGAACAACCCGCAGGCGCCGCGCCTTCGGCGTTGCATCGAATGCGATTCGGCGGATGCGCTGTACGAATATGTGCTCCGGGGTCTGGGCGTGGCGTGGCTGCCCTGGTCCATGGTGCAAGGCGACTGCAAGTCCGGCCGCCTGGTCCTGCCGGGAGGACGTCGCATGGAAGTGCGCTTCGAGGTTCGCCTGTACCGCCCCAAGCGCCGTCTGGGCCCGCTGGCCGAGGACATGTGGCGCGCCATTGCGTTGCGCTGATCCGTTGCACGAATAGCACTGGATCGTGCCGTGATGGCACCAGGAAGGAACGAGGGTCCGCGCAAAATCCTCGGGTTCACCCAACCTTGAGGCCACCATGCGTCTGCCCCGCACTTTCTCCTTTTATCTTGCCGTGGCCACGTGCGGCCTTGCCTGGACGGCAGCCGGTCCGGCCTCTGCGCAGGTCGCGGCCTACCCCAGCAAGGCCATCACCCTCGTGGTGGCATATCCGCCGGGCGGCTCGACCGACCTGACCGGACGCGCGCTGGGCGTCGAGCTGTCCCATCGGCTCGGCGTGCCGGTGATCATCGACAACGTCGGGGGCGCCGGCGGCGCGATCGGCGCGCAAAAGGTCGCCAATGCAGCGCCTGATGGCTACACGCTCCTGGTGGGGGCCAACAACGAAGTGGCCATCAACAAGCTGATCAACGCCAACGTCCGGTACGAAGCCAAGGACTTCACCCCCATCGGCCTGATCGCCTCCCAGCCGCTGGTGCTGGTGGCGGCCCCGGCGGCAGGCGTGAAGAACACCGGCGAGTTCCTCGCCCTGCTGAAGAAGAACCCCGGAAAGTACAGCTACGGCAGTTCCGGCGTGGGAACCTCGCTGAACCTGGCCGGCGAGATGGTCAAGCAACAGGGCGGCGTCTTCATGACCCACGTGCCCTATCGTGGCGTGGCGCCGCTGACCAGCGACCTGCTGGGCGGCAACATCGATTTCGGCGTGTTCGTGCTCTCCAGCGCCTTGCCCCATATCCGCAGCGGCAAGCTGGTGGCGCTGGGCACCACCGAGGCCAGGCGTTCGGCCATCACGCCCGATCTGCCCGCACTCAGCGAAAGCCCGAGCCTGAAGGACCTGGACATCGGTGTCTGGTTCGTGCTGATGGGGCCGGCCAAGTTGCCGGAGCCGGTGCAGGCCCGGCTGAAGACCGCGCTGAACGAGACCCTGCAGTCCCCCGACTTTCGCAAGAAGATGGAAGCCACCAGTTCGACCGTGCCGGCTTCGGCGGTGGACGTGAACCAGTTTCTCGTCGCCGAAACCGCCAAGTACAAGAACATCGTCAAGTTCGCCAACATCAAGGAATGAGCGTGCCCGTGTTGTCGTTTCAACTCCCCGCCCCCGACATCAGCGCCTGGCGTGCCGGCAACACCGGCGTCGAAGGCGTCTGGCGCTTCGAGGCCGACCAGCCCGGTCGGCACGTGATGATCAGCGCGCTCGTGCACGGCAACGAACTGTGCGGCGCATGGGCGCTCAAGGGGCTGCTGGACGCCGGGGTGCGCCCGCAGCGCGGCCGCGTCACGCTGGCGTTCTGCAACCTGGAGGCCTTCGACCGCTTCGATCCGGCCAACCACGATGCCTCGCGCTTTGTCGACGAGGACCTCAACCGCCAATGGTCGCCCGAACGCATCGAGGCCGGCGATACACGGGAGCGGCGGCGCGCCGCGCAACTGCAGGTGCACGTGGCACAGGCAGATTGGCTGCTGGACCTGCATTCGATGCATGAGCCCTCCGCGCCGCTGTCGCTCACCGGCATCCAGCCGCGCAACCTGCGGTTGGCGCAGCAGATGCGCAGCCCCGAGCATGTGGTCATCGATGCGGGCCACAAGGACGGCGTGCGCATGCGCGACTTCGGCCGCTTCGGCGCGCCCGATGCCGAGAGCGACGCCTGTGCGCTGCTTGTCGAGTGCGGCTTCCATGGCGATCCGGCCAGTCGCACCGTGGCGCAGGACCAGTGCGCGCGCTTCCTGCGCGCGGCCGGCACGCTGGACGATGCCGCCATCGCGCAATGGCTGCCCGGCTGGTTGCAGCCTGACGCGCCACGCCAATGGGCCCTCGACGTGACCGGGCCGGTGGTGGCGCGCAGCGCGGCATTTCGCTTTGCGCATCCCTTCACCGGGCTGGAAGTGATCGAACGCGCGGGCACCGTGATCGGCTGGAATGACGGCGAGCCCGTGGTCACGCCGTATGACGACTGCGTGCTCGTCATGCCTTCGACGCGCCAGGCCAAGCCGGGCGTGACGGTGGTCCGCTACGCCCGTCGACGACTGCTCTGACGGGTGCGGCAAGGTTCGACACTTGGCCGCTCGCTTTTTCAAAGTTGGCCGGGTCGGGGCATCGCATCCAACGGCCGCTTCCGGGCAGTTTCGGCGTCCGCTGTACGACCGGTTGAATCCGCAGCCGACAGCTCAAGCCGGATGTGGTCGTCATTTGGGGTGACGACCAATACGAGAACTTCCACGAAGACCTGATTCCGCCGTTCGCGATCCTCGCCTATGAGAATTTTGGACCTGCGGCCCTGGGCGGAGACAAAGACTTCGTCAACGATGAAGGGCAAGGCCAATGTGTGGAACGAGGACGAGTTGTTCGGCTACCGCTTGCGCGGGCGGCCCGACATTGCGAAGCAACTCGTCACCGCGCTCATCGAACGGGATTTCGACGTCTCCTATGCGTACAAGCCGCTTCACCACCGCAGCGTGCCGCACGCCTTCACGAATTCGGTTCTACGCCCAAGACTGAACCACCAGTAGTGGCGCACGTTGACCTTCCTGAAAGTGGCCCCTTGCGGTAGTCCTGCCCCCCGTGCTTTACGTAGCGAGTCAGGCACAGAAATGCCAGGGCGTGAATAACCCCAATAACCTGAATAACCTCGCGCGCGCAGCGCAGGGCGCACTTGTGCATCATCCTCGCTGAATTGTGGGAGAGGGAGCGATGGTTGAGTGGGCTGAGAAATTCGCCGCTGAGATGCTGCGTCTTACGGAAGGGCGCGCGGTGTACAACGACATGCTGGACTGGGGTTTTGGGCTCTGGCCTGCAAGGAACGAGCGCGACCCTGCAGAGGTCGCAAGGGGCGAGTTTCGCAACGCAGTCCAGGATGACTAAGAAGCCGGAAACTTTGGCCGTGCCAACCTCGCACTTGCGCTGAGTGCTTGGCTTCGGCCCGCAACAGGCGCAAGGGCAACTGCCAAGTCCAGCCATGACCATTCGTGTGGAGTGCTGCGTCGGCTATCGTGGTGAGCCGGAACCATTCGCTTTCTGGCTCGGCGAGCGCCGACTTGCCGTGCGCGGCATCGTTGACCGTTGGTTTGGGCAAGCACAGCGCTGGTTCAGAGTCGACGCAGATGACGGGCATCTATACGTCCTCCGGTGCGACGAGAAGACTGGAGACTGGGAGCTTGCTGCCTTCACGCTTGGGGCCGGCTAGGTCCTGCAGCTGCGCCATCGCCCGAGGCGTTTTTCGTCACCAGCTTGCAAGATTGAGCTGCAGCCCCGGATGTCTGCTCATGGCCCGACTGTAGCCGGTCGCGGTCGTCGAGCTTCGGGCCCTTATGAGTCGCTCAGTCGTCGAAATTCGGCGCCCAAAAGGCGGCATTGGCCAGTGCATCCGAAAGGACAACTGAGCCTGTCGCAAACGCAGGCCACCGCTGTGGCTTCGCGCGGCCCGCGATTCAGCGGGTTGGCGCCGGCGCATCGAGCGCCATCTGCGGGGTCGACTGGTCGATCTGGCCGCCGTAGAGGATGAACTTGAACGGGTTGAACTCCTGGTACTTCTCCATCAGCTTTAGGTTCGCCAGCCGGTATTGCGCACGCAGCGACTCGCTCGAGGGCTGTCGCGCCAGCGCCCAGCGCAGCGTCTGCGCGGCGAGTTCGTGGCGGCCATCGGCCATCATCTTCTCGCTCGCGGCGACGATCTGCGATTCACCGAGCCCGAGATAGTCGATCAGCGCCGCGCCGTGGTCGGCGTCTGCGAGCACGTCGAGCCCCTGCAGGCCGTTCTGCCAGTAGCCGCTGCTTTGATCGAATACCCGGTTGATGAGGTTCTCGCGCAGCACCAAGTAGGCCAAATGCACCGATGATGACGCATGCTCGAGCGTCGGCGCGATGAGGTTCCTCTGCTGCAGCGTGGCGCGAGGCGTGCCGCGAGCCATTTCGCGCACGACTTGGTCGCGTAGCCAGCCAAGCTGCGGGCGCAGCTCGGCGAGCATGCGCGTCGAATCGAAGAGACGCGTCAGCGGCTCATGCCCATGCAGCAGGAGGCGCGGTTTCAGCGCCGTCACCTGGTCGATGCCGGCGAGCAAGCCGTCGACGCCGCCTTCGTTGACAAAGGGCGCGCCAAGGTAAGGCATCAAGATGTCGCCTACGAACAGGACACCGTGCACCGGCATGTGGATCAGCATGGCATCGTCGGTCTCGCCGCCGCGCGCCGGCAATAGCGAAAAGCGCGTGCCGCCGACCGTCATGTCAGTGGGCTTGTCGATCGCCACGTCGGGCTTGTAGGCGAGCACATCCTCCAAGCGAAAGCCCCGCCCGAAGAAGCGCTGCAATGTCGCGGGGTCCCCGATCGAGTCGTGGGCCAGCTCGTCGGCATAGTTGGCGCGGCCGACGAAGCGCACTACGGGGTTCAGTTGCCGAAAGTAGCGCTGACCACCCACGTGATCCCAGTGCGCGTGCGTGACGAACACCGTGGTGAGCGGCGGCAGCGCCGGCACCTTCGCGCGCAGCGCTTCGAGCGCCTCGCGCGCCGTGTCTGGCCGAGTGCCGGCGTCGATGGAGATCAGCTCCTTGCGGTCGGCCGAGACGATGAAGTAATACTCGGTGAACTCGAACCCCGAAAGCAGGTAAACGGTGCCTGGCACCACCTCGCGTATGACGCGCGGCGAGAACTGATGGCCGCTATCAGAATCGCCTGAGAACGGGGTCGTGAACAATACCGGCATGGCACCGACGGCGCCGTTGCCTTTCACCGGGGCTCGCTGCACGTCGGCTGCCTCGCCGCGCGCACCTTGGATCGCCGCGAGTTGGAAGCGCACCTCGCGCAACCAGCCGGCGTGCGGCGCCTTGTCGGCATGGGCGAGGCACCACTGCAGATCGGTGAGGGCGGTGTCGCGTTCGCCGAAGAAGGCAGGTAGCTTTGATCGCACGATGCCCGACATCCACCGCACGACATACACGTTGCCGCCGGTGAGGCGCTTTGCCTCGTCCAGCATCGCCACCGTGTCGCGCACCCAGCCGTAGCGACGAAGCAGGAACACGTCGTGTGCGTGCCCGGCGCGAAGCGAGGCGATCGCCGTCAAGTAGAGCGCGCGCTGGGTATCGTTCAGCTGGGCGTCGAAGCGCTGTCGCAGTGTTTCGAGGTAAGCCGCGCCTTCGGCGTGTTGGTTTGCGTTGGCGAACTGGCCCATCAACAAGAAGACAAGCTGCGGGTCAGACGGCGTGCGCCACGCGTTGACCTGCTTGAGGTAGGCGAGTTCGGGCAGGTAAGCGATGTTGGAGACCTCGGCGCGGCCAGCGGCCTGGCCGACGAAGGCCAGCGCCAGCAGTGCGGCCAAGCCGACCACGATGGCGGCCAGCAAGGGGCGGATGCGTTGCACGGCAAGCTCCTCTTCGTTGAGTGTTACTTTTCAATAGATAGTCAGTATTGAAACTGTAGTCACTTGCTGAATGGAAGTCAAATCCGCTATGCTCCCCGCATGGCGAAGACCTACGGTATAGACGACTGCCCGGTTGCCCGCACGCTCGACCTGATCGGCGAGCGCTGGACCGTATTGCTGCTGCGCGACCTGCTGCAGCAAGGGCCGCGGCGCTTTCAGGATTTCCAGGCGTCGCTGCCGGGCGTCGCGCCGAACACGCTGTCAGCTCGCCTGAAAGCGATGGAAGACAACGGCCTGATACAACGGCAGCTCTACAACGAGCGGCCGCCGCGGCTCGAATATGTGTTGACTGACAAGGGCCGTAGTCTCGGCCCGATCGTCAAGGCAATGCGCGACTGGGGCAACAAGCACCTCGCCTGAGTACGTCCGTAGCCCTCGATATTGCGGATACCGTCGGCAGCATCCGCTCAGTTGAGTTTATTGCCGCTCCCGCCCAGGCTGAAGCGGCCGGCGCCGAGCAAGGCCACTGCTACCGCCGAGATCAGGAGCAGGCCTTCCAGTTCCATCGCCCAGCCCCCGGTCTTGCTGATAACGAACATGTCCTTATAACGAACTAGGCCAATCGCCGCGATCATGTTGATCACGACGATCCAGGCCGCCGGTCGCGAATAGAGGCCAACGATAAGCAGTAGCGGCGCCACGATCTCGCCGACGTAGACCAGATAGGCAATCGCGGGCGGCAGTCCGTGCAATGCGAGCAGGCCCGAGATGAAGCCGACGCCTCCGCTCAGCTTGCTGATTCCATGCACAAGGACGATGAGGCCAAGGCCAAGGCGAAGCACGAGTTTGCCGGCGTCGTCGGATCTCATCATGAGAGCTCCTTAGGATAGCGAAGCCGCGATTGTCTCGCTCCCGGCTCTCGGGCGGAAGTATTCGTCGACAGTAGCCAGCGCTACGCCACAACACCGTGGCCATTGTCTTTCACAACTCCCATCTCAGGCGTCGGCGAGAGCTTCCAGTAGGCCTTCGACACTGTCTTCAACCGTCGGCGCGCGCAGGTCGATCCCGCGTGCGCTCGGCGCCCGAGGGGCGCTGCGGTCACTGTCGGTGTGGCTGGTGAGATCGGCGTAAACGACTGCCTTTGCTTTTCATCACCGTCTGCTCAGGGTCGAGAGCGGCGTCGTGCGGCTGCTTTCTGGCATTCACATTGAATGGCTGGTAATGGCTGGAGGCGGCTGTCTGCCCATTGTGGTCTGGCAATTGGTCGGTGTGCACGCGCTTCAATGCCTCGTCACTGACCGAAGCGCCCTGCCCTGCTTTTGCTGGTGCCGCCAGGACGGCGCTCGAGTTCTCTCCGAAGCAGACCCACAAATCCCCTGCGGCGTCGCCAACCGTTGAGCGAAAACGCATCAGCCACTGAACTTGGCAACTACCGACGCCCAAAGGCGCCCCGGTTCATCGCTCTGATCGATCGATCGATCAACTCCGGTCTGCACCATGACCAGCTTGGCTGAAGGATCGACGAAGATGCGTTGGCCGTACGCGCCCAGAAGAACAAATTGGCGCCTCGGACCGGGGAGCAGCCACATCAGGTAGCCATAGCCATACGCCTGGGGGCGAGCCAATCCGGGAGTGAGAAAGCGATCT
This sequence comes from Variovorax sp. P4_B11, assembly GCF_056402355.1. Classification (NCBI taxonomy): domain Bacteria; kingdom Pseudomonadati; phylum Pseudomonadota; class Betaproteobacteria; order Burkholderiales; family Comamonadaceae; genus Variovorax; species Variovorax sp. P4_B11. The sequence goes on from NZ_JBFUHO010000008.1 coordinate 131,578, forward strand.
GGCGAGCGCGTCGTCGTCGCCTCGATCATCCATTGGGCCGGAATGATCTGAGTTCCCTCCCACTTTCCATCATGCGCGAGCAGTCTTCCCAGGCGAGCATAGTCCCGCAGAACCGCACCGAAAAATGTCCAAGCGACTTCGCCGTCCTGCGCGTTCACCAGCCACGCCCCGTCGGCTTCAGTGCCTATCCGGCTCCAGACCTTCTCGTGCAAATAGGCGGACAGGGTTCGGCCAGTTGCACGTTGCACGACAAGGCCAAGCACTGACGGTTCAATGCTGGAGTAGTGAAATTCAGTCCCTGCTGGCGCAATGCGCTGGTTGAAATTGGTGATCGTGTCGATGGTGGTGCGCTGCGGTGTTCCGCGGCCGAGCGCATTGTCGATCCAAGGGCGGTTGCCGAGAACCATTCCGCCCCACAGCCTTTTGAGATCGCGCTCGTCGTCGGCTTCTTCGTCGAATTTGACGCCCGAGGCCATGTGCAGCAGGTCACGTAGTGATGTCTTGCCGTACTCAGTTCCTTGCAGTTCCGGGACATAGGTCTGCACCACATCGTCAACCGATCTGATCGCCCTCTCCGAAATGGCGACGCCGACCAGCAACCCAGTGATGCTCTTTGCCATCGAACCTGAGAACAAGCGATCGTGATCGGTTCGGCCGTACTGGTAGCGTTCCTGCAGGATGGTTTGATCTTTAGCGATCAGCAAGCCGGTCACGGGCTGCCGCCCGAGATAGTCGTCGATGGTTGAATCCGAACCCTTGTACCGATAGCGAATATCGGCGACCGCATAGGCGAAGCACCACGGGGCCGCAGCCCGTGGGATCGTGTGGATGCGGTTGAGGTCGTCGAAGTGACTGAAGGCGCCGACGCGATACTTCGCGTCCAAAGGCTCGCCAGGCTGACCGCGCAGCGACGGATCCGAGACAGGAAAGCCCTGCGTGATGCCAAACTTTTCAGCACGCGGACCGGACGGGGAAAATGTCGGGCCGTTGAGGCTAGGAGGTTGTTCACAGTGCGCACTGGCAAGGACTTTTGGCGGCCATAGCGAGCTGGACGCAACCAAACTCAGCAGTACTGCGCGGCGCGACAGTTCGTTCTGCATCATCAAGGTAACTGAATCGAGCGACAGCGTGGGTTCGGGGAAGCCGGCGTAGGGTCGTGGCTTTCTACCTGAAACGTCGGCTTTTGGGCAAATTGCACAACCGTTGCGAACGACCGGATCTGGCCGCCAGCCGTCATGGCGGCGCGCCTGCGCCAGAGCGATTGTCGATTGAACAAAAGAAGGCCCGTACGAAACGGGCCTTAAGGGGTTGGTCCTTGATGCCTACCCAGGGAGAAACCGAGCCCTCACGGTATTCCGATTGACGTCAATCACAAGTCGGCTGAAGGTTCGCACTGTTGGCACTATTTCACGAATCCGGCCCTATTCTGAGGCAAACCAAGTCGCGGGCAAGGTCGAAGGACTGCTCCTGGCCGCATTCTGCCGTCTAGGTCGGCAATCCAAGCGTCGCGAGATCCACGTCATTTGTGACAGCGTCAGCAGCCTCAAGACTCAAAGCTCGTGGACGAGTTCCTTGCCGAGCATCGCGACGTGCACATCCACTTTATGCCCACCTACTCGTCCTGGCTGAACCAGGTGGAGAACTGGTTCTCGGTTCTCGCGCATCCAGCGCGACGTGGCTCATGGCACAAGCACGATCTTGCCCTTCGCCGCCGTGCGATCCAGCAGTTCATGCGCGCGGCGCGCCTCGGTGAGCGGCAAACGCTCGGCGACGATCGGGCGGATCGCACCACGTCGAAGCAGTTCGAGCAGCGCGAGGAAGTCCTCGCGGAACCCATCCGGATCGCGCGGACCTCCGCCCACGGGCAGCGCTCGGGAACCCACTCCCAGCGGCAGTACCTGGATGCGGTCGCGCAGCTTCTGGATCCGGTAGGCGAGGACCCGCCTGCGGGGCGAGACGAGGCTCCAGAGCCAGACGGCCGCGGTGGCTGCGTACCACTCAATCCAGCCTCGCCAACTCTTGCGCCCCTCAGCCAGCGTGGCGTAGTGGCCGAACACGACAAGCCTTCCACCCGGCCTCAGCGCTCGAAAAGAGCGAAGCGACAGCGCACCACCGAGACCGTCGAGCGCGACATCGACGCCTCGATCTGGAAGCTCGCGCACGCGGGCCAGGAAGTCCTCGTTCTGGTAGTCGATCGCCACCGCGCCCAAGCGCTCGACCGCTGCGCCGTCGCGCGCTGAAGCGGTCCCGTACAGGCGCAGCCCGGCCAGCGCTCCGAGTTCCAGGACGGCCATGCCCACCCTGCCGGCCGCGCCGTGCACGAGCACCGACTCCCCGCGCTTTACCATCGCCACGTGGTGGAGCAGTTGGTAGGCGGTCATGTAAGTCAACACGAGACTCACCACCTGCGCGGGGTCGAGATCGTCGGGCACTTCGACCGCATTCGTCTCTGCCACGCACACACACTCCGAGTAGGCGCCCCATACCGTCAGCGCGGCGATGCGGTCTCCCACCTGGAGCCTGGAGCAGCCTGGGCCGAGCTCTTCGACGACGCCGACGAACTCGTAGCCGGGCGTGAACGGCGGCTTCGGCACGCCGAGATAGGTGCCGGCGCGCAACTGGGCATCGGTGAACGACACCCCGGCGGCCAATACCCTGGCGCGGACCTCACCTGGACCCGGTCGAGGATCTTCGTCTTCCACGACCTTCAAGACGTCAGGCCCGCCGAAGTGATCGACGACAACGCGCTTCATGTATTTGTGTGTACGCGACCCGCCGCCACAGCCCATTGATCAAGATCAACAGGCGTGCAGCCATGTCCCTGGCGCCGATCCATTGCCGACCGTTGATGATCGTCGGGAGGCCGGTGCACGGCCAGCTGCGGGCGGGCAAGACACGACGTTCGACGGTCTCAGACCGTCAGCAGTTCCGGTTCGACCGCTCGAGCTGCGGACATACGGCCTTTATCGGACTTGAGATCAAGTCCCAAACCGTCCGCGCAACAGGGTCAACTTCAGACCTACCGCTGTAGGCAACGCTCAGACCGGGCCGCTACTTTGTGAGTAAGCTGAGCCGGATGCGGTCCCCTGCGGTCTCGTCTTCGGTGCCGAAGCCATCGGCGAGCGCGGCGCACTCAGTCACCACACATTCGGCGAAGGTCCGCACAGCCGGCGTGACCGGCTCGCCAGCCTTGAGGAGACCAGCGAGTACAGCCAAGTTTGCAAAGACTTCCGCAGGATCTTCAGTTGGTTCCATGGAAGCAGCCTAGGTCGAAGATGTGAACGCTTCAAGCGTGGAATGTCCTTAGAACGGAAGTTCCCGTGCCGGTCGTTACTTTGTATTCCGGCGGTCGCGGCTTGGCTCTGCAGGTGGCCATGAGGGGAGTCGGTGTGGCGCTTTCGCTGCAGCGAGTGATCCCGATCGAGCGCGGCGCACCTCTGGCAGTACCACGTCTGGTGGACGAATTTGTGGTTCTCGTGCTCGATTCCCGAGAAGGTGATTGTGTCGAAGGCACAGGCCACCATTTGGGGCATCCACAAGATGCCGAACGGGGCCTGTTTCTGGCCGAATCGCATGTTTTGGCCTATTGCCGGAAATGAGGCCTAGCAGGGCCACCGTCCGCTCTCAGTCGGAGCGGTCGTAGCTGGCAGACTCGCGACCGGCAGCTCATGGCCGGTTCAAGCCCGTCGGCCTGTGCCCTTGGCTGCAAGGAACTCGGTTCAAGCATTGGCTCGGTAGATGACATTGAAGCGCTCGCACGCCACAGGCATGGTCAGGCTTGGTTCTCGGCCCAGACGCGCGCACTCGCGGCCAAAGTATGCCCAGTGCACCCGGCGCCAGTACTCCAACGACCCATCACCTTCGCCCTCGACTGCCGCGAATTCAGCGGTGACTTGCGCGAACGGCAACACCTTAACCTCCAGGGTTTCGATGACACAGGCAGGCTTTCCATCCCAGTAAGTAACGACACTGAGGGCGCCGGGCTTTGGTGGTGAACCGCCCGCGCCCTCAAATGACCAGAGGAGACCGGCGGTAGCCCGCTTGACGCCTGCAAGCACGAGGTCGGCAAGCTCGTTGGCGGTGGCTTCGTTGTCATCGAAGTGGAATGCCTCGAAGAATCGGTCGGAGCAATCCTGTCCAACGTCGGCTGAGAAAGCGTCCCAGAACACTGCGATGTTTGAAGGAATGCTCATGCTCGTCCTGGGAAGCTATGGCGGTTGTTTGGGAACTCTGCGCCGATGTCCGGTGTTGGCCGACTGCGGCGCTCGAGCGAACTGGTCTAGGCATTCAGTCCTTCGTGCCAGCATAACCATCCGCCGTAGGCGACAAGGCTCTTGAACGACGCTCGGGTTAGCCATGGGTGAAGGAGCTCGAGGTGCGAAAACAGCGAGTCCTCGAAGCCGCCGCCCCACCGCACACCTCCGTCCTGCATCCAGAGGTAGTCGCCAGTGTCCTTTATCGCCGCGTCTAGGACGGCCTGAATTTCCTCGCGCTGCTCAGCGAGGCTGAGCTCTTTTCGCATGGGTTGGCCCTCGATGCCGAACGCCAAGACCGGGGGGCCTTCGGGCACAAATCCATTGCGGAGGTAGAACGTCAGTGCTGTGCGCGTGCTCTCCAGGCGCAGCGTCCCGACTCCCGCTCGAGCCGCGTGGTCTTCGATAGCGGCAAGTAGCGCCTTGCCTACGCCAGTAAAGCGCACGGAAGGCGCAACATAGCAAAGCGTCACCTCGCCCGTTCCCAAGGCAGACCCGAACCCGACCGTTTCCTCGTCAACGCTGGCGACAACCGAAAACGCGTTCGACGCGAGGATGAACCTACGCACGAACTCAGGCGTTTTGTTGCGCAGCCATCCTTCGAGCACCTTGGCATCGCCATGGTGGTCGTCGGTACAGCTCTCCAGGATTGAACTCCGAATGACGTTGCAAGCGTCAGTTGCATCGTCTTCCGTCGCGCGTCGGACTTGGATTTTCATCGGCTCCTCAGATGTCGGCTCTTGGCCGTCACTTACCCGTTGGCTTCATCGTGGTGACCTTGTACACCGCACCATGCTTGTCGTAGGTCGTCCACGTTCCTACTTGCACTCCAAGCTCGAAGTAGCCCGAGCGCATTCGAACGCCATCCTTGCGGAACCATTCCCAGTAGCCGTTCAACAGGCCGTCGAGCATCTGACCACGAGCGCGGACCGTACCATCCTTGAAGTATTCGACTCGCTCTTGTGGTACTGGCACCTGGGTCTCCTGTGTCCGCGATGGCCGATTGTTGACCCATTCCAGGTGAGTGCACACGCGCTTCGTTGCATGGAGTGCATGTCCCGTCTTGGCACCACGCACGTGTTTACCGCGACTTGGCCATCCGTCCCACCATCCCACTTGCCAAGGCAACTCCCGGAACGACAAATGAAAGGGCTACCAGTGTTGCCCTCGTGATGGGTTCGTGAAGTATCCAGGCCCCGCCGAGAGTAGTCACAACAGGTACTAGTGCCAGGGTCAACGCTGCATTGGATGCACCCAATCTGGCGATGGTGGCGGTGTAGACCACGACGCCCAGCACGCCTGCGACCAGTCCTTGGCCGAAGGCCTGCAGCGCGACGTCGTTCCAAGGCGCGCTCACGAGCCGAGGCAGACCATAGGCGACAAGCGGGGGAAGCAGCAGAACGGTGGACCAGCCGTTGACGAAGGCGGCGCCCTGCCACGGCGTCAGCCCGCATGCTTTGAAGGAAAGCGAGTAGGCGGTCCACAGCACCGCCGCGATGACGAAGAGAACGTCACCACGCCAACTCGACGACGCATCGTCCAAACTTGCGTGGGCAAAAACAAGCATGCCACAGGCGATGGATGCCAAGCCGAGCGCGCGCCAGCCGCCAATCTTTTCGCCGCGAAAGGCCCAGGCTGCAACAACTGTGAAAAGCGGCACGCTACCAGCGAGCACGACGCCTATGTGAGCCGCAGGCGCCCATCGAGCGCCGGCGAGTACCAAAAGGCCAAACGGCAAGCCTCCGCCGAGAACCATCACAACCGGTGCCCAGCGCGGCGATGTAGCGGGCAGCAACCCCTTCCTGAAATGCAGAGGGCCGAGCAACAAGGCAGGAATGCCGTAGCGCATGAGGGCCAAGTCCAGCGGCCCCAGTGTCGTGGTCACGCCATAACGCGAAACCAACTGCCAGCCGCTGCCAATCAGGACCGCAGCAGCTGCAGCGAGCAAGCCAAGTAGGAGGTTTCGATTCATGCGCCGGAGTATGTCCCGGGCGATTCTGTTTCACGCACGCGAGGCATCCATCCGAGTGTTTGTGTGGCACGTCTGGAGGCTCGTCGGGAAGGTCCGGTTCTGGCCGTTCTCGGGCTTTGGCCGCATTCTGCCTTGGGCCGGGCGCGCTCGTCAGCCGTTTGAGGCGCCATCCCTCGCCCCAATGGCCGGCGCCCGAACATAGTAGTTGTCCCACTCGGTCTCTTCGACCAGCTCAAAACCATGTCGCGCATAGAAGCGATTCGAGTCGCTCTCCCGCAACGCGCCGACCCGAACGGACATCCCTTGCGCATCTGCCTCGGCGAACACGACTGCAAGGGCTGCGGCACCGATGCCCTGGCCTTGATGCGCGGGGGCCACGTAGAGATGGTCAAGACGCAAATGCCCAGCCTCGGGGCGGACAACAACGAAGCCCACCCTCCGCGCCCCGACTACCAGGTGCCGGGTATACGCTGGCGTGAAGCTGGCCAAAAATCGGTCCCTCGCGCGTTGCAGGTCAAAGCGGCCGAGCCGCTCAAGGCTTGGGCGCATGGCGACGATTCGGAGGGCGACAAGGTCCTCGGCGTCTTCCGACGAGGCAGGTTCAAAGTTGACGGATTTGTCGTTCACTGGGTCGATGGGTCGAATGTCGGGTTCTGGCCGATTGTTGCCCGCCGCGTCTGCGGCCACCAGGCCGCGGACAGCGGGAAGACGCAAAGCGTATTCGCCTGCATGGCCTGCGGCCACCGGAGCATGCCGATGTGCATGCGAGCAAGGACATTCTGGTGGCGGGGCTGGTCAGGACGCCCGGCCGAAAACCTTTCTGCAGGTAGTCTCATGCGGACCGCGCGAACCTGGAACGCCCTGACGCGCAGACTATCCTCCTTCATCATGGACGTGCGTGAAAGCTTCATCCAGGCGGTGGGCCATACACCGCTCATCAGGTTGCGCAAGGCCTCCGAGCTGACCGGCTGCGCGATTCTCGGCAAGGCCGAGTTCATGAATCCCGGCGGATCGGTCAAGGATCGCGCAGCGCTCTATATCGTGCTCGATGCCGAAGCGCGCGGCGACCTGCAGCCGGGAGGCGTAATCGTCGAGGGGACGGCCGGCAATACCGGCATCGGCCTTGCGCTAGTGGGCAACGCCCGCGGGTACCGCACGGTGATCGTGATCCCACAGACGCAGAGTCAGGAGAAGAAGGACGCGCTTCGCCTGTACGGCGCCGAGCTGCGCGAGGTCCCCGCGGTGCCCTACAGCGATCCGAACAACTACGTGCACGTCGCCGAACGCCTCGCGGCAGAGCTCGCGCACAGCGAGCCCCATGGCGTGCTATATGCGAACCAGTGGGACAACCTGTCCAACCGGGATGGCCACGTCCGCTCGACCGGCCCCGAGATCTGGCAGCAGACGGACGGCCGGATCGACGGCTTCATCTGCTCGATCGGCACAGGCGGCACGCTGGCCGGCGTCGGCCAGTACCTGAAGGAACGCAAGCCGGGTGTCGTGATCGCCGCCGCCGATCCGATGGGCGCCGCGATGTACAACTACATCAAGCACGGCGAATTGCGCAGCACCGGCAGCTCGATCACCGAAGGCATCGGCCAGAGCCGCATCACAGGCAACCTGGAAGGCGCCTCGATGGACGACGCCTATCAGATCGAAGACCAGGAGGCGTTGCTGGTGCTGTTCGACCTGCTGCGAGAGGAAGGCCTGTGCCTGGGTGGTTCCAGCGGCATCAACGTGGCCGGCGCCATCCGCCTGGCACGTGAGCTCGGGCCGGGCCACACGATCGTGACGATCCTGGCCGACGCCGGCACACGCTACCAGTCGAAGCTGTACAACCCGGCCTTCCTGCGCGAGAAGAATCTTCCGGTTCCGGCGTGGCTTGCGTGAACGGCTAGCCACGATTTGCCGGCGCTGGTCGGCACGGTGATCAGAACGCTGGGGCCTGAGTCGAGGGTCCTCTCTTGGGCCGCATTCTGCCTTCCTAAGGCGCGCCCAACACCTGCGTGAAAATTGCCAAGCGGCTTCGGCCCAAAGTTGGCGGATTTGTCTTGAAGCTTGGCCGACTGTAGCCGCTGGCGGCGGGAAGCGCGGTGATGGATGGTCGTGACGTTTTGCAACGATCTTCCCTGAGGCGAGTCCACGCCCGCTTCGGCTCGTGCGTTGGTAAGCCCTGTGCGTTTCTGACGCTTCGTCAGGAACCCACAATGGGACGATCCGTGATCCCAGAGGGGCGACTTGCCCATTCAGTTACGACGTACAGGAACGACTAATGAAGCAAAAACGACTGCACTTTGCCGCGACCTTTCTCGCGATCCTCATGAGCGTCAGCTTGGCGCCGATGGCATACGCCGGTGGTGGCGGTGGCGGTGGCGGTGGTGGCGGTGGTGGAGGAGGCGGTGGAGGCGGTGGAGGTGGCGGTGTTGGCGCTGGCGGCGGTGGTCCTGGCAACGGAAACGGCGGAGGCAATGCGAGCGCCGCAGCTGCGGCGGCAGGTTCGAGCAGTGCTTCGGCCGGTGTCGGGCACGGAGGAGCGGCAACTCCCGCAACTCCGGCCACCCCAGCGACGCATGGTCTGACCCATGGAGTGGCGATGGCGGAGACCCCGGCTACACCTGCGACCCATGGAACCCACGGGCACCACGGACACCATGGGCACCACGGAGTAGCCGCAACGCCCGCTATTCCGGCGACTCCGGCCACTCCTGCAGTTCATGGGGCGCGCGGAGCGCCTGCGACGCCCGCCATCCCTGCAACCCCAGCGACCCCGGCGGTTCCGTCGCGCGGGTAAGACGCTTTCCGTAGCCGGTCGAGGCCCAGGGCGGACCCGCAGCCGCACTTTCACGAACTGGCGTTGTAAACGACGCTGAAGCGCTCACAGACGACCGGCATGACCTGGCTTGGCTCTCGACCGATACGAACGCACTCGCGGCCAAAATATGCCCAATGAGCGCGACGCCAGTACTCCAGCGACCCATCGCCTTCACCTTCGCCGGCAGCGAATTCGGCGCTGACCAGCTCGAATGGCACGACCTCGACCTCCAGGGTCTCGATGACACACGCCGTCCTACCATCCCAGTAGGTGGCAACACTGAGGGCGCCGGGCTTTGGTGGCGCACCGCCTGCGTTCTCATACGACCACAGAAGGCTGGCAGTTGCACGCTTGAGGCCTGCGAGTACAAGGTTCGCAAGTGCGTTGGCACTGGGTTCGTTGTCATCGAAGTGAAACGCCTCGAAGAACCGGGCGGAGCAATCGCCTCCAAACTCGGCGCAGAAGGCGTCCCAGAACGTAGCGACGCTTGGGGCGACGTTCATGCGCATCCTCGGCTCAATGACATACGGCAGTCTTCAGTGTGTTGCATCGACCGGTTGAATCCGCAGCCGCGTGCCGCCTCAGCATACCGGCACACGATTCGCCGCGAAAGCGCTCAGCGGAAGATGGAACACGTGCAGGTCTCTCCACCTGCCGGACGAGTTCTCAATCAGGGCGACGGAATTGCATTGCGCTGTCACCGCGGCACCTTGGTCAAGGCGCAGCCGCAGTGTCTCGGCTGCCTCGTCGGCTTCGGCGGGACTTCCATGCGCGACGGTGAGGTGTGGGATAACGCCCTGTTGTTCGCCTGCATACGGCTGAAAGCCGGGGAAGGCTTCGGCCATCGCTCGCGTCAGCGCGACGAACGGCGCCGAAGGTTCAGGTCCCAGGTAGGCGGTCGCCGGAAATCTGCCGACCGAGCGCAGCTCGAAGGAAAAGGCTGCGGTTTGCTCCAAGGCGCGCTGCGCCTTCTCCAGCACGGCAGTAGTGATGTTGCCGGGGTCCACGATAAAGGCGGATATGGCCATTGCCCGTCATCGTACGGCCACTTCACCTCAACAGCCGCACGCGGTCTTTTCAACGGTTCGGCGGTAAGTCGACTGGCTCGAACCCTGACCGCCCCCCAAACTGCGTCAACGCATCCGAAATCACGCACCACGATGCCTTGTCGTCGACAAAATAGTGACCCGTCGGAACCAGTTCCATTGGTCCGATGACGGCGCCTGCGGGCACGCCGACAATGCCAGCGTAGCGCCCATCCGTGGTGTACAAGTGCGAGCCGCAGACCCTGCAGAAGTGGCGCACTGTGTCTATCGTCGGACTGAATGTGCCTATGGCATCCGCTCCTACCCGTAACACAGCCGGTGCGGGCATGCTGACCCACGTCGTAAATGCCGCTCCCGACAGGCGTCGACATTGTCCGCAGTGGCAATGAATGGTCCCGCGGGGAGGAAGGTCGAAACCAACCTCCACGGCGCCGCAATAGCATCGGGCGATGGTCGCCATGGACGTCTCCTGAACTCCTTTGGATGCCGCGAGGTACTTGAGACACCGCCGCGCGCACCGCACACCTTAGCGCTGATGCAGCAGCTTCCAATGCCATGCCGTTCCCTTCCGGGGAAAATGAGCGGCCTCCTCGAATGTCCGTTGTTGGCTGCGTGGTGAAGGTCACAAGGCAATGACCATGTTACTCAGGCGGCGCCGGAAGTTTGAAAATGGCCGCTCCCGGCGGCGCGACTACCAGGTCGCACTGCAGGTTCGTCTCGTCTTTCCTCTGTGGCAGCGCGCGATGGCAGCAGCAGAGACACCTCCCGCAAGCGCTGGTGCGCAGTGCCTTCCCACGCAATGGGCCGTTGGTTTTTCGCCTGCAGATAGTGATGGGTGAAAACCGCCAGGTAGGCCTCCAGAGTTTGCTCGGCAACGCGTTCGCCCGCCAGGTTCATGCACAGGGCGGCAACCTCGCTGGTGCAGAAGTGGTCGTCGCGGCCGGAGCGGCGCAGCTTGTATTGCGATATCTGGTCAGGCTCCAGGCTTAGCACCGGCAGTTGGTCCAGATAAGGGCTTCTTCGAAACATCTTGCGGGCCTCGGACCAGGTCGCGTCCAGGAGGATGAACAGCGGGCGCTTTTCGGCGTCACCAGCCAGGCTGTCTGGCGGCTGAACGGTACGCACCACCCGCTCGGGCGCCGCATATTGGCCCGGAAACACCACATAGGGTTGCCACTGCGGGTCGCCCAGCAGGGCCAGAAGAGCGGGGTCGGTTTCGGTGCGCGTCCAACCGAAGGCGAAGGTATCGGGCACCACGTCGGCGACCAACCAGCCCGTGTTGCTTGGCTTGAGCGGCTCGATGTCGGCCATGAGCAGGCACACCCCTGCGCGAGTGGTCAGCGACGGGCGCCAGGCACACATGCAGTGGCTGGGTACCAGCCGGCAGTCCGCGCAGCGCTCGCGCTTGAACCCGCCACGGGCGAGAAAGGGTTTGGCGCTGCGCGCCAGACGCGCGGCGCGCAAGTGGGAGACGGCGTGGGGCATGCCGAGATTCTCGGGCATGCTTGCAATGGACCTCATCGGTTGAAAAGTGCCTTCATCGAGGGCCACCGCTTGCGATTGAAGTAGGAACCAGCTGCCTTCGCTCTGCCGCATTGAGCTCCTCGACCAATTCCCGCTCTTGGCCGCCGACAGCGGCCGGCCGCTACCCTCCAGTGACTGGTCACTCCACTGCGCATTCCAGCGAGAAGAGTGGCACATCGGCTCGCCGGCTGAGCCACACGCCGCCGCCCAGCTCCCGGAACTTCCTCGACAGCCCCCGCCGGTACATCGCTGCGCGGTGCCGAAAGAGGAGAGGGTCGGTGAGGTCTTCGTCCAGGATGCCATTCTCGTAGTCCTCAAGCGTCACGGCCTCCAAGTAGAGCGCGCCATGGCTCAGGGTCCCGAGGTTGCGCAGGGCACGCTTCAGGTCGACAGGACTCAGGTAGGCCAGCACGCCCTGGCAGATGACGAAGTCAAATGGCTCCTGCGCCTGGTAGTCCACCACCGAGCCACGCTCCCAGCCGTAGCGACCGCACAGGTACTCGCTGACCTCTACGCCTTGATACCTCGCTTGCGGGAAGTGCCGGGCTACGATGTCGCGCCATAGTCCAACTCCACAGCCGACGTCCAACACTCGACATACAGGGACGCGCAGGTACTTCAGGTAGGAGCTCACGAAGGCACCCAGCCGTTCGACATGCTGCGGGTCGGCCACCTTGGTCTTCTTGTCGAAATAGTAGCGCGCATAGTAGGACTCATCGAAGGTGGCGGCATCAACGGATTCCATGCGTGAATCGTACTCGTACGCGCTTTCGCTGCTCGCGATGCAAAAAGGCACGTGCACGACCAAGAGGAACTGGTCAGACGCGATGCGCCGGCGAAACATGATTTCTGGCCTGTCCATTCTCGTCGTCAGGCCCGATTCCACGAGGGTCGGCGTGTTGGACTCTCCCAGCCAAACGCCAGCATACTTAGGTCGCTAACTATCTTGGGGTAACCACTAGTGCGTCGGCATTGAAAAGGGCTGGCCTCGCTTCTAAAATACTTAGTCGCCTAATAACTACTTCTCCGCTTCTTCTCCGTCTTGACCTACTCCTTTTGAGCATGAACGCCTTAGCCATCGAACCTTTTGCCTGGACTGATTCGCTCTTGCTCGGGCATGGGCCAATCGACGCAGAGCATGAAGATTTCGCAAAGCTCATTGGCGACATGCACCGCGCAGAAGACGAGAGTCTGCCCGCCGCGCTGAACGCGCTCCTCGAGCACGCAGTAGCGCACTTCTCGGCAGAAGACACGTTGATGGCAGCAACTGCCTTTTCTGCCCGCGAGTGCCACGTAAAGGAGCATGAAGCCGTGCTTTCGACGATGCGTGGCGTGCAGAAGCGTCTCGTCCGAGGCGACCGTGAAGTGGCACGCACCCTGGCGACCGAACTGGCGGCCTGGTTTCCTGCACACGTGCAGCACCTCGACTCGGCTCTCTCGCATTGGCTGTGCAAACGCCAGTACGGGGGCAAGCCGATCGTGCTGCGACGCCGCCGCGCTGCCGAGAACACGGCGGCCTGAAACAACTACGAAAGGACCTTGACAAGATGACCCCCCAGGAAAACGATTTGCTCTGCCGCGTGGTGGGCGACGCCCCCATGGGGCAACTGATGCGACGCCATTGGGTGCCGGTGTGCCTCATCGAAGAAGTCAGCGATCCCGACGGAGATCCGGTCAAAGCGCGCGTCTTCGGCGAAGACCTGGTCGTGTTTCGTGACACCGACGGGCGAGTCGGGGTGATGGATGAATACTGTCCGCATCGCCGCGCCTCCTTGGTCTTTGGCCGGAACGAAGAGGGCGGTCTGCGGTGCCTGTACCACGGATGGAAAATGGATGCTGAAGGCAACGTGCTCGAAATGTCTTCTGAGCCGGCTTCAAGCGGCATGGCCGAGAAGGTCAAGCACACCGCCTATCCGACATCCGAATGGGGAGGAATGGTGTGGGCCTACATGGGCCCCAAAGACACCATGCCCGAGTTCAAGGCGCCAGCCTGGGCACCCACCGTCGACACGCGGGTCAGCATCGCAAAGGTGCTGTTGCCGTGCAACTGGGCGCAGATTCTCGAAGGCGCCATCGACTCAGCACACAGTTCAAGCCTCCATTCGTCCGACATGGTGCCCGCGCGCGTGAACAGCGCCAAGGCGACTCCCACGGCCTGGCTACGTCCCTCTACTGACAAGGCGCCCCGCATGCAAGTGCAGCGCACCGGCTACGGCTTTCGCTACGCCGCCTTGCGCCGGCCGCTCACCAACGCAGCGGCGAACGACTACGTGCGGTCGACGGTATTCGTCGCACCCGCGACGGCGTTGATTCCGCCGAACAACCTCTACAACGTGGCGAACATCAATGTCCCGATGGACGACACCAACACCGCGTTCTATTTCATCGCTTGGGGTCATGCGGCGCAGACCCCCGAAACCGAGACTTGGCGCAAGTTCCTGCGTCAGACGCTCGGCGTTGACCTCGACGCGAGCTACCGTCCTTTGCGCTCGCTGGCCAACAAGTTCTGGCAGGACCGAAACGCCATGAAGGCCGGCAACTTCACCGGCATCAGCGGATTTCCGAATCAGGACGTGGCGATGTGGGTCACCATGGGTCCCATTGCCGATCGCACGCACGACCGACTTGGTGCCAGTGACCTCGCGATTGTCGAATTTCGCAAGCAGATGCTCGACGCAGTGAAGGCTTTCGAAGAAGGGGCGCCAGCGATTGGTACTGGGGACGAGGCAGCAACACCGGCTGTGTGCTCGTTCCAGGCGATCGTGCCAAAGACGACGGACTGGCGCACGTACGAAGCCCGGTACGTCTGGCCCGATGGCCGGGAGCATCCGGAACTCGAACCGTCCTACTCCGTGAAGGCCTGATGCGATGAGCAAGTTGCAACTGTCGGTCGCCATGGGCGACTACGACCGCACGCGCGCCCTGGTGGACGGGCGCGTCCAGATCGACGGAGTGGATCCGGTGTACATGCTGCTGAATCCGGAAGAGATGTTCTTCCGGGCCATGCGCAGCGCCGACTTTGACATCACCGAGCTTTCATTCTCGAGCTACCTGGTCAAGCATTCGCGCGGCGAATGCCCGTACATCGCCGTGCCGGTTTTCCTGTCGCGCGCCTTTCGCCACACCTCGATCTATGTGCGCAAAGACCGCATAAGGGCGCCGGAAGACCTCAAGGGCAAGCGCATCGGCTTGCCCGAGTACCAACTCACCGCAAACGTGTGGGCGCGCTCGATTCTGCAAGACGACTATGGCGTGCGCCCGTCCGACGTCACCTGGGTCCGCGGCGGCATCGAAACAGCCGGGCGACCCGAAAAGATCAAGCTGCAATTGCCATCCGACGTGCGGGTGGAGCAGGCGCCGGATGGCACGACGATATCCGAATTGCTCGACCGCGGCGAGATCGACGGCTTCATGGCGCCACGGCCGCCGAGTCGCGCTGCGCTCGCGAACCCGAACGTCGGCTGGCTCTTCGACGATCCCACCGCGATCGCCAAGGACTACTACCAGCGCACCGGGGTGTTTCCGATCATGCACGTGGCTGCCATCCGCAAAGAACTCGCGGAACGGCATCCATGGCTGCCGGGCGCCGTGTTCAAGGCGTTCACGCAATCCAAGGCGGCGGCGATCGAACTGCTCTCGGACACCTCGGCGACCAAGGTCACGCTCCCCTTCGTCGAAGAGCAACTGCAAGCTGCGCGCCAGACGATGGGCGAAGACTATTGGTCGTATGGCGTGACTCCGGCCTTGCGGACCCTGGAGACCTTTGCGCGCCATCACCATGAGCAGGGCCTGTCGGCGCGCCATGTCCGGGTGGCAGAACTGTTCCACCCGTCAACTTACGAAACCTTCAGCATTTGAGGACAGATCCCCGATGAAACGCAACCAATTCCTGAAGCTGGTCGTAGCGACGGCAGTGGTTGGCCTGGGGCTGCCCCTGACGGCGCAGGCCGAGCCCTTTCCCTCGAAGCCCGTGAAACTCGTGGTGCCCTATTCGCCCGGAGGCTTGCCTGACACCGTCGCGCGCACGCTGGCGCGGCACCTGCAGGACGCGCTCGGCCAATCAGTGGTCGTCGAGAACAAGCCGGGTGCGGCCGGCGCCGTCGCCGCGGCGACCTTGGCACAGTCCCCGGCCGATGGCTACACCTTGCTGGTGACGGACGGCCCCACGCTGGCCATCGCACCGCTGCTTAACAAGCAGACGACGTACGACGCGGCCAAGGACTTTGCGCCCGTGTCACTGGTCGGGAAGGCGCCTCTGTTTCTGGCCGTCAACGCCAATTTCAAAGCAAAGACGCTCGATGAAATGATCGCGCTGGCCAAGGCCAACCCGGGGGCCTTGACCTACGGCTCGTCTGGCCCGGGCGGCATCCACCATCTCACGGCAGAAGCCATGAAGGCCGCTCTGGGCCTGGATCTGACCCACATTCCGTTTCGCGGCAGCGCCAATTCAGTGCCGGCAATGATCGGCGGTCAGGTCGACATGGTGTTCGCCTCCCCACCCACGTTGATGGGGTTCGTGAAGTCGGGGCGGACCCGGTTGCTGGCCATCAATTCCCTGACGCGTTCGCCGCTTGCACCGGACGTGCCGGCGCTTGCCGAGAAGATTCCCGGCTTCGACTTTGCCTTCAATATCGCCGTACTCGCCCGAAGCGGCACGCCCGCAGACACGGTAGCCCGGCTGAGCAGCGAGATCGCAAAGATCGTCAAGCGTCCGGATGTGATCGAGCAGTTTCGGACGGCCGGCGTCGATCCGGTGGGCGGCTCGCCCGAACAGCTGGCCCAAGCGCTTCGTAGCGAGACGCAGCGCGTCACTGCGGCTGCAGCACGAGCCAACCTGAAGGCCGAGTAGGGCCCCACGCCATGTCTGTCCATACCCACGCTGACACACAGATGCCACTGCGCATCGCGCGTGCCTATGATGCGGCCGAAGGCATTCGCAGCTTCGAGCTGGTACTGCCCGACGGCAGCGAGCTGCCACCCTTCACGCCGGGCTCGCATGTCAAGGTGCAGGCGCCCAATGGCGCATTGCGCAAGTATTCGCTGTGCAACGATCCGGCCGAACGGCACCGCTACGTCATCACGGTCAAGCGCGGCGACGAAGGCCAGGGTGGATCGCTCAGCATGCACAACGATGCCCGCGAGGGAGACACCTTGCCTACTTCGCTGCCTGAGAACGCATTCCCGCTGGTCGACAACGCCAAAGGCTATCTGTTCATTGCCGGCGGCATCGGCATCACCCCGATCCTATCGATGATTCGTTCGTTCGGCGAATTGCCGCCGGCACCCTGGAAGCTTATTTACCTGGCCCGATCTCCCGAGACGACGGCATTCCTTGACGAGTTAAGCCAGCCCGAGCTTCGCAAGCAGGTGCGAATTCACCACAACCAGGGCGACCCCGAACGCACATTCGATCTCTGGCCCGTGCTCGAAAAACCGAACACCGCGCACGTGTATTGTTGCGGTCCGCGGCCGCTGATGGAGGCAGTGCGCGACATGACCGGTCATTGGTCATCGTCGAACGTGCACTTTGAGAGCTTCAACGAAGGCGGTGGCATGCGGCCGGACGATCAACCTTTCAAGGTGACGCTGGCACGTTCGGGCGGCGAATTCGAAGTGCCGGTTGGCAAGTCGATATTGGCGTCATTGCGCGAGCATGGATGCAACACGGCGTCCTCCTGCGAAAGCGGGACCTGCGGCACCTGCCGCACCGGGCTGGTCAGCGGCGTGGCGGATCATCGCGACATGGTTTTGATGCCCGAAGAGATGACGAACCAGATCATGATCTGCGTGTCGCGCGCCAAGTCGGCCGAACTGGTCCTCGACCTGTGAACGCGCACGGTTCAGCTCGCGTGATCCGGCTCGGCGTCGCCGGCTTGGGCCGCGCGTTCACGCTGATGTTGCCGACGCTGCTGCAAGATCGGCGAGTGCAGCTCGCCGCCGCGTGCGACCCGCGCGAAGAGGCACGGTCTCAGTTCGCGCGAGACTTCGAAGCTCCGGCATACGCCAGTATTGAGGAGCTGGCAAGAGACGCGTCGATCGAAGCCATTTACATCGCGAGCCCGCACCAGTTTCACGCCGAGCAGACACGCGTGGCTGCAATCCACGGCAAACACGTGCTGGTCGAAAAACCAATGGCGCTGACGCGCGGAGAGTGCGACGCCATGATCGAGCACTGTCGCGAATCCGGTGTGCAACTGATCGTTGGGCATTGCCACAGCTTCGATTCGCCGTACCTGCGTGCGCGCGAGATCGTCTTAAGCGGCGAACTCGGCCGGGTGCGCATGATCCACGCGCTCAACTACACCGATTTCCTCTATCGACCGCGGCGACCCGAAGAGCTTCAGACCGCCGTCGGTGGCGGCGTCGTGTTTAGCCAGGCCGCCCACCAAGTCGACGTGGTCCGATTGTTGGCCGGCACGCCGGTCGTCCGGGCGCGCGCCATCATGGGCGACTGGGATCCTTCGCGCCCCACGCAGGGAGCGTACTCGGCGCTGCTCTGGTTCGACGGGGGTGCATTTGCCAGCATCAGCTACAACGGATACGGTCATTTCGATTCGGACGAATGGTGCGGCTGGATCGGCGAGTTGGGCGCGAGCAAGTCCCCCGAGTCTTATGGTGCGGCGCGCCGCCACCTTGCGAGTGCGCAGTCGTCTGCAGACGAGGCGCGGCTGAAGGCCGCGAGGACATATGGTGGGCCTTCCTATGTTCCTTCTTCGCCGGAAGCTGGCGCATCCTGGCACCAGCACTTCGGCCCAGTCGTGGTCTCGTGCGAGAAAGGGGACGTGCGCCCGATGCCGGATGGCGTGTGGGTCTATGGAGATGCCAAGCGTGACCATCGCCTGCTGCCCGCACCCGCGGTACCTCGATTCGAGGTGATCGACGAATTGTACGGCGCCGCCGTGATGAGCGCCGCGCCGCTGCACGACGGGGCGTGGGCGCGCGCGACGCTCGACGTCTGTCTGGCTCTGCTCGAATCGGCGCGATTCGATTGCGATGTCGAAATCGCCGTCTGACACAATCCAACGTCGATCAACCCAAACCTTATTGCCTTGTCGAAATCCACTCTCAAGCATGACGCTGAAGTTGCTGCTCGCGTGCTGCGGCGCTGGCATGAGGCGGTACCCGACGACCGGATGGCCCACCTGGTCAAAGATGCCACGCGCGGCTTTCTTCGCGCGCTACAGTCCCGACTTGCGGAGCACAGCATTCAACTGGGGCACTGGACGTTTCTGCGCATCTTGTGGGAGCGCGATGGCATCACGAAGAGAGAACTCAGCGTCGAGGCCGGCGTCATGGAGCCGACGACGGTCATCGCTTTGCGCGCCATGGAGTCGCTCGGGTATGTAACACTCGATCGACGTCCAGAAAATCGCAAGAACATCTATGTGCATCTGACCCCTGAGGGAAGGCGACTCAGGAAGGTACTTGTGCCATTGGCACAAGACGTCAACGCCGTTGCTCTAGATGGTATTGCAGAGAAGGACGTAGAGATCGCCCGCCGGGCGCTCCTGATCATGATCGACAACTTGGCCCGCGATCAAGCTGGCGCTGAGCCGTTCTGATCGTTGTTGAGGATCTTTCGGGGGCCACATTGGCAATGATTGTTTTCGTCCGCGTCCGGTCGCTCTCGTATTTCTCGCGCGCCAGCCAGCTCGAAGGTCAACGCTCGGTTGCGGTACGGGCATTCGTCGAAGTCTGGTGGAGTCTGCGTTCGGCCCGATCGCGCAACAGGTCGTAGATCGGCGGGATCCCGAGCAGGTTCATCACGACCATGGCCCCGAAACAGGCGGCCAGCATCGACAGCAGTAGGTTGGCGCTGCCCGTCATCTCGACCGCCAGGCAGATGCCAGTGAGAGGCGCACGGACCACCGCAGTGAAAAATGCCGTCATGCCGACCACGGCGTAGGCGGTCGGGGATGCGCCGCCCGCAAACCACTGGTCGTACAGTCGACCGAATACGAGCCCGATCTGCGCGCCGAGGACCAGCATCGGCGCGAACAGGCCGCCGGGCGTGCCGGACGCATAGGACAGCGGACCGAGCGCGAAGCGGACTGCGAATATCAGGCCGATCGTGGACAGCGATCCCACATTGAGCAGCGTCTGCTGAGTGATCGCGTCGCCTCCGCCAACCCATTGCGGCGCCAGCCAAGCCAGCAGACCGACCCCGCCGCCGATCAATGCCGCCCGAGCTGTCACCGGAAGTCCGGTAGCTCGATCGGCCATCGCCAGCGCGCCCAGGACGGCTCGCGCATAGGCGGCAGCCGCTAGCGCTGCAATGACGCCCAGGGCGATGTGGACCGGCACCGTCGCGAAGCCTGGAAAGGCCGGTGCCGGCACGGTGAAATCCGGATCCACGCCAAGGAATACACGGGCCACTGCGATGGCCCCCGCAGAGGCGCCCAGCGCTGCGGCCGCGGTGCGCGTGTCGAAGCGCCGCAGGAGTTCCTCCAAGACGAACACCGCGCCAGCGATCGGTGCGTTGAAGGCCGTCGCGAGTCCCGCGCCCGCGCCCGCGGCGAACAGCACGCGGGCGTCGAGTTGGTTGCGCCGGAACAGCCGGCCGATGATGTCGGCAATCGAATGCCCCATCTGCACACTGGGGCCTTCGCGCCCGAGAGCCAGGCCGGATCCGATGGCGAGCAGTCCGCCGACGAACTTGACGGCGGCGGTGCGCACGGGCCGGCCCGGATCGCCACCGCTGATCGCAGCCTCGACCTCGGGGATGCCGCTGCCTGCAGCGTTCGGGGAGATCCTGCTCACCAGGGCTGCTGCGGCGGCGGTCGCGGCTGCGGCGCTGGCGACGACGAGCAGAAGGCCCATGAGCCCCTGCTGATGCGCAAACGCGATCAACTCACCTCGCAGGGTATCGGCCTGTCGAAGCAGGATCCGGAACAGGGCGCAGACCAACCCGGTGACACATCCCACGAGCAGCGACAGCAGCGCGAGGACCAGTGTGCTCGCTCTATTCTCGTCCTGATCGGGGCTTGGTTCCACCTCTCGTCACCCGAGGCCACTGCCTGCAGAGTCGGGGCTGATGACGTCATCGGACATGCAGAGCGCCAGTTGATGGGCCTTGGATCGCGCGAAGCGCGGCGACAAATGGGAGATGAGTTTAGGCGGAAGGCGGAATATTTGCGAGCAACGTTTCAGTCGCCGGCGTGTTTGAGGCCGCGTCGAATTCCTTCGCGCCCAAGGCCGAGACGCTCGCCACCGCGGGCCACGACCTCTTCATGGTCGCCTTCGATCAGGGCTTGAGCGACTGGGGCAAAGGCAAGTGGTCCGATCGCGACGATCGCAGCAGCACGTCGAGCGGCTCGCTCGAAAGTTGGGCGCCGGCAGCGATGCGGGTGCAGGGGTCGGCGGTCGACTCGAGCTTGCGCCACAAGTCGCCCGCCAGCAGCGACGCCCCTGCGGTGGCCCAGGCCGCGGTCCCTACGAGCAATATGCCGCTGGGGTCCAGTTCGACCGTCGGGTGGCTGACCGTTCCGGTGATTTTCGCGACGCCGCTCGTCAGGCCCAGCAAGCTGAAGCGGAAGAACTCGCGTCGCACCGCCCGGTACCCGAACAGGATCTCGCTCGTTTTCAGGTTCACCGCGCCACTGCCCAGGATGTCCAGATGCTTCAGGCGCAGCGCGACGCCGTCGCTCGCGGTGGCCACGCCGTCGGCGATGGTGAAGCGCGCCGCCGCACATTCGAGTTGGGCGTGGTCCGCCGCCCTGCGGCCGGGCACCAGCGTCAGGAGGAGGCTGCCGGCAATCCTCTCGAAGCCATAGCCCGAATTGATGGGCAAGGTGCCCGCGCCGGCGGTCAGCAGGAACTCGCCGCGCCCGGCCGCGAGCATGTTGCGCAGCGTGGTGCCGGCGCCGGCGAACTGCGCGTTCATCGACAGCGGCGGCCTGGCGGCCCCGCTCGGCGGCGCCACGCGTGCCGTATACAGCGCCTCTGTATCGACATTCTTGAGCGACAGACGCAACGCCGCACCAGGCACTTCCTGGCGCAAGTCAAGGCGCAGTTCCCCGCGCAGCTCGCCTTCGGCCGCCGCGGTCGACACCTCGATCAGTCCGTTCGTGAGCGTGCCATCGAGTTGCAGCTTCTCCAAGTCGTATCGATGCAAAAGGAAGCGCTCTGCTCGCAGCCGCAGCTGCGCGTCGCGTGAGAGCAGGGACGGCATGCGGATGGGCCGGTCCAGCAGCGGTGTCTCATTGGCCGTGGGTTCTTCCCACTGTGTGGCATCGATCAGTCTGGAGGTGAGATCCGCTGACAGATCCGGCCGGTCGCGCCACCGAATTCGCAGCCGCCCCGCCGCATCCGACTTGCCGGCCTGCGCGCTGAGATCGTCAACGGCCACCTCCCCGTCTCCCAGCGTGAGCCGCCCCGAGGCGCTGAACGGGAGGGCAGGCAGGCGCGAAGCGGTGAAGCTCGTCGCCGTCTGCGCCAGGTTGTCGATCTCGATCCGGGCGGCGAGCCGCGTGCCCATGGGCGCCGCAAGGTTGCCCACGTTGCCGTCCAGGGTGGCGCGCGCGCCAGGCAGCGTCGCCTGCAACGCCAGCGGCACGTCACGCAGGCCGATCAGACGCTGCAGCGGCCCGCTGGTCGCAAGGACGTGGAGTGTGTCGCCGCCCAGAGCCGTGCGCAGATTCGCTTCCATCTTCGGCCACGCGGTCTCGGGGTTCAGCAGTTCGGCCAGCGGCCCGGCGACCACCGTCAGATCCATCGGCGCGCCGAGCGCATGGCCCACCGCGCTCGCGCGCACCGGGCCGCCCGGCTCGACCTCGATGTTCGCCTGCTGCACCTGGACCGGGGAGCGGTCGCGACCCACCGCCAGGGAGAAGGGAGCGGTGCGAACGGAAAGCTTCGCCTGCTTCATGAGTTCGCGCACGCTCGTACCCCGCGAGCCGAACAGGACTTGCAGTCCCTGGATCGCGCCGCTCGTCGTGTCCGGCCGATTCGGCGAACGCAGCAGCGCCGCCACGTCGATGCGGTCGGCCCTCGCGTTGGCATCGACGCGCCATGCCCGCCCGCTCGCATCGACCGTGACATGGCCCTGCACCGGCGCGCTGGCGACCGTGGCAGATGTCAGGTCGATGGCGAGCTTGCCGCCCCGCAGATGCGCGAGTGCAGCGACCTGGCCGATCGGCACCGGTGCGCCCGCAATGCGGGCAACGTCGACATCCAGCCTGGCATCGAACGCACGCAGCGGCGCCAGCGGCAGTGGGTCGTCGAATGCACTGCGCGGTCCTGGTTTCGCCACGCTGCCGCCGAGCTTGGCGACGTCGAGCACCGCAATGCTCGCATGGCCATCGATCTGCGGCCGGCCATCGCGCCAGCGAAGCGTGCCGTCTCCCGTGACCACCGTGCCGGCCAGTGTGGCGGCAAGCCCTTCCAGCCGAACTGCGTCGTCGCGCCAGCGCACCCGGCCGGACAAATTGCTGGCCGGGACCGGCAGGCCGGTGATGGCTGCAATCCGCAGGGAAAGATCCGCTTCGACGCGCTGGAGCCACGCCGGCGCACCCGCACCGGAGGCCTCCCGTGGTCGTGACCCAGGGGCGGGCGATTCGAGCGCTTTGGCATCGGGCGGATTCAAGTCCAACCGGCCGAGGTTCAGCGCCCCGCTCAGCAGCGCACGCGGCGCGCTGGCGTACGCGAGATCGCCTGACACCGCCGAGGCGAGTACCCGGCCACGGATGTTCCTGGCCGAATAGCCTTCCTTGGAATGCGTCACGTGCGCCGCGAGATCCACCGGCAAGGCTTGGCTCAGGCGCGGGCCCGCAAGCAGGCGCAGCGGCGCCAGCGCGTCGCCCCGGGCGGTCAGCGCCAGGTCGAAGTCCGTGGCTTCGGCCGCGGGCGTGATGCTTCCATCGGCGCTCAGCGTGAAGTCCGCAAGCTTGGCGCGCAGCGTGAGAGGCGCGACGCCATCGAACTTTTGCAGCGCGAGCCATGGCGCGCTGCTGGCCTCGAGCGAGAACGCCGCTTCACCGATCTTGCCCTCGACCGCCAGCCGCGTGTCGACGCTCGCGCCGAACTGAGCCTTGCCCGACCCGATCTCGAGGCGCGACGGCTGCATTGGCAGTCCATCGAGCGACAGGCTCAGGTCTTCGACCTGCAGGCTGCCTCGTGCGTAGCGAGTCTGCGCCGACAGACGGTAGGGGCCCCATCCCGGCAATGTCCGCCCCAGGACGCCGGACCACGCGTCGAGGTGCTCGCCCGTCATCTCGATTCCGAGTTCGACGCCCTCGAGCGACGCGATCGATGGCCATCGCACGTCGAGCATGAGGGCCGCCCCCTTCGGTCGCAGGCCGACGGACAGACGCCAGGGCTCGCCGTCGAGTGCAGCCTGCAGCGAGGCGTTGGCCTCCACCGTGAGCTGCATCGGCGTTTCTCGATAGTCGGCAAGCGCTTGAACCCGGAACGGCACGCCGTCGCTGATCGTGGCCTCGGCGGTATCGACACGAACCCGCTCGACGGGGCCGCCTGACCGCCAGCCCATGTGGACGTCGGTCAGCGACACGGTGCCGAAGTCAGGCAATGCCGCGCGCTGGGTGCCCCGATCGGGCGTGCCGAACGGCCAATTGCCTTCGCCCTGCGCATTGCGCTCGAGCAGCAGGTCCACACCCTCCAGGCGCACGGCGCGCATTTCGACCCGTCCCTTCCACAGGGCGATGAGATCGAGGCGCGCCTCGCCGCTCGCAGCGGTCACGAAGTCCGGTCGCGATGCCCAGGGCGGGTTGGCGATGCGCAGATCGCGCACGGACAAGGTCGGCCGCAAGGCGAGGTCGAACGACAGACTGCCTATCGACACCTCCCGATCCAGGACGGATGAGAGCTCTCGCTCCACGGCTCGTTGGTAGACCTCGGCGTCGAGTGTCTTCAGGAAGAGCATCACCCCCAAGGCCGCGGCAAGCAGCAGCCCGATCGCCCACAGCAGCAACTTGGTTGTGCGTCGACGCCATGGCGACCCGGGTTTGGTCATGGTTGAGGATGAGAGGCGGGCAATCGGGTCGCGGGATGGATGACGAACGGAGTGCCGCCATCGTAGCGAAGGGAGCGCGGGGGCTTCCGGATTTCTGTGTTCGAGGCGGTTGGTGCCTTGCTGCACCCTCGGGTTCAGGCCGGTTGTCGACGCAGGCACTTGGAAGTTGTTGACCCGAGTCGCTTCATCGCGCAGCCCTGTCCTGCGCAGGGTTTCCCCACCTTCCGTCGCATCCTGCGGGCTGCAGCCGCTCGATCGCCAGGACGGCCCTCGCCGGTGGCCGCGTCGACGAGCGGCACGGGCTGGCCGGCAGCCAATCCCGACTTGAAAAAAAACCCGCCGAAAGCGGCTATCTCGATTCTCGATTCGGGATCTGCTCGGGAATCAGGGCTTGGCAGCTTCTTGCCTTGTGCGGGGGTGCGCGTTCCCTCCAAACTGCAGCGGCGCGCTGACCGGACCATTGACTGAGCCAGGACGCGTCGCTCGGTCGAGCACATGACACGCCTTCCCGAACGAGCGAGCCGTTCCGTACTGCGTGATGACGGGACCATCAGGTCGTCAGCCGGCGAATGGCTGCTAGAACTTCGGCACCGGAATCGTTCTTGCGAAAGTAAGCCTCGCAGCCCGCGGCTTGCGCGCGGGCGCGCGTTTCCGGATCGTCGTGCGCGGTGATGAAAATGAAAGGCGTGTGCGCGCCTTGCGCGACCAGGCGCTGGGCGAGTGCGATGCCGGACATGCCGCCGAGCTGCACATCGAGCACCAGGCAATCGAACCGGGGCTGCTTCGTATCCGCGAGGAACGCCTCCGCCGACGCATAGGTGATCGGCTGTATGCCCGACGCACGCAGCAGCCGTCCGAGCGATCGACAAAGGCTGTCGTCGTCATCGATGATCGCGACAAAAATGGGAGTGGGTTGGGTCACGTTCATGCCGCGGCAACCTCGTTCGCAACCGGCAGCGTGAAGCGAAGCCTCGCCCCGCCGCCATCGAGATTCTCGGCCCACAGGCGACCACCATGTGACTCTATGAGGGTGCGCGAGATCGACAAGCCCATGCCCAATCCCGTCGACTTGGTGGTGAAGAATGGACCGAAGACCTGTTCGAGCTTGTCGGTCGGGATGCCCAAGCCGCTGTCGCTCACGGCGATCTCGACGGCCTGCGCTCCATCGCGCACGGCGGTCACAGCGATGCGCCGGACCTTCCTGCCCGCCTCGTCGATCGAATCCATGCCATTGGAGATCAGGTTGAGCAATACCTGCTGAAGATGTACGCGGTCGCCAAGTACGGGTGGCACGTCGTCCGCGATGTCGAGAACCAGATTCACGCGTCGAGCCGCGGCGTCGAAACGCGAGAGTGACGCAACGTCGCCGAGGAGCTCGCCCACGTCGAGCGGCTGCGTTTCGATGTGGTGTCGCCTGAGCAGCGCTCGCATGCGGTCGATGACCGCGCCGGCACGTTGGTCGTCAGCGAGGATGTCGTCGATGATCGCGCGGATTTCGTCGAGGTCCGGCGGCGCCTGCTGCAGCAGGATCGACGCCGCCTCCGCATTGCGCAGGATCGCACCGAGCGGCTGGTTGATTTCGTGCGCGAGGGCCGAGGCGAGCTGCCCCAACACCGAGACACGCCCCGCGTGGGCAATCTCGTGCCGCAACTGCAGCATTTCCTGTTCGGCCTGTTTGCGCGCGGTGCAATCGCTGCAGGCGCCGCGTGTGCGGATCGGCCGGTGACGGGCGTCGATGTCGACCCGGCCCTGAGCCGCAATCCAGCGGATGCTGCCGTCCGGCAGCATCAGGCGAAATTCCGACGCGTATTCGCCTCCGTCCGCAGCCGCCTTCGCCAAAACCTGCCGGAACGTATCGCGATCGTCGGGATGCAGTCTCGTCAGCATGCGCTCCAGACCCAGCGGTTCCGTTGGCGCAAAGCCGAACAACCCCCGCCACTTGTCGTTCGCCCAAAAGTCGTTCCGCGTGAATTCCCGGACCCAGATCCCCAGGTTCGCCGCATCGGCGGCCAGATTCATCCGCTGTTCGCTTTCGCGCAACGCGTGAACGAGTTGCGACGCCCGGAGCACTTCTCGACTCACCTCGTACCCAATCAAGACGATGATGCCGGAGTAGAACAGCCTGAACGTGGTAGGCGCCTCGACGATTCCCCAGAAATAAAGCATGGCCTGTCCTGCACCAGCGAGCAGCATCAGGACAACGGTGCCTCCGACTCTGAGCACCGTGCCTCTGCTGCCGCGACGCCATGCAGTGACGCTGGCATCGGCCACATAGATCAAAAGCAGGATCACGCTCAACTGCCCGACCAGCATCCACGGGTTCGGTACGCCCACCGCCACGGAGACGGGTTCCCCGAGGAATGAAATGTGCCGAAGTTCCGTGATCTTGCGGTAGTTGAGATTCTGTCCCGTCGTGAAATCGAGCAGCAACGAGATCGTGCGCAGCCCGACGGCGCTCCACGCGAGCCACGGGCGACCCGACTTCAGGT
Organism: Variovorax sp. P4_B11; assembly: GCF_056402355.1. Taxonomy (NCBI): domain Bacteria; kingdom Pseudomonadati; phylum Pseudomonadota; class Betaproteobacteria; order Burkholderiales; family Comamonadaceae; genus Variovorax; species Variovorax sp. P4_B11. Next base: position 158,644 of record NZ_JBFUHO010000008.1, read on the forward strand.
ACACATGCACGAAGGCGACGAGCGACGCGAGCAAAAGCCATATCGGTACATGCGCCCACCTCAGCGCAGTTCCGAATTCTTCGGGCGTCTGCGCATGGATCATCCACAAGTCGAAGAACACAAAGACCGTGGTCGCCACGGCCATGAGCGGAAAGAAGAAATAGGGCCAGGCCGTGCGATCTCTGACCCAGACCGGCAGAAGCACCCCGGCGAGCGTGAGACACGCCGCCGCGATCATGGACCAGATGACGGTGATCCAACTCACGGCGACTCGTGGTCCGGCAAGCAGATGCACTGGGCGGGATCCCGCAGCTCCCGCGCGAAGGGGCCGACCAAGGCTGCGCCCGCTGCGGTGTGCCGCTGCCTGCGGCGGCCAGGCCAGGGCCCGTATCTGCATGTATTCGTCGACATCAGGGTTTGCTCGAACAAACGGGTGGTGTCTGCATCGGTGTGTCGATTTGCACTCGACGACCAAACGACCGATGCAGACCCGGCATCGAAAGGGGTTTCGCAATTGTCGATGAAGTTCATGCCGACCGGGGTGCGGCAAATGGGCCCGCTCGACGCAAAAAGCAGTTTGATCCCTGCAGCGTCGCCTAACGCGGCGTGTTGCGCGCCGGCATCGCGGGTCGATCGATATCGATGGGCAGGCCGGGCACCGTGAGCAACCGCAAGGCTTCAATCTGGCTGTATTGCTGGTCGCTCACTAGAAAGCGCATTTCGCAATCGCCAATTTTGATGCTATCGCCATTCGCCAGCACCTGGCTCTCGATCTTGACCCCGTTCACGAAGGTTCCGTTGCGGCTCCCGAGATCCTTCAGCCCCACAAAGGTAGGCCCGATGGTGATTGATGCATGAACGCGGCTCACCTGTTCGAAATCGAGGACGACGTCGCAGCCTGGCGCTCGTCCGATCCGGGTCTCCTGAGGCTGCAAGTCAATCTGCCGGGTCTTGCCCGGCCCGTCCATCATGATCAGTCTCGCCATCCTGTCTCCTCGTTCGCTGTCGCATCTCTGCAGGCGTCTGCGATGGCGGCGCTGGCTTGGGGGTCGGCGTCGAGTCTTCGGTCGTCAAATCAGGCTCGACGTACTTCCTGGCTTGTGCCGCTGGCTCCCCGGAGAGCGCCATCGCCCGGGTGAAAACGGCATGAACCTGGTCGCCCACCCTTTTTGGTACTGTGGGCTTCGGGGGGACCGCTGTCTACTGCCCGAAAGGGAAGGTGTGCACGGACGATTTTTTCGATAGCCTCGGCCTGTCCCACACGTCCCTATGATTTACGAGAAACTGCGGTTCACGGGGCCGGGAGAAGCGACTTATCAGCTCGGCCAGCCCTTGTCCATTTACCACGGCAACGTCCTCCTGGGGACGCTTGACCCGGTCATCCTGCGCCAGGACGGCACAGAGATACACATCGAGGCGTTCGCGCCGACGCAGGTGGTACTTGCCGAACCGCGTCACATCGGACGCCTGATCTTCTTCGAACTCTGCGCCTATATCTCGGAGCATTTCGACCAGATTCAGGCAATCAGTTTCTCCTTCTCGCGTCCAATCCGCGCGCTAGGCGGGCCCGCCCAACAGGCAACCTCGCGCGCTGACGCGCTGAAGCGAATCGGCGCTGTCAACGTTCGGGTGACTCCCCGCACCGCCGGAAAACATGTTGTCTCGGGAGTCTGGCCCTATAGCAAACGCAGCGTCGCAGCGCTTCGCGTTGCGCTCGAGGAGCAGCGTGCGCTTTTCCGTGAGCGACCGATCGGGTCAGGCCACAGGCCCAATGCGGGGCTGCGTGCTGCGCTGCGGCGCCTGATCGCGCGCCGAAGCGGGAGCCAGTAGAAGGCGACCAGGCGACCCACTTGGGATGGGTGCAGGCCGTCAACACCCGGCTCGTCGAGACCTACTGGCAGGTGGGCCGCCACATTGTCAAGTTCGAGCAGGCCGGGCCGGGGCGCGCCGAGTACGGCAAGGCGCTGATTGACACCCTGGCCGCCGACCTCGGCCTGCGCCACGGCAAGGGCTTCAGCCGCAGCAACCTGATCCGCTTGCGCAGGGCGCCGGCGCCCTTCCATCTGCAGAACACCGCCCGGGGCGCGGTTGACACCCCGTTCGAGTGCCGCATTGAGTAAGCTCGCGCAGGCAGAATTCGGGATCCGAGCGACGGTAGTGAGAAAGTCGTGACTTTTTGCTGAATCCGGTGTAGTTCAAACGTTCATAGGGCAATCTCTGAAACCCCGATTCGCGCCATGCGTTGGCCCGGGGCACCCGTCGCGGCAGCAACAGGAAAAATGGGCGATGTCGAGGCCGGCGGCGCAGACGACACCGCCTGCTTCGCGCACCTTGCTTGAGATCGACAGGTGCAAAGTACCTTGTCCGGAATTTTTCTTTTGATGGTTCTCTACTAGCATTCGGCGCCTTCGCGCATGGGTCCAGAGCAGAGGCTGCCAGCGAGATCCACTGCCTCTTCCCCATCTGTTTCGTCTCATCCTGATGTTTCGTTCATTGCTCAAGTCCAAGATCCACTGCGCGACCGTCACCGATTGCGAACTGCACGACGAAGGCTCCTGCTTCATCGATGAAGAACGCGCCCACATCCCGGTACAGCGAGCTTCGGCTGAGGCCGCCGCGGCCTGAGCGTTGGCGCTTTCCGCTCTGATTCGCCTTGGGCGGACACGCCCATCAGTTCCAGCCGCACCGTCACGCTCGAGTCCCAAGCCGGGGCGGCACACGCAGCACTCCTCATATTCATTGCATGCACACACCCATCGGCCAAAATGCGGCTTGGCAGCAGCGCAGCCTGCGCAGCGTCTGGCACCCCTGCACCCAGATGCAGCGCGCCGCAGCGGTCCCGCCGCTGCCGATCGCGCGCGGCGAAGGCCCCTGGCTCATCGACCACGAAGGCCATCGCTACTTCGACGCCACGAGTTCTTGGTGGGTCAATCTGTTCGGCCATGCCGATGCGCGCATCAATGCGGCCTTGAAGGACCAGCTCGACCGCCTGCCGCACGTGATGCTGGCCGGCTGCACCCACGCACCGGCGGTGGAGCTGGCCGAGCGCCTGTCGGCGCTCACCGGTGGCGTGCTCGGCCATTGCTTCTTCGCCAGCGACGGCGCCTCGGCGGTCGAGATCGCGCTGAAGATGAGTTTCCACCACTGGCGCAACCTCGGGCGTCCGGCAAAGCGGGAGTTCGTCTGCCTGCGCCAGGGCTACCACGGCGAGACGCTCGGCGCCTTGGCGGTGACCGACGTGGCGGTGTTCCGCGACGCCTACGATCCGCTGCTCATGCGGGCCCACCAGGTGATGTCGCCCGACGCACGCCAGGCCGGACCCGGCGAGACGGCGGTGGACGTGGCCGCGCGTGCCGCCGCCGAGCTGGAGGCATTGTTCGAAGCGCGCCATGCGCACATCGCCGCGCTGATCATCGAGCCGCTGGTACAGGGCGCCGCCGGCATGGCGATGCACGATGCGGCCTACCTGCGCATGGTGCGAGCGCTGTGCGACCGCTATGAGGTGAGCCTGATCGCCGACGAGATCGCAGTGGGCTGCGGACGTACCGGCACCTTCTTCGCCTGCGAGCAGGCCGGGATCTGGCCGGACTTCGTCTGCCTGTCCAAGGGCATCAGCGGCGGCACCCTGCCGCTGTCGCTGGTGATGACGCGCGACGACATCTACGAGGCCTTCCTCGACGACGACGTTGCGCGCGGCTTCCTGCACTCGCACTCCTACACCGGCAATGCACTGGCCTGCCGGGCGGCGCTCGCGGTGCTCGACCGATTCGAAGAGGACGACGTCCTGCAGCGCAACCGGCAGCGCGCTGCGGCATTGACATCGGCGCTCTCTCCCTTGCAGAACGACCCGCGCGTTGAACACTTCCGCCAGCGCGGGATGATCTGGGCGCTCGATGTGCGGGAGAGCTTCGTCGGTGAGCGCTTTGCCGAACGCTTCCACCTCGCCGGCCGCGCGCGCGAACTGCTGATCCGCCCGATCGGCCGTACCGTCTACCTGATGCCGCCCTATGTGCTGGACAACGAACTGGCAGCCTGGCTCGCGCAACGCGTGATGGCAACGCTGGACGCCACGGCCGACATCGAGAACGCCCATGCTGATCGAACACCTGAACCACCGACTGCGTGAGCGCGACGCCCAGGCGCTGCGAAGGCAGCGCCGCGCGACCGAGTCGCCGTGTGCGCCGCATCAGCGGGTGTCCGGGCGTGACATGCTGGCCTTCTGCAGCAACGACTACCTGGGGCTGGCGAACCATCCGGCCCTGATCGAGGCGCTGTCCGAAGGCGCGCGCCGTTTTGGCGCCGGCAGCGGCGCGTCGCATCTGATCAGCGGTCATTCGCGTGCCCATGTGCTGCTCGAGGACGAGCTCGCGCGCTGGCTGTCGCCCTGCATCCCGGAGGCGCGCGCGCTGAGTTTCTGCACCGGCTACATGGCCAACCTGGCGCTGCTGACCGCGTTGGGCGATGCCAGCGCGACGATCTTCGCCGACAAGCTCAACCATGCATCGCTGGTCGACGGCGCGCTGCTGGCCAAGGCGCCGCTGCAACGTTACCCCCACGGCCGGCTCGATGTGCTGGCGAGCCATCTCGGGCGATGCAGCACACCGATCAAGCTGATCGTGACCGATGCCGTCTTCAGCATGGACGGCGACCTCGCCAACCTGCCGGCCCTTCTGACCTTGGCCGAGGCGCACGATGCCTGGCTGGTCATTGACGACGCCCATGGCTTCGGCGTGCTGGGCCCGCACGGCCGCGGCAGCCTGTCGCACTTCGGCCTGCGCAGCGAGCGCCTCATCTACATGGGCACGCTGGGCAAGGCCGTGGGCCTGGGCGGGGCCTTCGTGGCCGCCCACCCGAGCGTGATCGACTGGCTGGTGCAATCGGCGCGCAGCTACATCTACACCACGGCGGCACCACCGGCGATCGCGCATGCCGTACTCACCAGCCTGCGCCTGATCGCTGGCGACGAGGGCGAAGAGCGGCGTGCCCGATTGGCGCAATCGATCGCCATGCTGCGCAACGGCCTCTCGACATTGACGCAGGAGCACCCCGGTCTCGGCTGGCGCCTGGCCGATTCCTCGACCGCGATCCAGCCGCTGATCGTCGGCGACAACGCCGCGGCGCTGGACCTCGCGGCAGCGCTCGACGCCCAGGGCCTGTGGGTGCCGGCGGTCCGCCCGCCGACGGTGCCCACGGGCACCGCACGGCTGCGCATCACGCTGAGTGCCGCGCACACGCCGAGGGATGTCCAGGCGCTCCTCGATGGCTTGGCGCGGGCCGCCGGGACGCTGCGATGACTTCCGTTGCGATGCGTGGTTGCTTTGTCACCGGCACCGACACCGAGGTCGGCAAGACGCGCATCAGCGCCGCGTTGCTGCACTGGCTCGGCGAGCAGGGCCAGCGTTGTGCCGGCTACAAGCCGGTGGCGGCCGGCACCGAGGTGATCGATGGCGAGGACATCAACGAGGACGTGCGCGCGCTGCGCAATGCGAGTTCGGTGGCGTTGGCCGATGCCGAAGTCGGGCCGTTCCAGTTCGAGGATGCCTGCGCACCGCACATCGCGGCGGCGCTCGAGGGCCGTTCGATCGAGCGCGCCGCCCTGCTGCAAGGCGCCCTGGCGCTCGCGACGCGCGCCGAGTATCTGATAGCCGAGGGCGTTGGCGGGTTTCGTGTGCCGCTCGGGCCGGACTTCGACAGCGCCGACTTCGCCATGGACCTGGGCTTGCCGGTCGTGCTGGTGGTCGGGCTGCGGCTCGGCTGCATCAACCATGCACTGCTCAGCGCCGAGGCGATTTGTGCGCGCGGTCTGCGACTGGCAGGCTGGGTCGCGAACACCGTCGATCCGGCCATGCTCCACCGCGACGACAACCTTGCCACCCTTGGCCATGAACTGTGGCGGCACTGGCAGGCGCCCTGCCTGGGCGTCGTTCCCCGGCTGGCCAGGCCTGACCCTGCGGCAGTTTCGGCCCACCTCGACGATGCAGCGCTGCGGACGCTCTTTGGCCTTTGAGACAAGTCTTCAACGCGAAACACAACTCACGATTGGAATCCACATGACGACGAACACCATTTCTCTCGCCGCGCTGCGCCCTGCGGCTTCTCGCACCGCGACACAAGCCGAGGCGCGCTGGCGCGTCGCAGAGATCGAGGCCCTGTTCGCGCTGCCGTTCATGGACTTGCTGTTTCGGGCTCAGCAGGTTCATCGCGAGCACTTCGACGCCAATGAGGTGCAGCTGTCCACGCTGCTGTCGATCAAGACCGGTGGCTGCGCGGAAGATTGCGGCTACTGCCCGCAGTCCGCGCACTTCGACACCGGCGTCGAGGCGAGCAAGCTGATGCCGCTGCAGGAAGTCGTCGAAGCAGCACAGGCGGCCAAGGCCCAAGGCGCCACGCGCTTCTGCATGGGCGCGGCCTGGCGCAGCCCCAAGGCGCGCGACATGGAGCGCGTGACCGACATGGTGCGCGAGGTCCGCGCGCTGGGCCTGGAGACCTGCATGACGCTCGGCATGCTCGAAGCCGAGCAGGCCCGGGACTTGAAGAATGCGGGGCTGGACTACTACAACCACAACCTCGACAGCGCCCCCGAGTTCTACGGCAACATCATCGGCACCCGCACCTACCAGGACCGGCTCGATACGCTGGGTCATGTGCGCGACGCTGGCATCAACGTCTGCTGCGGCGGCATCGTGGGCATGGGCGAGAGCCGCGCCCAGCGCGCCGGGCTGATCGCGCAACTGGCCAACCTTGAGCCCTATCCCGAGTCGGTGCCGATCAACAACCTGGTGCAGGTCGCCGGCACGCCGCTGGCCGGCACCGAGCCGCTCGACCCCTTCGAGTTCGTGCGCACCATCGCGGTGGCGCGCATCACGATGCCGACGACCATGGTGCGGCTGTCGGCCGGGCGCGAGCAGATGGACGAGGCGCTGCAGGCGCTGTGCTTTGCCGCCGGCGCCAACTCGATCTTCTACGGCGACAAGCTGTTGACCACGAGCAATCCGCAGGCCGAGCGCGACCGGGCGCTGTTCGAGCGGCTGGGCTTGAAGGCCCAGAGCCAACGATGAACGCGGTGCTGGCGCCGCCGCCGCGCCCGCTCGGCCGCCCGATCATCGACGCGGCATTCCGCGCCGATCCCTATCCGACCTACGCCGCGCTGCGCGAGGCCGGGCCGATCCACTGGAGCGACGAGTTCTTCGGCGGTGCGTGGCTGCTGACCCGCCATGCCGATGTCGAGGCGGTGCTTCGCGATGCCGTGCGGTTCTCGGCGCAGCGCACCGGCGGCTGGGTCATGCAAAGCCCGGCCGCGCGCAGCGAGCTGAGGGATTTCCAGCAGCTCTTCGCGCGGGCGATGCTGTTCGTCGACGCGCCGGACCACACGCGCATCCGCGGCGTGCTCAACGCAGGCTTTCGCAGCGACGTCCTGCAGCAGTTCGCGCCGGCCATCGAGCGGCGCGTCGACGCCCTGCTCGACGCGGTGGATGCCGACGCGGGCTTCGACTTCATGCAGGCACTGGCGCGGCCGCTGCCGGCCGAGGTGATGGCGATGCTGATGGACATCCCCGCGGCCGATCGTGGCGACTTCATCGCCTGGTCCGACGATCTGGCGACCTTCATCGGTGCACCCCTGCCGTCGCTCGAGCAGGCACGGCGCGCACGCACCAGCCTGCTGGCGATGACCGGCTACTTCGAACACCTCGTGCCGCAGCGCCAGAGCACCCCGGGCGACGACCTCGTGAGCCGGCTGCTGCGGGCCGAGGCGGCGGGCGACATCCAGCCCGGTGCCGAACTGCTCGCCCAATGCGCGATGCTGCTGTTCGCGGGCCACGAGACCACGCGCAACCTGCTGGGCAACGGCCTGCAGGCACTCCTCGCCGATCCCGACCAATGGCAGCGCCTGCGGCACGAGCCCGCCTTGCTGCCGGGCGCGGTGCGCGAACTGCTTCGCTTCGACAGCCCGGTGCAGTACACCGGCCGTCGCGTGGCGGCCGATCTGGTGCTGCACGGTCAGCAGTTGCGCCGCGGCGACCTGGTGGTCGCGCTCATCGGCTCTGCCAACCGCGATCCGGTGCGCTACGCAGAGGCCGATCGGCTGGACATCGCGCGCCGCCCCGGCGGCTTGCTGTCGTTCGGTGCCGGGCCGCATGTGTGCATCGGCGCCAGCCTGACGCTGATGGAGGCTCAGATCGTCCTCGATCGCCTGCTGCATCGGTTCCCGCATCTGCGCCTGGTCGACGCCCAGCCGCGCTGGAGCGGCAATGCGGTGTACCGCGGCCTGAGCGCTCTGCCGGTTGGCGCCCGTTGTACGCCCGACCAGACCGAACGCGAATTCTCGGGCGCAGCCCGGGCTCCGCGCATGGCCGAGAACGCCGCGCGGTGATCATTTCGGCTCGGATCGACTTTTCTTCTCCGGGCGACACCACTGCGCCGCGGCTGCGACGCGTGTTCGGCCCACCCATCGAGACGCTGGTGGCGCACTCGCCTGACCAGGTGCGGCCCCTGCTCGAGGCGGTGCACGAACGAGCGATGCGGGGCCACTGGTGCGTGGGCTACCTGCGATACGAGGCGGCACCGGCGTTCGACCCTGCGCTGGTGGTGCATGAAGCCGATGGACCGCTCGCCTGGTTCGGTATCCACGATTCGGCCCATCCTTGGCCCGAGACCGGCCCGGACGACGTCGAGCCGGATTCGGTGTCGGTGGCCTGGCGCGACACCCTATCGCGCCCAGCCTTCGATTCCGCGCTGACGGAACTGCATCGCGCCATCGCGGCAGGCGAGGTCTACCAAGTGAACTATACGGCGCGCCTGCAAGGCTCCGGGGCTGAAGGGGCAGGGGAAGGGCGCGCCCAGGCCTTGTTCGCGGCACTGCAGCGCGCGCAGCCCGGCGGCTATGCGGCCTACATCGACGCGGGTGGCGAGCAGGTGTTGTCGGTCTCGCCGGAACTGTTCTTCGACTGGCGCGATGGACGCCTGCTGGCGCGCCCCATGAAAGGCACGGCCGCACGAGGGATCGACGCGACCGACGATGCCGCTGCGGCCGGCCGGCTACGCAACTCTGTCAAGGAGCGGGCCGAGAACGTGATGATCGTCGACCTGCTGCGCAATGACATGTCCCGAATCGCCGAGCCGTTCTCGGTGCGTGTGTCGCGGCTCTTTCAGACAGAGGCGTTGTCTACGCTCTGGCAGATGACCTCGGACATCGAGGCATCCACGCGCGAGGGCAGCACGTTGGCCGATATATTCGCGGCGCTGTTTCCATGCGGCTCCGTCACAGGAGCGCCGAAGGTGGCGGCGATGCGCCTGATCCGCCGGCTCGAGCCCGAACCTCGAGGCATCTACTGCGGGGCTGTGGGCGTGGTGCAGCCGGGGGGCACCGCGACCTTCAACGTACCCATCCGGACCGTCACCTTGGATGCCGACGGCGCTCGCTGCGGCATCGGCAGTGGGATCACGGCCGATGCCAGGCTCGACGGCGAATGGGAGGAGTGGCGCAACAAGAGAGCCTTCCTCGAGCGCGCCAGCGCCCCCTTCGAACTGCTGGAGACTTTCGCGTTGGTCGACGGCCGCCTGCGCGACGCCGACGCGCATCTGGCCCGAATGGCGGCCGCAGCCAGGCATTTCGGCTATCGATGGAACGCCGAGGCCGCGACGCTGGAGCTTGAAGAACTGCGCGTTTTGCACCCCGAGGGCGCATGGCGCGTGCGGGTGCTGTGTGACGGTCTCGGCCGCCACCGAGTTCAGGTCTTCCCTCAGGATGCCTCGCCGCCGCAGGTGCGCCTGGCGCTTGCAGATCGGGCCTTCGAGGCCGCGACGAGTGAATTCGTGCGATTCAAGACCACCCGCCGAAAGCACTACGACGCCTTCGCGCCGATCTTCGCCGGCGTGTTCGACACCCTGTTGTGGAACGAGCGCGGCGAAATCACCGAATGCACGCGAGGCAACGTGGCGCTGCTGCTCGACGGCCGCTGGGTCACGCCTGCGCTGCACTGCGGGCTGCTGGCTGGCATCGGGCGTGAACGCTGCCTGCGCGAAGGCCGGGTGGTGGAAGCGGTCGTGCGTCTTGATGAACTGCCTCGCGTGCGAGGACTGGCCTTCGTCAACAGCTTGCGGGGCTGGATTGACGCCGTGCTCGAGGAAGTTCGACAGGGTGATCGAGCTGAAGGCCGGGCCGTTCAAGCCGGCGCCCTGTTCATCGATCCGACAGCCCCGCCGCTGTCGCATGGTCGAGGTCCGGCCTGCGCCACGGATCGACATGCGTCATGAGGTTGAGCACGCGATGCCGTTGCAGCACGCGCTGGCGGGCCGTGACCGCGATGTCGTGGCCCTGTTCGACGCTGATGGTCGCGTCGACCTCGAGGTGGGCGTCCACGACGATCATGTCGCCCATCTTGCGGGTGCGCACGTCGTGCACGTTGCGCACGCCTTCGGTCTCGGTGAGCGTGCGACGGATCGCCTCGACTTCCTGTTCGTCGATCGAGCGGTCCATCAGGTCATGCAACGCATCCCAGCCGAAGCTCCAACCCATCCTGGCCACCATGAAGCCGACGATGAGCGCCGCAATCGGGTCCAGGATCGGATAGCCGGCCAGGTTGCCGACGATGCCGACGCCGACCACCAGCGACGAAGCCGCATCGGAACGCGCGTGCCAGGCATTGGCGACCAGCATGCTCGACTTCACCCGCTTGGCGACGGCCAGCATGTAGCGAAAGAGCAGTTCCTTCGCGATGAGCGCGCCGCCGGCAACCCAGAGTGCCGCGACATGCACCTGCTGAACCGTCTCGGGCGCCTCGAGCTTGCGAAACGCGGACCAGAGCATGCCGACGCCCACGGCGAGCAGCAGCAGGCCGAGGGCCAGGGAAGCGGCGGTCTCGAAGCGCTGGTGACCGTACGGGTGGTCCTCGTCGGCTTCCTTCTTGCTGTGATGGCTCGCGAAGAGCACCACGAAATCGGCGACAAGGTCCGACAACGAATGAATGCCATCGGCCACGAGGCCCTGCGACTTGGACAGCAAACCGACCGTGACCTGGGTCACCGTCAGCAGCAGGTTGACGACCACGCTGACCCAGGTGCTGCGCGAGGCCGCACTGGCACGCTCCTCGGCGCTGTGTTCGGTATCTTCGGGATCGTCGGACAGGTCGTCCAGATTCATGGCGTCTCGCGGTGGCCGGTCACTTGACGACCACGACGGGTCGCTTCGGGGATTTTCAAGGTTCGAAGCTCCGGTTGATGTCGTTCTGGCGAGTGTAGGGCGGCGGCTCAGCCTGGCCGTTGCACCAGAGGCACGCTCTCACGGGCCTGCTGAAGTCCGACCAGTTCTACTTCCCGGTCGTGATCCTGCCGCGAACCTACGCGCTGGCGGCACTGGCGGTCCTGGGGGCGGCCGTGGCGAGCGCGCTGGTCGTACGGCGAATCCAGGCTGGCAATCCCGAGGGGAACCGTCGGGCCGGACGCGCCCTGTTAAGGAAACGCTAAGACCGCGAAGACACCATGGCTTCCAAGGAGTCGTCATGAAGGTAGTCAATTCGCAACCGTCCGCGCATCGCTGCTGGTCCGCTGCCGCGGCCTGGATCGTCGCCATCGCCATCGCCCCTGCGGCCGCTGCCGCCACCCCTGCCGAGCTGCTCGCCGGGTACGCCAGGGAGGCCGGGGCCGCCGCGAATCCCGACCGCGGACAGTCGCTGTTCAACAGCCGACACGGCCGCGAGTGGAGCTGCGCCTCGTGCCACGGCGCGGTGCCCACGGCGCCGGGCCGGCACGCAGCCACCGGCAAGCCGATCGGGGCCCTGGCCCCGGCCTTCGACGCCGAGCGGTTCACCGATGCCGCCAAGGCCGACAAATGGTTCCGTCGCAACTGCAACGACGTGGTGGGGCGCGAATGCACCGCCGCGGAGAAGGCCGATGTGTTGAGTTGGCTGATCCAACTCAAGCCTTGAGGCCACGGCGATGTCGACACTTCAACCACCCCGCCTCCGCCTCGCCGGAGCCCGCGGCTGGGTGCTGGCCGCGCTCTTCGCCTCGCAGGCCTGGGCCGGCGATGGCAACCCGGCCGCACGGGCGCCCTTGCTGCCGAAGTACCGCGCCGAATGCGCGGCCTGTCATATCGCCTACCCGCCCGGCATGTTGCCGGCGGCTTCCTGGCAGCACCTGATGGCGAACCTGCCCCGCCACTACGGCACCGATGCGTCGCTGGACCCCGGCACGGTGAGCGAGCTTGCGAACTGGCTGGCGGCGGGTGCCGCCACCAGCGGTCGCAGGAGCGAACCCCCACCGGACGACCGCATCACGCGCTCGGCCTGGTTCGTCCGGAAACACCACGAGGTGGCGCCCGCCACCTGGAAGCCTGCCAAGCGTCCGGAGCGCCGCCAATTGCGCCGCCTGTCACGCCCAGGCCGATCAAGGCGGTTTCAACGAACACGATGTCCGCATCCCCCGCTGAACGCCCCGCGCCCGAGCCGGGGTCCGGCAGGCGCTTCTGTCGCGGTCACGACGCACGGTCAGCTGGCGTTCAGTCCTCGCTCTGGTTCAAGCGCTTGTTGACCTCGTCGATGTCGAACGCGGTGGGATCGAACGATCCGCCGATCCATTCCTTGAGGTCCTCGTGCTCGGGGTCGCCGGGATCGGCCAGTGCGGCCAGGAACTCCTCATAGCCTGGCGCACCGCCAACGTCTTCAGGCGGGCACGCGTTCTCGCCGGCAACGCACACAGCCAACGAGATCGGCGCATCGAGTTCGACGATCTTTTCGATCTTGACCCGGTGACGCCAGTTGTCCCCATAGTCATAGACGTAGACGAAGGTCTTGCGCGCGCCCAGCGCGGCCTTCAGCGTGACATGCTCTTCGTCGAGCACACCGTCCGGCAGCTCCCACAGGGGCTCGACCGGACCGTAGCTCGCATCGCCGAAGACGAACTCATGCAGATGCCCACCGCCCCAGCCGGTGCCCCAGAGAAGCATGACGTGCAGCAGCGGCAATTCGATCGTGACGGGCACCAGCAGCCGGCGCCAGACCTTGGGGCGGACCCCCTCGAGTTCGACATGAAGCTGGTACGCCCGGGTGGCGCTCGGCAAGGAGGCGGAAGGCTTGACGATCATGGCCGTCACTCTAGCGAAAGGACGTCCGCGCATCGGTATGGCCGAGAGACCTCGCGCGCGGCGGCATCCGCATAAACCCTGCATTCTGGCCCGCTTCTTGCAGTTCCGATCAAAAATGACAGAAAATTTCCCTGCCGCCTCAATTTTGTAAATTGATTTACATCAGACGCACCTTCCGAGGTGCATGAACCCACGCATGAGCACCAACGTCGACACCCCGGGCACCACCGTGGCCCAGCGCATTGCGCAGGCCTTGCCGCGACTGACCCGCTCGCACCGGCAAGTGGCCGACTACGTGCTCGAACACCCGCTGCAGGTCGCGACGCTGCCCATCGACGAACTCGCCGCCGCCGTGGGCGTGTCGATCGCCACGGCCAACCGTTTTGCTCGCGCGCTGGATTTCGATGGCTACGCCACCTTTCGGGCGGAGCTGGTCCGAGGCTTCGAGCCGCTCGTGGCGCCGGTGGAGCGTTTGCGCGGCAACCTCGAGCACCCCACCACCGTGGCCGAAGTGTTCGCCACCGCCCTCGACGAGAGCCGCCGCAACATCGAAGCCACGCGCCAGACGCTCGACTACGCCGCCTGCGAGGCCGCGGTGCAGCGCATCGGCCGGGCGCGCTCGATCTACATCGCGGGCTTCGGCGCCAGCGCCTGGCTCGCGGGCCTGCTGCAGCACGGGCTCGACGGCAGCTGCAACGACGTTCGGATGCTGTCCAGCGTCAGCGGCGTCACGCACGCGGCGCGCACGTTGATGCATGCCGGGCCGCAGGACCTGTTCATCGGCCTGACCTTTCCGCGCTACCTCACCGACACCGTGGCGCTCGCACAGATCGCCAAGGGCCAGGGCTGCGCCGTGCTCGCGCTGACCGACCGCCCAAGCTCGCCACTCGCGCCGCTGGCCGACGTGGCGCTGTATTGCCAGACCGAAACCAGCTACCGCCCGAACTGCGAAACCAGCGTGCTCGCGCTGGTCGAGGCCCTGACCAGCGCCGTCGCGCTGCGTGCGCCGGGCGCGGTGCAGTCCGCGGGCCGCGTCCTGCAGGCCGTGCGACCGTGGCTGCACGGTGCCAACGGCTTGCCGCGCGCCGAAACCGGCACGCACCGCGCCGGCCTGAGCGCCGCGGCCGACAAGACCGACACCGCCAAGAGAAAGAGGAAATCTTCCCGATGAAACGCCCCGGCATTCCCGTCATCGCCATTCACGGTGGCGCAGGCACCATCAGCGCAGCCACGACCAACGCAGCGCAGGCACAGGGGTACCACGACGCCCTGCAGAACATCGTGCGCGCCGCGCAGGCGATGCTGCTCGAGGGCGCATCCGCGATGGACGCCGTGTGCCTCGCGGTCGAGATGCTCGAAGACTGCCCGCTCTTCAACGCCGGTCACGGCGCGGTGTTCACGCACGACGAGACGCATGAGCTCGATGCTGCCGTGATGGACGGCGCCACGCTCGCCGCCGGCGCGATTGCCGGCGTCTGCCACATCCGCCGACCGGTGCGCGCCGCGCGCGCCGTGCTCGAAGACGGCGCCCATGTGCTGCTGGCCGGTGCGGGCGCCGAAGTCTTCGCGCGTGAACACGGGCTGGAAATGGTCGAGCCTTCGTTCTTCTCCACCGAGGCGCGCCGCCGACAGCTCTACCGTGTACGCGACACCGGCCGCGTGGTCGTGGACCACGAGGGCGAGGCCATGACACCGCCGCTCGACGAAGACCGCAAGTTCGGCACCGTGGGCGCCGTGGCGCTCGACATGCACGGCCACCTTGCGGCAGCCACCTCGACCGGCGGCATGACCAACAAGCGCGTCGGCCGCATCGGCGACACGCCGCTGATCGGCTCCGGCACCTACGCAGACGACCGCACCGCGGCCGTCTCGTGCACCGGCAGCGGCGAGACGTTCATCCGCGTTGCCGCGGCCCACGACGTCTGCGCCCGCATGGCTTACGGCGGCGCATCGCTCGAAGCCGCCACGCACGCCGTCGTGCAGCAGTCGCTGCCCGCCATCGGCGGCAGCGGCGGGCTGATCGCGGTCGACCGCCGCGGCAACCTGAGCCTCGCCTTCAACACCGAAGGCATGTACCGCGGCCACGCCCGCGGCGATGAAGCGCCGGTCACGGCCATCTTCGCCTGACGCACGCGCCCTCTTCCCCTCGCACTCGCATGTCCACCCCTGCCCTCGCCCTCCCCGACGGTCGCGTTCTCGCCGTCGACGACCTCACCGTGCGCTTCTCGACTTCCGAGCGCAGCGTCGATGCCGTCAAGAATCTGTCCTTCCACGTCGACCATGGTGAAACGCTCGCGGTGGTGGGCGAATCAGGCTCAGGCAAGTCGGTCACCTCGCTCGCGCTGATGCGGCTGGTGGAACATGGCGGCGGCCGCATCCTCGGCGGGCGCATGGCGTTTCGCCGTCGCAATGGCGAGGTGCTCGATCTGGCGCAGGCGCGCGACGGCACGATGCGCGGCATTCGCGGCGCAGACATCGCGATGATCTTCCAGGAGCCGATGACCTCGCTGAACCCGGTGTTCACCGCCGGGGAACAGATTGCCGAGGCGATCCGCATCCACCAGGGCAAGAGCAATTCGGCCGCGCGCGCCGAAGCGCTGCGCATGCTGGAGCTGGTGCGCATTCCCGAAGCGCGCAACGTGCTCGACCGCTTTCCGCACCAGCTCTCGGGCGGCATGCGCCAGCGCGTGATGATCGCGATGGCGCTGTCGTGCAAGCCGCAGTTGCTGATTGCCGACGAGCCCACCACCGCGCTCGACGTGACCATTCAGGCCCAGATCCTCCAGCTCATCCGCGAGCTGCAGAAGGAGATGCGCATGGGCGTGCTCTTCATCACCCACGACATGGGCGTGGTGGCCGAGATTGCCGACCGGGTGCTCGTCATGTACCGCGGCGACAAGGTGGAAGCGGGCAGCTCGGACGCCGTGTTCGCCGCGCCGCAGCATCCCTACACGAAGGCCCTGCTGTCGGCGGTGCCGAAGCTGGGCGCGATGCAGGGCACCGACCTCCCGGCCAAATTCGAACTGCTGCGCACCGAGGACAGCCCCGGGACCGAGCCGCGCACCAACGCCACGCCCCGGACCACCGTGCGCGAAGAGGCCGGCCCGATCCTTCGCGTGCGCGACCTGGTCACACGCTTCGACGTGCGCAGCGGCATTTTCGGCCGCGTGAAGCGCCGCGTGCATGCGGTGGAAAAGATCAGCTTCGATCTCTACCCCGGCGAGACGCTGGCATTGGTTGGCGAATCGGGCTGCGGCAAATCGACCACCGGTCGTTCGCTGCTGCGCCTGGTCGAGAGCCAGAGTGGCGCCATCGAGTTCGGCGGGAAGAACATCCGCGAGCTGCCCACGCGCGAACTGCAGGCCCTGCGCCGCAACATCCAGTTCATCTTCCAGGATCCGTTCGCCTCGCTCGATCCGCGCGTCACGGTCGGCTTCTCGATCATGGAGCCGCTGCTGATCCACGGCATCGCCAAAGGCGCCGAGGCCCAACGGCGCGTCGACTGGCTGCTGAAGAAGGTCGGCCTGCCGCCCGAGGTGGCACAGCGCTATCCGCACGAGTTCTCGGGCGGCCAGCGTCAACGCATCGCGATTGCACGCGCGCTCGCGCTCAACCCCAAGGTGGTGGTGGCGGACGAATCGGTGTCGGCGCTCGACGTGTCGATCCAGGCGCAGATCGTCAACCTCATGCTCGACCTGCAGCGCGAGCTGGGCGTGGCCTTCCTGTTCATCTCGCACGACATGGCCGTGGTCGAACGCATCAGCCACCGCGTGGCGGTGATGTACCTGGGCCAGATCGTCGAGATCGGCCCGCGCCGCGCGGTGTTCGAGGCGCCGCAGCATGCCTACACCCGCAAGCTGATGGCGGCCGTGCCGGTGGCCGATCCGTCGCGCCGCCACAAGCCGCACGCCTTGCTCGAAGGCGAGATCCCGAGCCCGATCCGCGCCGTCGGCGACGAGCCCGACGTGCCCCCGCTGGTGCAGGTCGCACCCGGCCACTTCGTTGCCCGCCACGCCATCGGCGGGGCCTATTGATTTTTTCATCCCGCAGGCCCTCCTGCTTTTTTCCACGAACCGACTGGAGTTCTTCCTTGAAGCAATCCTCTTCCTCCCTGCGCTGGGCATCCGCACTGCTGGGCCTGGCCGCGTTGGCCGCATCGGGCACGGCACTGGCCGCGCGCGACGTGGTGCTGTCGATCGGCTACCAGCCGGAAACGCTGGACCCGTACAACACCAACACCACCATCACCACGGCGGTGACCAAGACCTTCTATGAAGGCCTGTTCCAGTTCGACAAGGACCTGAAGGTGCAGAACGTGCTCGCCGAGAGCTACGACGTGTCGAAGGACGGCCTGGTCTACACCATCAAGCTGCGCACCGGCGTGAAGTTCCACGACGGCACCGACTTCAACGCCGAGGCCGTGAAGATCACGCTCGAGCGCGTGCTGAACCAGGACAACAAGCTGCTGCGCTACAACCAGTTCAACCGCGTGGGCAAGGTCGAGGCGGTGAACGCCAGCACCGTGCGCATCACGCTGAAGGAGCCCTTCGGCCCCTTCATCAACTCGCTGGCCCACGCCTCGGCTGCCATGATCTCGCCCACCGCGCTGCAGAAGTGGGGCAACAAGGACATCGCCTTCCACCCCGTGGGCACCGGCCCCTTCGAATTCGTCGAGTGGAAGCAGACCGATGCCGTCAAGGCCAAGAAGTTCGACGGCTACTGGAAGAAGGGCTACCCGAAGATCGACAGCATCTCGTGGAAGCCGGTGCTCGAGAACAACACGCGCGCCGCGATGCTGCAGACCGGCGAGGCCGACTTCGCCTTCCCCATTCCCTACGAGCAGGCCGAGCTGCTGAAGAAGAGCGACAAGCTCGAAGTGGTGGCGACGCCCTCGATCATCACGCGCTTCCTGGCTTTCAACATGCTGCAAAAGCCGTATGACAACCCGAAGGTGCGCGAAGCGATCGGCTACGCCATCAACAAGGAAGCGCTCGCCAAGGTCGCCTTCGGCGGCTATGCCTTCCCCGCGCAGGGCGTGATGCCGCAGGGCGTGAAGTTCGCCGAGAAGATGGCCCCGATTCCGTACGACGTGAAGAAGGCCAAGGAACTGCTGAAGGAAGCCGGCTACCCGGACGGCTTCGAGTCGGTGTTGTGGAGTGCCTACAACAACACGACCAGCCAGAAGACCATCCAGTTCGTGCAGCAGCAGCTCGCACAGGTGGGCATCAAGCTGCAGGTGCTGGCGCTCGAGGTGGGCCAGCGCACGGAGCAGGTCGATGCCTGGCCCGATCCCAAGACGGCCAAGGTCCGCATGTACTACACGGGCTGGTCTTCGTCCACGGGTGAAGCCGATTGGGGCCTGCGCCCGCTGTTCGCTTCCGAGTCGTGGGCGCCGAAGCTCAACAACATGTCGTTCTACAAGAGCGACGTGGTGGACGCCGCGCTGGCCAAGGCGCTGATCACCGTGGACGACAAGGAAAAGGCCGCGCTCTACAAGACCGCGCAGGATGAAATCCGCAAGGACCTGCCGCGCGTGCCGCTGGTCACGGAGCAGAACCTGTCGGCGCACTCGAAGCGTCTGTCGGGCGTGTTCGTGATGCCTGACGCCAACATCAACATCGACGCGATTTCCGTGTCGGACTGATCGCCGGTCCTTCGTTTTCTGACTGACTGTCCGGCGGGCGGCAACGCTTGCTGCCGCCCGTTCGCGACACCCGCACCCCATGCTGAATTACTTTCTCAAACGACTGTTGGGCCTCGTCCCCACCCTGCTCATCGTGGCGGTGCTGGTGTTCCTGTTCGTCCACATGCTGCCCGGCGACCCGGCGCGCCTTGCCGCCGGCCAGGACGCCGACGAGCAGACCGTGGCCGTGGTGCGCCAGGAGCTGGGCCTCGACAAGCCGCTGCCTCAGCAGTTCGCGAGCTTCTTCACCCGCATGCTGCAAGGCGACTTCGGCACCTCGATCCGCACGCGGCGGCCGGTGTCGACGGAGATCGCCGAGCGCTTCTTCCCGACGGTGATGCTGACCATCACCAGCATGGTGTGGGCGGTGATCTTCGGCATGGGCATCGGCATCGTCTCTGCCGTGTTCCGCAACCAATGGCCCGACCGGCTGGGCATGACGCTGGCCGTGTCGGGCATCTCCTTTCCTGCATTTGCACTCGGCATGCTGCTGATGCAGATCTTCTCGGTCCAGCTCGGCTGGCTGCCCACGGTGGGTGCCGCCACCTGGCAGCACTACATCCTGCCCTCGATCACGCTGGGTGCGGCAGTGGCCGCCGTGATGGCGCGCTTCACGCGCGCGTCTTTCGTCGAGGTGATCCAGGAAGACTTCGTGCGCACCGCGCGCGCCAAGGGCGTGCGCGAGCGCACCGTCATCATCAAGCACTGCCTGCGCAACGCGCTGATTCCGGTCGTCACGATGATGGGCCTGCAGTTCGGCTTTCTCCTGGGCGGCTCGATCCTGGTCGAGGCGGTCTTCAACTGGCCCGGCCTCGGCCGCCTGCTGGTCGATGCCGTGCAGATGCGCGACTACCCGGTCATCCAGACGCTGGTGCTGCTGTTCTCGCTCGAATTCATCCTGATCAACCTGGTGGTCGATGTGCTCTATGGCTTCATCAACCCCACCATCCGCTACAAGTGAGCCAGCAGCCATGACGCAAGCTATCGGCGTGCCTGCCGAATCCATCGTTCCTCTCTCCCCTGTCGCCGCGGTGCAAAGCGCGGGCAAGGTCCGCACGCCCTGGGGCGAATGCTGGCGCCGCTTCAAGAAGCAGCCCGTGGGCATCGTCGCGGCGATCTTCGTCCTGCTGCTGGTGTTCGTCGCGGTGTTCGCACCGTGGATCGCGCCCTTCGACGCGGAGAACTTCTTCGACTACGACATGCTGAACAGCGGGCCTTCGGCCACGCACTGGTTCGGCGTCGACCCGCTGGGGCGCGACATCTTCAGCCGCATCCTGATGGGCACGCGCATCTCGCTGGCCGCCGGCTTCCTGTCGGTGCTGGTGGGCGGCTTCATCGGCACGGCCTTCGGCCTGCTCGCGGGCTACTACGAAGGCTGGTGGGACCGCATCGTGATGCGCATCTCGGACGTGCTGTTCGCCTTCCCCGGCATCCTGCTGGCGCTGGGCGTGGTCGCCATCCTGGGCAGCAGCATGACCAACGTGGTGGTGGCGGTGTCGGTCTTCAGCGTGCCGGCCTTCGCGCGCCTGGTGCGCGGCAACACGCTGGTGCTGAAGCAGCAGACCTACATTGAGGCCGAGCGCAGCATCGGCGCGTCGGACTGGACCATCATCGTGCGGCACATCCTGCCGGGCACCATCTCGTCGATCGTCGTGTACTTCTCGATGCGCGTGGGCACCTCGATCATCACGGCCGCCAGCCTGTCGTTCCTCGGCATGGGGGCGCAGCCGCCGACGCCCGAGTGGGGCGCGATGCTCAACGAGGCCCGCGCCGACATGGTCACCTCGCCGCACGTGGCGCTGTTCCCGAGCCTGGCCATCTTCTTCACCGTGCTGGCCTTCAACCTCCTGGGCGACGCATTGCGCGATGCGCTCGATCCGAAGATCGACCGGCAGTAATTCCTTCTTCATGTCATCCACTCCCCTGCCCTGCATCGGCAACCTGCTCCAGGGCGCGCGCAACGCCATCACCGACGTCGAAGGCGTCACGGTCGGTCATCGGACGCTGGACGACGGCGACGTGCAGACCGGCGTGACGGTCGTGCGGCCGCACGCCGGCGATCCCTTCCGCGACAAGGTGCCGGCGGCCGCCGTGGTGCTCAACGGCTTCGGCAAGAGCGTGGGCCTGGTGCAGCTGGCCGAGCTCGGCGTGCTGGAGACGCCGATTGCGCTGACCAACACCTTCTCGGTCGGCACGGTGGCCACGGCGCAGATCCGCCATTGCGTGGCGGCCAACCCCGAGAGCGGCCGGTCGCTGCCCACGGTCAATCCGCTGGTCTTCGAGTGCAACGACGGTTTTCTCAACGACATCCAGCGCTTGGCGGTCACCGAAGCCGACTACCTGCACGCACTGGCCAGCGCCGATGCCGACTTCGCCCAGGGCTCGGTCGGCGCG
Organism: Variovorax sp. P4_B11; assembly: GCF_056402355.1. NCBI lineage: Bacteria > Pseudomonadati > Pseudomonadota > Betaproteobacteria > Burkholderiales > Comamonadaceae > Variovorax > Variovorax sp. P4_B11. The sequence goes on from NZ_JBFUHO010000008.1 coordinate 179,802, forward strand.
GGACGCGGCATGTCGAGCTTTCAGCTCAAGGGTGGCATCGGCAGCGCCTCCCGCCGCGTGTCGTCGGCACCCGATGGCGAGCTGCACACGGTGGGCGCGCTGGTACTGGCCAACTACGGGCGTCAGCCGCAGATGGTGCTTGCCGGCCACGCGGTCGGCGAACGACTGGCGGCGCAAAGCCCGGCCGTGCCCGAAGAACCGGAAAAGGGCTCGATCATCATCATCGTCGCCACCGATGCGCCGCTCGATGCGCGCCAGTTGCGCCGGCTGGCGCTGCGCGCGGGCGCCGGGCTGGCGCGCACCGGTTCGGTCTTCGGCCATGGCAGCGGCGACATCGTGCTGGCCTTCTCCACCGCCTACACGGTGCCGGACCGGGTCGATCGCCCGATGCCGGCCATGGCGATGGTGCATGACGGGTTGCTCGATGGCCTCTTCCAGGCTGCAGCCGACAGCACCGAGCAGGCCATCCTGCACGCGCTCTGGCGCGCCACGGCCGTGACGGGCCGCGATGGCAACCACCGGGCGGCGCTCAGCGAGCTGCTGCCACCCTCTTGCCTTTCCTCCTTCGCGCAATCGCGCGTTCCCACATGAAAGTCCTGATCTCCACCGACATCGAAGGCGTCGCAGGCGTCTACCACTCGGAGCAGACCCGCCCCGGCAACCCGGAGTTCGAACGCGCCCGCCTGCTGATGACGCAGGAAGCCAATGCCGCGATCGCCGGCGCCTTCGATGCCGGCGCCACCGAGGTGCTGGTCAACGACTCGCACGGCGGCTTTCGCAACATGCCGCCCGACGTGCTCGACCCGCGCGCGCGCGTCGTGCAGGGCAAGCCACGCTACCTGAGCATGGTGGCGGGCGTCGAGGAAGGCGTGGACGCGGTCTGCATGGTGGGCTACCACTCGCGCGCCCAGGGACGCGGCATCCTCGCGCACACGATCAACAGCTTTGCCTTCGCCGGCATCTGGCTGGCCGATCAGGCGCTGGGCGAGGCCGGACTCTACGGCGCCCTGGCCGGCGAATACGGCGTCCCGGTCGTGATGGCCAGCGGGGACGATGTGTTCATCGCCGAGAACCGGCCGATCTTTCCGCATGCCACCTTCGTGCAGACCAAGCGGGCCACAGGCTTCAACAGCGGTGTGTCGCTCTCGCCCGAACAGTCGCGCCAGGCGATCCGTGCCGGCGTGGCGCAGGCGCTGGCTGCGCGCTCCCATGCGAGCCCACTGGTCTTCAAGGGACCGCAGGCGGTCACGCTGCGCACCCAGTCGCCTTCGCTGGCCGACCTGTTCTGCCAGTGGCCGGCGTTCGAGCGCCTCGACGGCGTCACCCTGCGCTTCACCGCCGACACGGTGGAAGCGGCGGTGCGCATGCTGAACTGCTGTTCAGCCATGTCGTCGATGCTGCGCTGATCGTGTCTGTGTCGACCAAGCCGGCCATTGTTGGCATTCTGGGCGGGATGGGCCCCGCTGCGGGGGCCAATTTCGTCCAATTGTTCGTTCAGGCTTGCGATGCGTTCCTCAAGGAGCGTGGAGAGTTGGTCGTCGATCAGGCTTTTCCTGAACACTGGCTGGCACAGTTGCCGGTGCCTGATCGAACCAACGCATTGATCGATGGGGCGCCCAGCCCCTTACCCGGGCTGGTGGCAGGGCTGCGGCAACTGAAAGCGCTAGGGGCGAAGACGGTAGCCATACCGTGCAACACAGCGCATGCGTGGCATGAAGCACTGCGGCACAGTTGTCCGGAAGTGGAATTGCTGCACATCGTGGAACAAACAGTCAACAAGCTCCGGATGGATCGTGTCGAGGCAGTGGGCCTGATGGCCACGATGGGTACGCACAAGACCCAGCTTTACGAATCAGCGTTGCAGCGAGCAGGCATTCATTGCCATGCGCCAACGCGCGAAGAGCAGCTGCTGGTGATGAATGGAATTTGCGACGGTGTGAAAGCAGGCAATCTTGGCTTGGCGCGCATGCACTTCGAGAAGGTTGCCCAACGCCTGGTGGAGCGTCATGGCCTCTCGACATTGGTGCTTGCTTGCACGGAGATTCCTTTGGCGTTGCGTACGCTGTCGCGCCATCCAGGCGTGCGCCTGATAGACCCGTCCGATGTGCTCGCCAAAGCTTTGGCAGAAGGCGCTTACACCCAGCCCGGGTAGCGTCACGCCTCTGCTTCCCACCTTCTACCGTGCCGCGAACCCGAGGCGGTATCTCTAGGCCACTGAAGCATTGAAATTGGCTGTGTATGCGCCCCCTTGGAAGGCATGCACAGCCAGCCGGGCGACCTTCGTCACCAGGCGTAGCCTGCCTGCACCCGGGCGGCGGCGCGGTTGCTGCTGCCGCTGGTTGCGGTGGAGACGCCCAGCCCGAGGTTCAGGCTGTCGCTGACCTGGTAGCCGAAAGCGAAGCCGATGGCCGACGCGCCCGCATAGTTGCCGGCCGCCGCGCCCATCCACTTCTTGCCCGCCGGCAAGGCCGGCATCGACGGCATGGCCAACGAGGCTGCCACACCTTGCGCCGCAAAGTCATTCGTCTTGCCCACCGCCTGCTGCAACTGATTGACGTTGACGGCATCGGTGCCCAGCAGACCCGGCGCGACATTCGTGATAGCGCGCCACTGGCCGGTGGCTGCGTTGCCCACCGACACGGTGTTGTCCCGGTCGGCCAACGACCCCTGCCCCAGCGCGACCGCGTTGCTGCCCGTGGCCAGCGTATTGGCGCCGAGGGCGACGGCGTTGTTGCCGGCGGCCACTGCGTCGTTGCCCACCGCGGTCGTGGGATCGGCCAGCGCCCTGGCACCCGCGCCGATGGCGACCGAGCCGGCATGGCTGGCCTGGGCACCATTCCCGATGGCGACGGTCTTCTCTCCATTGGCCTGGGCGTTCGTGCCCATCGAGGTGCTGCCCGCGCCACGCGCGGTGGCCCCGGCACCGCAGGCAACGGCGCCGCCGGCCCCCACCGCACACACGCCGCTGGCCAACGCCTGATTCATCAGGGTCTGAAGCGCACTGACCTGCTGGACAGTGAAGTTGTTCGCCGTGGCGATGGCCGTTTGCTGGGCCTGCTGCACCTGGCCGACATTGGCCGCATCGGTGGACGCCTGGCCTGCGCTGACGTTGCTGATGGTGGTGCCTGCGCCGCCATTGGCGTTGAGTTGCAGCGAGGTGCCGCCCGCGCCGTACTGCGCCGAGTTCTGCGCCACGCCCAGCGCCGAGTTGGCGGTGGCTTGTGCAGCCGTGGCGGCCGATGCCGCCGTGTTCGAGGTCTGCTGCACGGTATACAGCTGGCTGCCGTTGATGGCGTCCGTGCTCGTGGCGGTCACCGATCCGGCGCTGACATTGACCAGGCCGCGCGTTTGGCCCGCAGTCCCGAAAGACACCGTGTTGGCCGCCGTGGCGACCGCGTTCGCGCCGATGGCCACGCTGCCGTTCGCGCCGCTTGCGACCTGGCTGCCGGACCCGATCGCCACGCTGCCCGTGGCCAATGCGCTCGCGCCCGAAGCCCCGTTGTTCGCGCCGCCGATCGCGGTGCTGCCGTCGCCCGAGGCCAAGGCGCCCCGGCTGGTGCCCGAGGCGCTTCCGATGGCGACCGCGCCATTGCCCGAAGCCTGCGCGCCGCTGCCGCCCGCCTGGCCGGTGCCGCCGCAACAACCATCGCTTCCCGCGCCTCCCGCACCGAGCGCGATCGCACCGCCCGCCGAAGCCTGGGCGCCAGTTCCCCCTGCGCCGCCCGTTCCCCCCGCCTCGCCTCGCGCGCCGGCACCACCGCCGCCGACGGCCGTCGCGCCGTTTGCGGTTGCGCTGGCGCCCGTCCCGCCCGCGCCGCCGAATCCGCCAGCGGCTCCGGTGCCGCCATCACCGCCCGCACCGACCGCGGTGGCGCCTTCTCCCGAGACCACGGCCGCGCCGCCACCGGTGCCTCCCGTCCCGCCGGAAAGTCCGAGTCCTCCGTTGCCCGCGGCGCCGGCCGAATAGTCCGCCGCGTAGGCGCTCCCGGCGACAAGCAGTGCAAGCACGGGCAGCAGATGCCGAAGGGTTCTTGCGAGTGATGTGGGCACGCAGCGCCAGGGCTGACGGAAGGTGCTATTGGCTTGGACAGGCGCCGGCATGAGTGATTTCCGAAATGAAGACAAACTCAACGAAACATGTTTAAGTGTGTATCTTCTGTTTCAATCACACCATCACGGAAAACTGGTAATCGGGCTTGGACGAGGACCGTTTCCCGAACGGGCCGCCGACAATCGCGCCATGACGACATCCACGCTGGACGACTTTCTCTCCCAGGCTGCTGCAGGCAGCCGCATGCACTCGGAGGCCGCCGACCGTGTGCTGGCCCTGGCGCCGCTGATGCTGGAGTTGATAGGTGAAGCCGCTGCGTTCCTGCAGCCGCAGCACTATCGAAGCGATCCGAACGGGTACGCACGAAACCTCATCCGTGACGACCCGGACCACGGCCTGTCGCTCTACGCGCTGGTTTGGTGTCCGGGCCAGTGGACACCGGTGCACGACCACGGCAGCTGGGGCGTTGTCGGCGTCGTCGAAGGCGTGCTGGAGGAGCGCAGCTATCTACGCATGTCGCCCGAGAGTGGCGACGACGACATCGAACTCGCGCGCGGCGGCGTCCTGCTGCTCACGCGCGGCGCGGTGACAAGCTTTGTCCCGAATCCGGACCACATCCACATGACCGGTGTTCCGACCGAGCGCCCAAGGGCCGTGAGCTTGCACCTGTACGGACGCTCGATGAAGGACTTCAACGTCTATGACGTCGCGGCACGCACGCGCAGCCGCGTGCAGGTCGCGCACAACGAGAGTTGATGCCTTCAGGCCGCCTCGGCGCGAGCGCGCCATCGCCTCAGCGGGCCGTGCTGGACGCAGCGGCGGCCGGGCCGGCCGGGTGGCGAACCGCTCGTGCAATGCGCTGGTGCGCACATTCGGCAACGAACAGCGCCACCGCGATGAAGACCGCGCCGACGAGGCCGAGGGCAGCGAGCGGCGCAACGAATACCGGCTGACGCGGAAGGGCGAGGCTCTCTATCCGGCACTCGTCGCATTGATGCAATGGGGCGACCAGTGGTGCGGGCACGAAGCACCGCTGCGGCTCGTCGAGCACGACAGCGGTCAGCCTGTCGAGCCGGTGGGCCTGCGCGTGGGGAGGCGCAGTCTCGGGTTGCGCGACGTGCGTCTCGAACCCGGCCCGGGCGCGACGGCGAAGACGGTTGACACGCTCAAGGCCCGCAACCGGGCCATCCTCGGCCTGGACTGAGCCGCCGCGGGAACAGCTCCAGGCTGCTCGCGCGGTTGAGCGCATCGAATATCCGCGTCCGTCATTCGCAAGGAAGCCACGTAAGGGCTGGCCCGAGCGCCAAACCTTGGACGCTACTGGGACGCGCCAAGTCGGGCGTGATTGAGCACCACCGCGTCGGCCAAGCCGGCGCGCTCCCTATCTACGCGAATGCTGCGCGACGTACTCCTTCAGCACTCCGTCCATCCGGGACTGCCAGCCGTCGCCCGTCGCCCGAAAGAAGTCGACCACCTCCTGGCTGTACCGAACCGACAGCAGCACCTTGCTTGATGCCGAGCGTGGCCGGCCGCCGCGGTTCACCGTTGCTCGCGCCAGCATGTCATCCGACAGTTCCGGCAACTCGTCGTACTCCGAGGCCTGCACCTGGTGGCTGTCCACCTTCGCCAAATCAGAGCCCAAGGTGCGGGCCGATGCGATCTTGTTCGCGTTCATTTGCTTTCCTCATGCTGAAGACGTGGCGATCCGCGCCACGCGGGGTATAGCCGACAACCACCATGCGCCCGGCCAGCAAGCCGAAGCAGATGATGCGGACTTCGCCGTAGTCCCTGCGGTCGTCTTCGACCTCCAGGGTGTCGCCCTCAAACACGAGGGCGGCATCAGCGAAATCCAAACCCCGCTCTGCGAGCGTCTTGGCTCGTTTCGCTTGGTCGAAGGTCACTTGCATGAAGTTATTGTAGCTACACAAACCCCTGCGTGCATTGCTGGGGGCGGCCCCTGGGCAGTTCCACGAGGCGCCGATTCAGCTTCTCGTGGCGCTGCCCGATCCGGCAAGCGCGTTCGACGAGGTGCTCTTCGTCGAGAACCTGGTCAGCTTCAAGCGCATGGCCGACCGGCGCAAGCCGAGTTGGGCCGCCAGTCTGCTCGTCTATGCCGCGGGCTTCAAGGGCAGCGCCAGGCGCCTGCGCTCCCGCGAAGGCTGCCGGCTGTATGTGCGCACGCCGAGCGCCGCGCCGGCATGCATCCAGCGGGTCGAAGAATGGCTGTTCACCAATGCGCCGTGCCCCGTGCGCTTCTTCGGCGACCTCGACTACGCCGGCATGCAGATCCTGGCCAGTCTGCGCGAGGTGTTCCCGGATGCGCAAGCCTGGGTGCCAGGCTATGGCGCGCTGGCTCGCATTGTTGAGCTGGGCGGTGGCCACCTGCCGACCCAGGCAGGCAAGGAACTACAAATCGATCCTGGGCTGACAGGCTGCCGCCATGCCGACCAATACCTCCTGCTGCTGATGCGTGCGCATGGCCGCTTCATGGATCAGGAAGCCTTCGACCCCGATGCGGACCCCTTGTTCGATCCCGTCCCATGAGCGAATACCGGTACTGCGAATTCGCAGCCAAACAAGCTCCTGGCCGGAGCAGCATAGCGAGTCAACCCCCTTCCCGCCCACCCATCAAGGCATTCGACGGCAGCGTCTCGTCCAGCAGCTTGCGCGCCGTCTCCACCCCCGCCACCGGCAACCCCGCCGCATCCAGCAACCCCACCTGCACCAGCACACTCGCCTGGTCCCAGTAGATGTGCTCGTGGTAGAGCTTGTCGCCGCGGAACTTGACCACCGCCAGCAGCGGTATCTCCACCCGCCTGCCCGTCGGCGCCACCCCCGGCAGCATCCACGGAATCTCCGTCGTGTGCGTGAAGCAGAACAGCATCTCGTCGACCACCTGCGACGCGCCCACGGTGCGCGAGATCGGCACCAGCGAGGTATCGGGCGGATTGCTGTTGACGAAGTGGTTCGAGTAGAAGTGGTGCAGCGCCTTGTAGCCCACGCCGCCGGTCATGGTCGGGATGTGGTTGACGTAGGGCTCGGCCACCATCGTGCCCATCGTGTCGTCGACGTTGCGCGTCGCAAACTCGTACTCGCAGTGCTTGTCCCACAGCGCGGCCAGGTCGTAGTGCGGGCCGATGGCGCTCTTCAGCGCGGCGATGCTGCGCTCGTGCGCCATCAGCGCCGAGGCCCGGTGGTAGTGCTCGCCGCCCACCCGCGCAAACGCATGGTCGACACCGGGGTACACATGCACCTCGACCTTCGGCCGGCCGCGCAGCGCATTCACGATGCGCTCGCGTGCCTCGGGCGGGCAGAAGGCGTCGAGCTCGGCCACGTGCAGGGCGAGGCGGCAGCGGATGCGGTCGGCCTCATCCAGCGCCGCGTCGATGCCCACGCCGTAGTAGCCGACGGCCACGTCCGCATCGGTGCGGCAGGCCGCCAGGTAGGCCAGCTTGCCGCCCAGGCAGAAGCCGAGCACGCCGACCTTGGCGTCCTGCACTTCGGGCCGCCCGCGCAAAGCGGTGATCGCGGCCTGGATGTCCTCCACGCCGCGGGCCTCGTCGAAGCCCTTGTAGAGGGCAAAGGCACGCTGCCAGTCGTCGGGTGAATAGCCCAGTTCGACATCGGGCTGCTGGCGCCAGAACAGGTCGGGCACGAGCACCACATAGCCTTCCTCGGCGTAGTAGTCGGCCACGTCGCGCATGGTCTGGTTCACGCCGAAGATCTCCTGCGCCAGCACCAGGCCGGGCCCGCTGCCCGAGCGCGGCACGGCGAGGTAGCCGTCGAAGCTGCCGCTGCCGTCGGTGGCCTGGATGCGGATGTGGCGCGTGGGGGTGGATGCTTTGTCCTGCATGTGAAGTGCTCCGTTCAATGAGTGGATGGTGGTGCGGGCCGCGCGCTCATTGCACGCATTCCGGATGTCGCGTCGTCACCTGGTAGTAGCCCGAATGAAAGACCAGCGGCTCGCCGTCGAAGCGGTCGTAGCGCTCGACCTCGCCGATGAAGATCAGGTGGTCGCCGCCGTCATACTGCCTCACGTTGCGACAGATGAAGCGGGCGATGACGCCATTCAGCAGCGGCACGCCGGCCGTTCCCTCGCAGCAGTCCACCCCGCCGAACTTGTCCGGCTGCGGTGTCGAGAACTGCCGCGACAGGTGATGCTGGTGCGCCGCCAGCACGTTGATCGCGAAATGGCTGGCGCCGGTGAAGTCGGCCACGCTCGGCGCCTGCCGGGCCAGGCTCCACAGCACCAGCGGCGGGTCCAGCGAGACCGACGAGAACGAGTTGGCCGTCATGCCCACGCGGCGGCCGTCGATGCCCCGGGTCGTGATGACGGTCACGCCGGTGGTGAACTGCCCGAGCGCCTTGCGGAAATCGCGCCGGTCGAAACGGTCGGCCGCCGCCTCGCGCGCCCTGCTTTCCAGAAAGCGGTCGGTCTCGACGGCATCGAACCACCAGGGCGCGAAGACACGCGGGTCGTCGAAGCCGTTGACGATGGTGCTCGCGACCGCGGGCATGTGGGTGGCGGACTGCAATAACTTCTGCACGTGCGGCTTCGGTGCTGCGAGCAGGCTGTTGGTCCAGTCGGTGGCCCAGCGGGCATAGCCTTCCCAGTAGCGGTCGAAGGTCTGCTGCATCCAGGCGGCGTCGAAGGGCGCATCGCCGTGTTCGAGGATCCGTTTCAGGTAGATGTCGGCGGCCTTGGCCGCGTTGTTGGAGCCCTGGCCGGTGATCGGGTCGTTGAGCACCACCGCGTCGGCCAGGCCCAGCACCTTGCGTCCGGAAGGCAAGGTTGCCACCGGCTTGCGCACCGTCGGTGCGAAGCGCCCCGCCAGGATGCCGTGGTCGTCGGCGAGCGCGATGTCGCCGCAGCGCTCGGCTTCCCAGGGCAGGAAGGTGTCGAGGATCCACTTGCTGCGCGCGAGGTGCTCCTGCGGCGTCTTCACGTCCGACCAGCAATCCATCGGGCCGCCGGGCACGCCTTCGAACACCATGATCTCGCACGGGCCCGTGGTGGTCAGCGCCGGGAACACGAAGTACTCGCCCACGCCGGGGATCAGGTTGAAGCACACCCGCGCATACGGCTGGGCGGGCTTCATGCCCTTCACGTAGGTGAGCGCCAGGGCGCGCTGGGGCTGGTGGAACGGCGAGCGCTCCGCATCGCGCTCGAACAGTTGCGAGATCTCGCCCTTGCCGCTGGCGACGACCACGAGCTCGTGGGTGGCGGCGCAGGCTTCCAGCTCGGCCAGCCCCACGTCCTGCACCACCAGCCGGCCGCCGCGCTGTTCGAACTCGGCCATCCAGGCGGGTATCTTGAGCCGCTGGTCGATCGACTGCGCGGGCCCGTCGAGCTTCGCGCTCCATTCGATGGCCTTGCTGCCTTCGGGGCTGCGCACCACCATGCCGATGCCCTCCACGGAGGGACATTCGTCCGCCCACCAGTCCAGCGCCAGCTCGCGCTCGGTCTGCAGTGCGGTCTCGAACATGCACTGGCTGGACATCACCGGGCCCTCGAAGATCTCCTGCCCCGTGCGGTTCGAGAACACCGTCACCTCGTGCCCCGCGCGCTGCAGGCCGAGCGCGAGCTGCATGCCGGACTGTCCGGCGCCGACGATGGCCACGCTTCGCTTCATGCTCGGGCTCCGGGCTTAAGCGACGGCGGCGCAGGTTTCGATGTAGCGGTCCGCCTCCGCGGGGTCGACGAACCACGGGAAGAAGGTGCGCGGATCGTCGAAGCCGTTGGCGATGGCGCTGGCCAGCGGCGGGATCGCACCGGCGCTCCCCAGCAGCTTGAGCACATGGGGCGGCGGCGGCGCGAGCAGCATGTTGGTCCACTGCGCGACCCACTGCGCGTAGCCGAACCAGTAGCGGTCGAAGGTCTGCTGCATCCAGGCCGCGTCGGCCGCGCCGTCGCCGCGCGCGAGGATGCTCTTCAGGTAGGTGTCGGCGCACTTGGCCGCGTTGTTGGAGCCCTGGCCCGTGATCGGGTCGTTGAGCACCACCACGTCGGCCAGGCCGAGCACCTTGCGCCCGGAGGGCAAGGTTGCGACCGGCTTGCGCACCGTCGGCGCGAAGCGGCCCGCGAGGATGCCGTTGTCGTCGGTCAGTTCGATGCGCTTGCAGCGCTCGGCCTCCCAGGGCGCGAAGGTGTCGAGGATCCACTGGCTGCGCGCCAGGTGCTCCTGCGGGGTCTTCACGTCGGCCCAGCAATCCATCGGGCCGCCCGGCACGCCCTCGAACACCATGATCTCGCAGGGCCCCGTGGTGGTCAGCGCCGGGAACACGAAGTATTCGCCGACGCCGGGGATCAGGTTGAAGCACACGGCGGAGAAGGGCTCGCGCGGCGTCATTCCCTTCACGTAAGTCAGTGCCAGTGCGCGCTGCGGCTGGTCGAAGGTGGACTTGTGGGCGTCGCGCTCGAAGAGCTTCGAGATCTCGCCCTTGCCGCTGGCGACGAGCGTGAGATCGTGGCTTCGGGTGCAGGCCTCCAGCTCGTCGATGCCCGCGTCCTTGAGGATGAGTTCGCCGCCCTTCTTCTGGAACTCTTCCATCCAGGCCGGGATCTTCACGCGCTGGTCGACCGACTGCGCGCTCGAGTTCAGCCGCGCGGCCCAGTCGATGGCCTTGGCGCCCTTCAACTCGGGATGGGGCACGGCCAGCCCGATGCCGTCCACCGTGGGGCAATCGCGCCCCCACTGGTCCAGGCCCAGGTCGCGCTCGATCTGCAGCGAGGTGTGGAACATGCACTGGCTCGACATGACCTTGCCGCGGCGGATGTCCTCACCCGTCCGGTTGCTGAACAGCGTGACCTCGTAGCCTGCCGCGAGCAGTCCGAGCCCCAATTGCAGGCCCGACTGGCCCGCGCCGACGATGGCGATGCGTTTCATTGCTTGCTCCTTGATCTGGTTAGTCCATCAACTTGGGAATGGCGGGGACGGCCTGCTCGGGGCCCATGGCGGCATAGCCGCCGTCCACCGCGTAATCGGAGCCGGTCACGAAACTGGCATGGTCCGAACACAGGAACAGCACAACCTGCGCCACTTCGTCCGGATCGCCGACGCGCCCGAGCAGATGGAAGGGCGCGGCCACGCGGTCGGTCTTGGCGCGGTCGCCGCCGCTGAGCTTGTCCATCACCGCCGACCAGGTCCAGCCCGGCGAGACGCTGTTGACGCGGATGCGGTCGGGCGCCAGGTCCATCGCCATGTTGCGGGTGAGCTGCGCCATTGCGGCCTTGCTCACCGGGTAGAGCCAGCGCCCGGTCTGCGCCACGCGCGACGAGATGCTGGTGAAATTGACCACCGCCCCGCCCCCGGCCGCGACCATGTGCGGGTGCACGGCCTGCAGCATGACGACCGCGCTCGCCACGTTGACGTTGAACGAGGTGAGCCAGTCGGCGCGCGGCGACTTGAAGCCGTCGTCCACATAGGAGCACGCCAGGTTGACCAGGAAATGCACGCCACCGTGCCGCGCGGCCGCCTCCGCCACGCAGGCCTGCACCTGGGCGTCGTCGGTGATGTCGGTGCGCACGAAGCGCGCGCCGGCGCCGAGCGAATCGGCCAGCGGCTGGCCGTTGTCGGCATCGATGTCGGCGATGACGACCTTGACGCCGGCCGCGTGCAGCGCACGCACCACGCCGGCGCCTATCAGTGTGGAGCCACCGGTGACGATGGCGCTCTTGCCCTCGAGTCCCTTGAACATGACGCTTGCTCTCCTCGGTTGATCGGCCAGGCCGGGATGGCCTGAGGAGCGAACGTTATGAGGAAGCAGGCCGCTGGCGGATCCCGGAAACGCGGGCCCTGTCCCTGGCGCGCAGTTTTTGTCGAGGGGAGGCCCGAATTGTGGGCGGGGATGGTTTTTGCTACGGTGCCCATGCCCACATGGAAACCGCCATTGCCCCACGGCTGCCGCTGCAGCGCTATCGACTCTTCGAGAGCCACGACATGGACGAGGCGCGCGAGAGCGTGGCCCGCGTGTTCTGCCCGCACGGCCTGGTCATGCTGCGGCCGCGCACCGAGCTCGACGCCTGCCACCACAGCGCCCGCCTGTATCGGGATGTGAGCCTCAATTACGTGCAGTACGGCCCGGGCGTGCAGATCGACCCCGGCTTCCTGCAGGATTTCTTTTTGTTGCAGATTCCGTTGCGCGGCGGCGCCGAGATCCGCTGCGGCGCGCAGCATGTGGATGCGACCCCCACCCTCGCCTCGCTGCCCTCGCCCACCGAGCCGCTGTCGATGCGCTGGGCCGACGACAGCCCGCACCTGATCGTGCGGCTGGCCCGTTCGGCGCTGCTCTCGCGGCTCGAATCCTTGCTCCAGGCGCCGGTCAGGCAGCATCTGGTGTTCGATTTGGGCGTACCGCTGGACAACCCCGCATTGGCGCCGCTGGTGCACTTCATCGACTACCTGCGGCTGACACTCGACGCGGGCAACGCGCTGCAATCCGGCGGCCGGCTTGCCGAGCATGCCGAGGAATTTCTGATGTCGAGCCTGTTGATGTCGGCGGGCCACAATTATTCGCGGGCGCTTGCCGGCGAAGCGCAGCGCAGCCTGCTGCCGCGAGTGGTCCGCAAGGCACAGGAATACATGGCGGCGCATGCCGATCAGCCCCTGTCACTGGCCGATGTTTGCCGCGAAGTCGGGTGCAGCGCGCGGGCCTTGCAACTGGCGTTTCGCCAGCATGCGGGGCAGGGGCCGATGGAGTTTTTGCGGGAACTCAGGCTCGACAAGGTGCGGGGCGAATTGCTGGCATCCGCTGGCGTGGCTGGGGGCGGTGTGCGGGAGGTGGCGCAGAAGTACGGGTTTCTGCATCTGGGGCACTTCGCGGCGCAGTACCGGGCGCGGTTTGGGGAGCGGCCGTCGGAGACGCGGGGGCGGGGTTGATCAGCGACGTCACACGCTCGCGTTGATGGCACCGGGCGGCTGGGATTTCGCTGCGCTGGTCCCAGGTGAATCAGCGCATGGCCTTCAGCAGCACTCCGTCGACCGGCGGATGCAGGGTCGCCACACTGGGATGCGTTTCCCAGCCGGCACACACCACCTTTGACTTGAGGTAGGTGTCGACCAACTTCTGTGCGCGGCCGTACGTGCAGACAAGCTGGCGTTCTGTCACTACCTCGCCATTCAAAACTCCCGTCTTTGACCGTCGACCCCCCGAGTTCATCCAATGTCTCGATGCGGAAGCATGGCATCAGGGGTCGCATGCTGGTTGTTCCCGATCGCACCATCGGACGGCCGCGCTATGAGAAAAAAGTCGCGCTTTCCGCGTCACCACGGACGTTTCCGCGTATTGACCTTTCGTTGTACATTTAGTTATAAATGGTTACATGACCACCCTGTTTCGGGCACTCGCTGAGGGAAGCGATCCCCTGAGTCAGTAACAAATGCCTCGCAAGCTCAGATCCCGGTCATCCCTTACCAGCAGGCGCTCACTCCAACATGAAGGAAATCAATGTCTACCATCACCGGATCCAACGACAACGACATCATCAGTGGCACGAGCGGCAATGACGTCATCAACAGCGGCAATGGCAACGATGTCGTCAATGGAGGCGCAGGAAGCGATTCCTTGAACGGCGGCGCAGGGAACGACGTTCTGAATGGCGGAAGTGGCAGCGACCAACTGAACGGCGGTTCCGGCGCCGACACCCTCGTCTACAACGTCACGGAAAACAGTCTCGCGGGTACCAAGGACGTCTACACAGGCGGATCGGGCATCGATACGCTTGAACTTCAGCTCACCGGGGCGCAGTGGTTGCAGTCCGCCATCCAGACACAGATTTCCGCCTATATGGCCCATCTCGCCGCCGTGACGAATGCAAGGACAGGGGAGGTTTCCAACGGTTCGGCGAGCGATTTCGTATTTACCTTCGGATCGTCCACGCTGACGGTCCAAATGACTGAGACTTTGAGAATTCTCGTTGACGGCGTCGAACGCAGTCCGACCCACACCGCCATCAACTATGTACCGGTGATCGCCGGCGCGGCCAGCGGTGCCGTGCAGGAAGACGTGGCGGTGGTCGGTGGCCAGCTCGCGACCGGCGGCGCGCTGACGATCGCCGATGTCGATGCGGGCCAGTCCAGCTTCGCGGTCCAGGCGGGCACCGCCGGCAGCAATGGCCTGGGCAGCTTCTCGCTGGCGGCCGACGGCAGCTGGAGCTACACCGCCAGCAACACCCAGGCGGCGATCCAGCAACTGGGTGCAGGCCAGTCGCTCACCGACAGCTTCACCGCGGTGTCGCTCGACGGCACGGCCAACCAGTTGGTGACCGTGACCATCACCGGCACCAACGATGTGCCGGTGATCGCCGGCGCGGCCAGCGGTGCCGTGCAGGAAGACATGGCGGTGGTCGGTGGCCAGCTCGCGACCAGTGGCGCGCTGACGATCGCCGATGTCGATGCGGGCCAGTCCAGCTTCGCGGTCCAGGCGGGCACCGCCGGCAGCAACGGCCTGGGCAGCTTCTCGCTGGCGGCCGACGGCAGCTGGAGCTACACCGCCAGCAACACCCAGGCGGCGATCCAGCAACTGGGTGCAGGCCAGTCGCTCACCGACAGCTTCACCGCGGTGTCGCTCGACGGCACGGCCAACCAGTTGGTGACCGTGACCATCACCGGCACCAACGATGTGCCGGTGATCGCCGGTGCGGCGAGCGGTGCCGTGCAGGAAGACGTGGCGGTGGTCGGGAGCAGTCTCGCGACCAGTGGCGCGCTGACGATCGCCGATGTCGATGCGGGTCAGTCCAGCTTCGCGGTCCAGGCGGGCACCGCCGGCAGCAACGGCCTGGGCAGCTTCACGCTGGCGGCCGACGGCAGCTGGAGCTATACCGCCAGCAACAGCCAGGCGGCGATCCAGCAACTGGGCGCGGGCCAGTCGCTCACCGACAGCTTCACCGCGGTGTCGCTCGACGGCACGGCCAACCAGGTGGTGACCGTGACCATCACCGGCACCAACGATGTGCCGGTGATCGCCGGCACGGCCATCGGTGCCGTGCAGGAAGACGTGGCGCTGGTCGATGGCCAGCTCGCGACCGGCGGTGCGCTGACGATCGCCGATGTCGATGCGGGTCAGTCCAGCTTCGCGGTCC
>NZ_JBFUHO010000009.1:0-164534 GCF_056402355.1 Variovorax sp. P4_B11
ACGATCACCGCAAAACAACTTCTTGTTTTACGCTTGCTTCGCTGCGATCAGCGGAGCCTTCGATTATGACACGGTTTTTTAAGAACCGGCAAACTTTTTTCGCTTTCTTCGACTCTTGCAATCAACTTCACTCGGAAGTCACTGCAATCACCGTTTTCTGCGGAGCCTTCGATTATGACACAGTTTTTAGAACTTCGTCAAACCCGTAGGCTTTTTTCTTCCCCCGCCGTCTGCTTCGATCACCGCACCACCCAAGGAAAGCACCGCGCCGTCGTTTTCAGCGGAGCCTTCGATCATGACACAGCTTTTGATCGTTGCGCCAGCCTCGAGGGCCTTTTTTCTTTTCTGCCGCCTGGCTTTGGTGACTGCGCCTCCCRCAGGAGGATCAACCACCGAGTCATCTCAGCAGAGCCTTTAATTATGGCACGGTTTTCAGGGTTTTCCCGCCCTTCGACTCTTTTCTGCGAAACGCCCTACTGCCTCGCCGTGCGCGTGTTGGCGGGAAGCGCCTGGGGCCAGCTGGTGCGGAAGGGATTGATGTCCAGCCCGCCGCGCCGCGTGTAGCGCGCGTAGACCGCCAGCTGGGTCGGCTGGCAACGCTTCCAGATGTCCGTGAAGATGCGCTCGGCGCAGGGCTCGTGGAATTCGTTGTGGTTGCGAAAGCTCACTATATAAGCGAGCAGGCCGGCCTGCTCGATCGGCGGGCCGTTGTAGCGGATCTGCACGCTGCCCCAGTCGGGCTGGCCGGTCACCAGGCAATTGCTCTTGAGCAGGCGGCTGCTCAGGGTCTCGGTCACGGGCGGCTGGGTCAGGTCGCTCGACAGCAGTTCGGGGGCCGGCTGGTAGTGCGTGCACTCGATGTCCAGGCGATCGAGATCGAGGCCATCGAGTTCATGGACCGGCTCGAGGTCGAAAGCATCGGGCGCCAGCAGCCTGACCCCGATGCCGGCCGAGCGCTCGCTGCCGCGCCACAAGGCCTCGCCGAGGTCGGTCCGCAAGCGCTCCCGCACCGCCTGCGCATCCGTGAACACGGTGCTGTTGAAGCTGTTCAGATAGAGCTTGAAGGATTTGCTCTCGATGATGTTGGGCGTTTCGCAGGGAATCGTGAAGTGCGCGATCGCCACTTGCGGCTTGCCGCGCGGATTGAGCCAGCTCAGCTCGAAGGCGGTCCAGAGGTCGGCGCCGAAGAATGGCAGCCTGTCGCCAGCGATGCCCATGGCCTCGCGTTGCGCCGCCCGCGGGATCGGGAACAGGAGGCTGGCGTCGTACTGGTCGACGTAGGCGGAAGCACGGCCCAGCTGCGATTGCTCCGGGGTGTTGTCGAGGCTCATGGGCGGCTCTGGGCGTGGTCGAGGAAGGGAAGGATGTGTTGCATGAGGATGTCGACCACCGGCGGCGGAAGGTCGTGGCCCATGCCCGGAATCGAGACGAAGCGGGCACCCGGAATGCGCCGAGCCGAGTCCCGGCCGCAGGCGATCGGCACCAGCGCGTCGGCCTCCCCGTGCAGCACCAGCGCCGGACTGGCGATGCGCGGCAACATCTCGGAACGGTCGCTGTCGGCGACGATCGCGAGCATCTGCCGCACCACGCCGGCCGGCCGATAGGCGCGGCGCATGGCTCGCCGGATGCGATCGGCGACCACTTCATCGTCTTGCGGATAGGCCGGGCTCTGGATCCGCCGCACCATGCTCAGGCTGTGGGCCACCAGCGCCGCCTCGGTCCGGCTCGGCGGGCGCCGCAGCAAGGCAGCCGCGACGTCGGGACGCGGGCCCGGCAGCTTGCGGGCACCGCTCGAGCTCATGATGCTCACCAGGCTGGCCGTGCGCTGCGGCGCACTGGCCGCAAGGCGCTGGGCGATCATGCCGCCCATCGAGGCGCCGACCACGTGGGCGCGCGGGATACCCAGCGCGTCGAGCACGCCGAGCGAGTCGTTGGCCATGTCCTGCAGGCTATAGGCCGAGCGCACCGGCAGCCCGATGCGCTGGCGCACGCTCTGCCAGAGCAGGCTGCCGGCACCGGCCTCGTCGAAACCCTGGCTCAGGCCGATGTCGCGGTTGTCATGGCGCACGACCCGGAAGCCCGCATCGACCAGCGCCTGGACGAAATCGTCGGGCCAGCCGATCAGCTGCATGCCGAGTCCCATGACCAGCAGCGCCACCGGCCGCCCTTCCCCGCCGCTGTCCTCGACCTCGATCTGAATCCCGTTGGCTGTGATCTTCATGGCGGCGGCGTCAGGTGAATTCGCGCTCGCGCAGCCACTTGGTCGCGACCCACTTCTCGCCGGCCAGCACCGGCGCGCCGCCGTGCAACGTTCGGGTCGAGGGGTCGGGCCGGTCGTAGCCGAAGAAGACCCCGGTGCCGCGCTTGGGCGCGACTTCGAGGCCGACGTCGGGGAAAGTCGTGGCGCCGCCCTGCTCGGGCTCGTACAGGTACATCACCAGCGTCGCCACGCGCTGGCCGCCCCGGCGCAGGATGGTCGGCGTGCCGGGCTCGGCCGGATCGAAGTAGTCGTAGTGCGGGCGATACTGGGCGCCCGGCGCATAGCGCAGCACCTGCAGGCCCTCGCCGAATTCGACCGGCCATCGAAGCAGCGTCGAGATGCGCTGCTCGAGACGGGCGACGATGGGGTTCTCGCCGCGCTCGAAGAACATGCCGTCGCTGGTCCGATCGATATTGAGCGCTTCGCCACCGGTCTGCGTCTCGACGGTGAGCGAGCGCGCGAGGCGCTGGCGCGCGGCAGCGATCAGGCCTTCGCATTCCTCGTCGGACAGCAGGTCGCCGAAGACGATGACCCGCGGATGGCGCATCGTCTGCAGCACTTGCACGCGGCGATCGCCGGCGTCGACATAGAGCGGGGAGGCCGACAGGTCGGGGCCCGGCAGGCCGGGGCGGGAAGGATCCGCGGCGGGCTCGGCCGCACCTTGCACCTCGATGCCCAGCAAGGCGGCATCGGCGGCATCGTCATGCCAGCCGGCGGCGCGCATCGAAGCGCGCAGGCTCGGCACCGAATGACCGGCCGCGAGCTGGGCCGCGACCCATTCGCGCAGCTCGGGGCTGATGGCCTGGCCGGTCATGCGGGCCTCCGCCGGAACACCATCCGATCCGGCTTCGACGCCGCGGCGTCGAAGGCATAGCCCTCGAGGTCGAAATTCTCCAGCGACCTGGGCGTGGCCGCCTTGTGCAGTGCGGCCCAGCGCGCCATCAGGCCGCGCGCCCGCTTGGCGAAGAAGCTGATGATCTTGTAGCGTCCAGGATCGCCCTTGGCACCCGTCCCAGCCTTCCATTCCTCGAACACGCACTCGACCACGCGGGCCTTGAGCACCCGCTGGTCGACCGACTTGAAATACTCCTGGGAGGCCAGATTGATGACCACCGGCGTGCGGTCGGCGGCCAGCCGCCCGTTGAGATGCTCCGCGATGCGCGGTCCCCAGAAGGCATAGAGATCCTTGCCGTGGCGGTTCTCGAGTTGCGTGCCCATCTCGAGCCGGTAGGGCTGCAGCAGATCGAGCGGGCGCAGCACGCCATAGAGGCCGCTGAGGATGCAGACGTGCGCCTGCGCCCAGGCCAGCTGCCCGGCATCGAGGGACTTGGCGTCGAGCCCGCCGTAGACGTCGCCGTCGAAGGCCAGCGCGGCCTGTTTCGCATTCTTCGCACTGCCCTTCGAAGCCCAGGCCGCATAGCGCGCCACATTGAGCGCCGACAGCTTGTCCGACAGGTGCATGAGTTCGGCGATCTCCTGTGGCGATTTCTCGCGCAGGATCCGGATCAGTTCGGCTGCGGGGCTCTTCGGGCCTTCGAAGCGGGCTTGCGTGGCAGGCACCGTCTCGGGCACCGGCGTGTCGTAGTCGAGTGACTTGGCAGGGGAAAGCAGGAACAGCATCGTCGAATTATCGGCCGCCCGCGCCAAAGGCCGCGGCCCGGTATAGAGTGCGCCTGCATTCTCAACCCCATTCGTCTGGAGATCCGCGATGAAGGCTGCTTCCCTGTGCCGAACCGCTGCATTCGTGCTGGCGGCCAGCTGTGCCGGCACGGCGTTCTGGAGCCCGACCGCGGCCCATGCCGCGGCGCCGCTCGCCAAGGAACCGGCGCCGGGCTTCTACCGCGTGATGGTCGGCGATTTCCAGGTCACGGCCCTTTCGGACGGCACGGTCGCGCTGCCGGTGGACCAGTTGCTGACTCGCACCACCCCGGCCCAGGTGAAGAAGATCCTGGCCCGCTCCTACCTTCAGAGCCCTCTGGAAACCTCCGTGAACGGCTATCTGATCAACACCGGCAGCAAGCTGGTGCTGGTGGACACCGGTGCGGCGGGCCTGTTCGGGCCCACCCTGGGCAAGCTGGTGGCCAACCTGAAGGCGGCCGGCTACCAGCCCGAGCAGGTCGATGAGATCTACATCACCCACTTCCACCCGGACCACATCGGCGGCCTGATGGCGGGCGACAAGCCGGCCTTCCCCAACGCGACCGTGCGCGCCGACCAGCACGATGCCGATTTCTGGCTCAGCCAGGCCAACATGGACAAGGCGCCGGCCGACGCCAAGGACTTCTTCCGGGGCGCGATGGCGTCGCTGAATCCGTACATCGCGGCCGGCAAGTTCAAGCCCTTCGACGGCGACACCGAACTGATGCCCGGTATCCGGGCCCAGGCCGCCCGCGGCCATACGGCCGGCCACAGCCTCTTCGTCGCCGAGAGCAAGGGCCAGAAGATCGTCTTCTGGGGCGACCTGATGCACGTCGCGGCGGTCCAGTTCGAGAACCCCTCGGTCACGATCCAGTTCGACACCGACTCCAAGGCGGCCGCGGCACAGCGCCGCAAGGCCTTTGCCGACGCCGCCCGCCAGGGCTACCTGGTGGCGGGTGCCCACCTGCCCTTCCCCGGCATCGGCCGCCTGCGGGCTCAGGGCTCGGGCTACGTCTGGCTGCCGGTGAACTACGCGCCGCCGCAGTGAGCACGGCGCCCGCGCAGTCGAATAAAATCCCCTGACCTTCACCCCCACAAGCGGCATCCTGCGGGATGCCGTTCGTCTTTTGCAACGCCATGAGCGACACCCTGCCCCAACCCGGCCTCGAGAGCCTTTCCAAATCCTTCGAACCCGTTGCCATCGAGGCGCACTGGGGACCCGAATGGGAGCGCCGCGGCTACGCCGCCGCCGGCTACCGCGGGACGCAGAAGCCCAAGGAAGGCGCGTCCTCGTTCGCGATCCAGCTGCCGCCGCCGAACGTCACCGGCACGCTGCACATGGGCCACGCGTTCAACCAGACCATCATGGACAGCCTGGCGCGCTACCACCGCATGGCCGGCGCCAACACGCTGTGGGTGCCGGGCACCGACCACGCGGGCATCGCGACCCAGATCGTGGTCGAGCGCCAGTTGCAGGAGCAGAAGATCAGCCGCCACGACCTGGGGCGCAAGAACTTCGTCGCCCGGGTCTGGGAATGGAAGCAGCAGTCTGGCAACACCATCACCCAGCAGATGCGCCGCATGGGCGACACGGTGGACTGGAGCCGCGAATACTTCACGATGGACGAAGACCTGTCGAAGGTCGTCACGCAGACCTTCGTGCAGCTGTATGAGGAAGGGCTGATCTACCGCGGCAAGCGGCTGGTCAACTGGGATCCGGTGCTGAAGACCGCGGTCAGCGACCTCGAAGTCGAGAGCGAGGAGGAAGACGGCTTCCTCTGGCACATCGCCTATCCGCTGGAAGACGGCTCGGGCACGCTCACGGTCGCGACCACGCGGCCCGAGACCATGCTCGGCGACACCGCGGTGATGGTCCATCCCGAGGACGAGCGCTACAAGCACCTGATCGGCCAGCGCGTGAAGCTGCCGCTGGCCGACCGGCTGATCCCGGTGATCGCCGACGACTACGTCGACCGCGAATTCGGCACCGGTGTCGTCAAGGTCACGCCGGCGCACGACCCGAACGACTATGCCGTGG
This sequence comes from Variovorax sp. P4_B11, assembly GCF_056402355.1. Taxonomy (NCBI): domain Bacteria; kingdom Pseudomonadati; phylum Pseudomonadota; class Betaproteobacteria; order Burkholderiales; family Comamonadaceae; genus Variovorax; species Variovorax sp. P4_B11. The sequence goes on from NZ_JBFUHO010000009.1 coordinate 5,937, forward strand.
GCCAGCGCCACAAGCTCGAGAACCTCTGCGTGCTGACGCTGGACGCCACCATCAACGACAACGCCCCGGAGAAATACCGCGGGCTCGATCGCTTCGTCGCCCGCAAGGCCGTGGTGGCCGATCTCGAGGCGCTGGGCCTGCTGGTCGACACGAAGAAGCACAAGCTCATGGTGCCGCGCTGCGCCCGCACCGGCGCGGTGGTCGAGCCGATGCTGACCGACCAGTGGTTCGTCGCCATGAGCAAGCCCGACGCCAACGGCCAGTCGATCGCCCAGAAGGCGATCGAAGCCGTGCGCTCGGGCGAGGTCAGCTTCGTGCCCGAGAACTGGGTCAACACCTACAACCACTGGATGGAGAACATCCAGGACTGGACCATCTCGCGCCAGCTTTGGTGGGGCCACCAGATCCCAGCCTGGTACGACGCCGAGGGCAAGGTCTACGTGGCGCGCAGCGAGGAAGAGGCGCAGGCCCAGGCACCGGGCAAGACGCTCGTGCGCGACGAGGATGTGCTCGACACCTGGTACTCGTCGGCGCTGATTCCGTTCTCGTCGCTGGGCTGGCCCGCGAAGACCGAAGACCTGGATCTTTACCTGCCCTCGACCGTGCTGGTCACGGGCTACGACATCATCTTCTTCTGGGTCGCCCGGATGATCATGATGACCAAGCACTTCACGGGCAGGGTGCCGTTCAGGCACGTCTACATCCACGGCCTGGTGCGCGACTCGCACGGCAAGAAGATGAGCAAGTCCGAGGGCAACGTGCTCGACCCGGTCGACCTGATCGACGGCATTGCACTGCCCGAGCTGCTCGACAAGCGCACCCAGGGCCTGCGCAAGCCCGAGACGGCGCCGGCGGTGCGCAAGAACACGCAGAAGGAGTTCCCGGACGGCATCCCGGCCTTCGGCGCCGACGCGCTGCGCTTCACCTTCGCCTCGCTGGCCTCGCTGGGCCGCAACATCAACTTCGACGCCAAGCGCTGCGAGGGTTACCGCAACTTCTGCAACAAGCTCTGGAACGCCACCCGCTTCGTGCTGATGAACTGCGAAGGCCAGGACTGCGGCCTGCGCGAGCACACCAAGGAAGAATGCGCGGTCGGCGGCCCGGCCCACGGCTACCTGAAGTTCAGTCAGGCCGACCGCTGGATCAGCTCGAAGCTGCAGCGCGTCGAGGCCGAGGTGGCCAGGGGCTTCGAGGAGTACCGGCTCGACAACGTCGCCAATGCGATCTACCAGTTCGCCTGGGACGAGTTCTGCGACTGGTACCTCGAGATTGCCAAGGTCCAGATCCAGCAGGGCGATGCGGCCCAGCAGCGCGCCACGCGCCGCACGCTGATCCGCACGCTCGAGACCCTGCTACGCCTGGCGCACCCGGTGATCCCCTTCATCACCGAGGAACTCTGGCAGAAGGTGGCGCCGGTGGCCGGCCGCGCGGGCGAGTCGGTCATGATCGCCGCCTACCCGAAGAGCCAGCCCGAGAAGATCGACGAGGCCGCCGAGGCCCACGTGGCACGGCTCAAGTCGCTGGTCGACGCCTGCCGCACGCTGCGCGGCGAAATGAACGTCTCGCCCGCCACCCGCATGCCGCTGTACGCGGTGGCCGACGATGCCGCCAGCAGCGCCTTCCTGCGCGACGCGGCGCCGGTGCTGCAGGCGCTGGCCAAGCTCAAGGAGGTGAAGGTGTTCGACGACGCGGCGGCCTGGTCGGCCGCGGCCGAGGCAGCGCCGGTGGCGGTGGTCGGTTCGGCGCGCATCTGCCTGCACATGGAAATCGACAAGGCCGCGGAAAAGGCCCGGATCGGCAAGGAGCTTGCGCGAATCGAGGGCGAAATCGCCAAGGTGAATGCCAAACTCGGCAACGAGGCCTTCGTCGCCAAGGCGCCACCTGCGGTGATCGAGCAGGAGCGCAAGCGGCTGACGGACTTCAGCGTCACGCTCGATCGGCTGCGCGACCAGCTTGTCCGCCTCGGCTGACAGACTGGCGGCAGCCGCGGCCTTTAGTATCCCGGGTGGGCGCCTCGCGGTGCCCACCTCCCCCCTTTCATCCTCCAGATCAGACGAAAGCCCATGTCCCACACTTCGACGCGCATTCGCAAGGCCGTGTTTCCCGTAGCAGGCTTTGGCACCCGATTCCTACCGGCCACCAAGGCCCAGCCCAAGGAAATGCTGCCGGTGGTGGACAAGCCGCTGATCCAGTATGCGGTCGAAGAGGCCTATGCCGCGGGCATCCGCGACATGATCTTCGTCACCGGCCGCAACAAGCGCGCCATCGAGGACCACTACGACACCGCCTACGAGCTCGAATCGCAGCTCGAGGCCAGCGGCAAGGTCGAACTGCTCAACATCGCCCGCTCGGTGATGCCCGAGGACATGACCTGTTCCTACGTGCGCCAGCCGCGCATGCTGGGCCTGGGCCACGCGGTGCTGTGCGCCGAGCACCTGATCGGCGACGAGCCCTTCGCAGTGCTGCTGGCCGATGACCTGATGGTCGGCCCGGCCAACGGCGAACCGGTGCTGGCCCAGATGACGCGGGTCTTCGATCGCCTCGGCGGCTCCCTGCTGGCCGTGCAGGAGGTGCCCCTGGCGCACGTCAAGCGCTACGGCATCGTGGCCGGCGACACGGTCGAGTCCGGGCTGGTCAAGGTCAATCGCATGGTCGAGAAGCCCAAGCCCGAGGAGGCGCCCTCGCGCCTGGGCGTCGCCGGCCGCTACATCCTCACGCCGGGCGTGTTTGCCGAGATCCGCAACCAGCCCAAGGGCGCCGGCGGCGAGATCCAGCTGACCGACGGCATCGCCGCGCTGATGAAGAAGGAATCGGTGCACGCCTTTTCCTACGAGGGCACGCGCTACGACTGCGGCAGCAAGGAGGGCTTCCTGCAGGCCACGGTCGAGCTGGCCCTGGCACACCCGGAAGTGGGTGCGTCGTTCCGCGACTACCTCAAGAGCCTGGCGCTCTAGGCGAATCGAACAACGGCGTCAGGAAKCGCACGACCTCCGCATCGCTGATCGGCGTCAGCTTGAGGCCGAAAGCCTCGTTGAGGCGTGCCACCAGCGATTGCGCCCACAGGGTGTTCAAGGCCACGCCGGGATGGAGGTCCGCCACCATGGCGTTGTGCGGCTCGTCGCCGGCGGTGTTCGTGATGCGCAACGCCGATCCGATCGACACCGTCCTGTAGGCGGGCTTGCCCTTTGCGTCTCGCCCGCCCCATCGTTCGTCGAACCAGGCGAAATCGTCAAAAAAGGCCAGGCGCGGATCGCCCTTGGCCAAGCCTCGGACAGCGCCGTTGAAGGCATCGAGCGCCGTCCTGATGTTGGCGGTTTCAGCGGCCGACTGCCAACGATCGAACTTGTCGGGGTCGTCCGCCGTGTTGGTGATCCCGACCAGCAGGATGCGAGTCTTTGGGTGGGACGCATGGATCAGCGCGACGGCGCGGCCGATCTGCTCGGTGCAGTAGGCCGTGACAGACCGCGGTTCGGCCGCGGACGGGTCACGCGCCTGCAGATCGACAAGGCCGCTCCAGTTGTTGAGACCGACCCGGATCACGACCACGCCGCGGCTCCATCGCTTCGGATCCTTGTCCATCAACGCCACCAGCGGCGGCGCTTGGTGCCGTCGACCCTCCATGAGGTCGTAGCAGGTGGCGCCGGAGTTGGCGAAGTTGTAGAGGTAATCTTCCTTCTTCGGCGCCCGCCCCCCCTCGCGCCCAATCCATTCGAGCGACTGTGCCACCGCCGCGGAACGCCCCCAGCGCCCCCAGGGCCCGAGGTCAAGTTCCTGGCCGCGCAGCCGGGCCAGCACCTCCGTCCATTGAAAGGTTCGGCCGCGCAAGGCCCCGCCGCGCTCGGGCGAGCCGTCGGGAAAAGCGATGCGATCCTGGTAGGAGTGGCTGTTCGAATCGCCCAGCACGGCAAGCGGAATCGCAGCGGAGGGCGCAGCGGCATCGCCAACGTTAGAAGCCATTCCATCGCTCCAGCGGATCAAGACGAACACGACGGCCAGCAACGCCAGCGAGGAGGCCCCGAGGGCCACGCGAATGCCTCGTCTCATGGCGCCTCGCATGGGTCAGCGGCGCCGCAGCACGTGGATGAAATCGCCGCCGACCGTCTGCTGGTCGACCAGGTCGTTGCCGGTCTGGCGGGCGAATGCCTGGAAATCGCGCACCGACCCCGCATCGGTCGACACCACCTTCAGCAGCTCGCCGCTGTGCATCTCGTTGAGCGCCTTCTTGGCCTTCAGGATGGGCAGGGGGCAGTTGAGGCCGCGGGTATCGAGCTCTTTATGGATTTGCATGGCCGTTCCTTGAGACTGCGGCGATTTTAGGAGGCTGGCCGCGGCCACTCGATGAATTCGGGTTCATGACCCCGCGTGCGAAGCCAGTCGGCCAACGCGTAGCCCGTGCCCGCGGGCCAGCAGCGCAGCGCGGGCAGGTCGTAGAGCCGATAGTCCACCAGCTCGGGCGAGAGCCGCACCTCGCCGTCGGCGACGGCATGGAAGGCGATGATGATCTGGTTCATGCGCTGGAAATCGTAGACACCCACCAGGTTCAACTCGCTCGCATCGAGATTGGTCTCTTCCTTGATCTCGCGCGCGATGCCTTCCTGGGGCGTCTCGCCGGCCTCCATGAAGCCGGTGATCAGTGCATACATCTTGTGCGGCCAGGCCGCATTGCGTGCCAGCAGCACCTGGCCGCGGTATTCGATGATCGCGGCCAGCACCGGCGTCGGGTTGTTCCAGTGCGTCCAGCCGCAGGCCGGACAGCGCAGGCGCGACTTCGGGCCGCCATCCTCGGCGAGTTCGATGTGAGTCAGCGGCGTGGCGCAGTCGGCGCAGAACTTGGGTTGGGGCATGATTCTTCTCAAGCCGGAAAGACACCCGTCGACAGGTAGCGATCGCCCCGGTCGCACACCACGAAGACGATGGTCGCGTTCTCGACCGTCCTGGCGATCTCGAGCGCCACCCAGAGCGCGCCCGCGGCCGAGATGCCGCCGAAGATGCCCTCCTCGCGCGCCAGCCGGCGGCACATCTCCTCGGCGTTGTCCTGGCTCACGTTGACCACCTGGTCGACCCGGCTCGGTTCGTAGATCTTCGGCAGGTACTCCTGCGGCCACTTGCGGATGCCCGGGATGCGCGAGCCTTCGTCCGGCTGGGCGCCGACGATGCGCACCGCCGGGTTCTTCTCCTTCAGGAACCTGGACACGCCGGTGATGGTCCCGGTGGTGCCCATCGCGCTCACGAAGTGCGTGATGCGCCCGCCGGTGTCGGCCCAGATCTCGGGGCCGGTGGTCTCGTAGTGGATGCGCGGATTGTCGGGATTGGCGAACTGGTCGAGCACCCGGCCCTTGCCCTGCTGCATCATCTGCTCGGCAAGATCGCGCGCGTACTCCATGCCGCCGCTCTTCGGGGTCAGCATGAGTTCGGCGCCGAAGGCCTTCATGGTCTGGGCGCGCTCGACCGACAGGTCCTCCGGCATGATCAGGACCATGCGGTAGCCCTTGATGGCCGCCGCCATCGCCAGCGCGATGCCGGTGTTGCCGGAGGTCGCCTCGATCAGGGTGTCGCCGGGCTTGATCTCGCCGCGCTCCTCGGCGCGCTTGATCATCGACAGGGCCGGCCGGTCCTTGACCGATCCGGCCGGGTTGTTGCCTTCGAGCTTGCCGAGAATCACGTTGCCGCGCTGCGCATTGGCTGCCGCGTCGATGCGCTGCAGCGTGACCAGCGGCGTCTTCCCAATCGCGTCTTCAATCGTCGGATATTGCATGGAGCCACTGTGCCATAATTTTGGGCTGCCTTCCTTCCGTGCCCGGGTGGTGAAATTGGTAGACGCAGGGGACTCAAAATCCCCCGCCGCAAGGCGTGCCGGTTCGATTCCGGCCCCGGGCACCATGGGTCGCGCCATGAATCCCCGCACGCGCGCGGGTCGCATTCGCGCATTGGCCGCGAACGCTTAAATCTTGTGGCCTAGAAGACGGGCCCCCGCCACCAGTCAACGAATACTTAGGGCCACTTTCTCGAGGCAAGGCCCGCCTGTCCCGTACGCCGTCAGTGATATTGCACTTCATTGCGAGCCGAGTAGATTCGCCCTCGAAGGCCGGCTGTTGGCCCTCACTTTCGAAGACCCCGAATCGCCACCTCGCCTCGCGTCCTCATGCCGCAACCCATTCCAAAGCCAGCCCCGTGTGCATCGGAAGGATGGATGCGACGCCACGACGAGATCGTCGGCGCGTCGGCGGCTCACCAGCGGATGGTCGCGCAGCTCGAGCGGATCGCAGCGACCGAGGCACCCGCGTTGATCGAGGGCGAGACCGGCTCGGGCAAGGAACTCGCCGCCCGTGTGATCCACTACGGCGGCATGCGCAGCGCCCGGCCCTTCGTGCCCGTCAACTGCGGCGCCTTGCCCGAAACGCTGATCGAATCGGAACTCTTCGGCCACGAGCGCGGCGCCTTCACCGATGCGCGCCAGGCACGCGCCGGTCTGGTCGCCGAAGCCAACGGCGGCACCTTGTTCCTCGACGAGGTCGATGCACTGAGCGGCAAGGCCCAGGTGACGCTGCTGCGCTTCCTTCAGGACCAGCGCTACCGGCCGCTGGGCACGGCACGCGAGCTCAGCACCGATGTCCGGGTGGTGGCTGCCTCCAATCGCCCGCTGGCGGCGCTGGTCGCCCAAGGCGCATTTCGCGCCGACCTGATGTACCGGCTCAAGATCCTCCATCTGGTGCTGCCGCCGCTGCGGGAGCGCGTCGGCGACATCGACCTGCTGGCTTCGCATTTCATCCGCCGCTTCAGCGCCAAGTACGGCTTGCCCGCAAAGACGCTGTCGGCGCAGGAACTCCAATGGCTGCGCAGCCAGGCATGGCCCGGCAACATCCGCGAGCTCGAGAACTGGGTCCATCGGGAGTTCCTGATGGGCGGCGGCATCCCGGTGCGCCATGAGCCGTCGCCGCGGGCAGAGCCCGCGATGGCCGACGAGTGGGACGACAGCGGCCTCGTGCGCTTCCAGCTCGCGAAGGCCGAGGCCGTTCGCCTTTTCGAGCAGGACTACCTGCAGCGCGCGCTGCGCCAGGCCGAGGGCAATGTCACGCGTGCCGCGCAGATGGTCGGCAAGGAGCGGCGCGCCTTCGGCAAGCTGCTGAAGAAATACGGCATCGAGCGCGACGCCGCCTGACGAGGCGCCGGCCCCAACGCCGCGTCACTGCATGTACTCGCTGCCCCCGAGCGGTGCAGTCCGCCTTGGGGCGGCCCTGGGGCCTGCAGCCGGATGTTTCAGCGCTCCGATCGCAGTCCCGTGGCCACGGTCGGATAAAGCAGGCGCACGCGCAGTTCGCGCTTCAACCGCGTGTTGTCGAGCCGCCGCGATTCACCCATGAAGCTCAGCAGCGACAGCGGCAGCTGGGCCTGCGCCTCGTCGCGCGCGATCCGCGGCGGCAGCGGCAGTCCATAGAGACGGGCCGCCAGGTCGATGTAGTCGCCCATCCTGATCTCGCTGTCGTCACTGGCGTGGAACACGCGCTGCGGCCCGCCGCGCCAAAGCGCCGCGACGCAGGTGCGGGCCAGGTCGTCGGCGTGGATGTGGTTGGTGTAGACGTCGTCCTCGGCCCGCAGCACCGGCGTGCCCCGGCGCAGCCGCTCGCGCGGGGTGCCGCCCTCCCGGTCGGGCGCATAGATGCCGGGAATGCGCAGGATCCGCACGGCGACACCGGCGCGGCCCAGCCAGCGCACCGTGCGCTCGGCATCGACGCGGCGATGCGCACGCGGCGTATCGGGCCGCAGCGCGCGCGTCTCCGAAATCCGGGCCCCGCCGCAGTCGCCATAGACACCGCTGGTCGAGCCGTAGACGAAGGCCGAGGGCAGCGATCGCAGCCGCAGGGCGCGTGCCAGCGCCAGGCTGCGCGCATCGCGCCACCATTGCGCGCCCTCTTCGACGCGGGCCGGCGGGGCCAGGTGCAGCACCCGCGTGGCGAGTCCCGAGAGTCGCCGCAGCGAAGCCGGCTGGTCCAGGTCCGCCACGATCGGCGTGATGCCTGCCTGGCGAAGCAGGGACACGCGCCCGGGCGAGGAAGTCAGCGCGACCAGTTGCACGCGGCCCCGCAGCAGCCGGGCCGCGCGAAGCCCGACGTCGCCGCAACCGACCACGAGCACGCGCTCGCGCCGGAAGCGCGAAGGCCTCGCACCGAGGGGGCTGTTGATTGAGGGCAAAATCCGTTCTCCCTTTTGAGCAGAGAACGAAGAATACCCATGACCAGCGCAGCGCCGAGCGAAGCGGGCTTTCAGATCACGGTAGAGCCGAGCGGGCGCCATTTCGCGGCCCTGGCCGACGAGACCATCCTGGCCGCCGGCATCCGCCAGGGCATCGGCCTCCCCTACGGCTGCAAGGACGGCGCCTGCGGGTCCTGCAAGTGCAAGAAGCTGTCGGGCACCGTCAGCCTGGGCCCGCACCAGAGCAAGGCCCTGAGCGCCGAGGAACAGCTGGCCGGCTACGTGCTCACCTGCTGCGCCCGGGCCGAGAGCGACGTGGTGCTCGAATCGCGCCAGGTCACCGAGGCAGGCGCCTTCCCGATCCGCAAGATGCCGGTGCGGGTGCAGGCGCTCGCGAAACAGTCGCACGACGTGATCCTGCTGCGCCTGCAGCTGCCCGCGGGCGAGCCGCTGCAATTCCATGCCGGACAGTACGTGGAGTTCATCCTGCGCGACGGCACGCGTCGCAGCTACTCGATGGCCAACGCGCCCCATACGCTGCAGCAGGCCGGCACCGGTCTCGATCTGCACATCCGGCACCTGCCGGGCGGCAAGTTCACCGACCATGTCTTCGGCGCCATGAAGGAAAAGGAAATCCTGCGCATCGAAGGCCCCTATGGCAGCTTCTTCCTGCGCGAGGACTCCGACAAGCCGCTGATCCTGCTGGCTTCGGGCACCGGCTTCGCGCCGATCAAGGCACTGCTGGAGCACATGAAGTTCAAGGGCATCGAGCGCCCGGCCACCTTGTACTGGGGCGGCCGTCGGCCAGAGGATCTGTACATGGACGACTGGGTGCGCGCCCAGCTGCAGCAGATGCCCAAGCTGCGCTACGTGCCGGTGGTCTCCAACGCGGTGCCCGAGGACGACTGGCACGGCCGCACCGGCTTCGTCCATCGCGCCGTGCTGGAGGACTTCGACGACCTCTCGGGCCACCAGGTCTATGCCTGCGGCGCACCGGTGGTGGTCGACGCCGCCAAGCACGACTATGTCGCGCAGCGCGGCCTGCCGGAAGAAGAGTTCTATGCCGACGCCTTCACCACCGAGGCCGACAAGGCCCTGCCCTGAGACACACCCGATGGAATCCCTACAAGCCAGACACTTCCTGCTGATCCTCCTGTCGGCCGCCGCCCTGCTGGCCACCGGCCAGGCGAGCGCGCAACAACAGCGGCCGATCCGGCTGATCGTGCCCTATGCCGCGGGCGGGCCGATCGACGTCACGGCGCGGGTGCTGGCCGAGCGCGTCAAGGACTCGCTGGGCACCGTCATCATCGACAACAAGCCCGGCGCCGGCGGCAACATCGGTGCCGACGCCGTGGCCAAGGCCGCGCCCGACGGCCTGACGATCGGCATCGCGGCCACCGCCACCAACGCGGTCAACCCCTGGCTCTACGCCAGGATGCCCTTCAACGCCGCGACCGACTTCGCGCCGGTGACGCAGATGGTGCGGGTGCCCAACGTGCTGGTCATGAATGCCGAGACCGCGCAACGGCTGAAGATCAACACGCTGGCCGACTTGATCGCCTACGGCAAGGCCAACCCGGGCAAGCTCAACTACGGCAGCGGCGGCAACGGCAGTGCCGGGCACCTGGCGGGCGAGATGTTCAAGAAGGAAGCCGGCATCTTCGCGGTCCACATCCCGTACAACGGCGGCAACCCGGCGCAGCTCGCGCTGCTGTCGGGCCAGGTCGACTTCAATTTCGACAACCTGGCAACGGCAGCGCCGAACATCCGCTCGGGCAAGCTGAAGGCGATCGCGGTCACGACCGCGAAGCGCAGCAGCGCGCTGCCGGAGGTGCCGCCCGTGGCAGACACGCTCAAGGGCTTCGCGATCGACACCTGGTGGGGCCTGGTGGCGCCGGCCGGCACGCCGCCCGACGTGGTCGCCAAGCTCAACCACGCCTTCGTCGCCGCGCTCGACTCGCCGGAGACCAAGACCCGCTTCGCATCGCTGCTCGCGGAACCGGTCGCCAGCACGCCCGATCAGTTCGGCGCCTTCATGAAGAGCGAACTGGCCAAGTACGAAAAAGTCGTGAAAGCGACCGGCGCAAAGGTCGACTGACCACGCCGACGCGGCCGGCGAAGCCTGGCCCCTTCGTGAAACACCGCGGAACCGGCTTTGCCGGGCCGCTGGTGTTGCCCCCGGTAGGGGGTGGGCGGGCTACACGAAGTGAGCCCAACCTGGGGGCGAGCAACTACTCCCCAAGGTACGCAGCGCGTACCTTGGGGTCGCTGAGCATGATCTTGGCGTCGCCGCTCATGGTGATCAGGCCCGACTCCATCACGTAGCCGCGGTCGGCCAGCTGCAGTGCGCGGCTGGCGTTCTGCTCGACCAGCAGCACCGTGACACCCTGGTCGTAGACCTGCTTCACGACCTCGAAGATCTTGTCGACCATGATCGGCGACAGGCCCATCGAGGGCTCGTCGAGCAGCAGCACCTTGGGGCGCGCCATCAGCGCGCGGCCCATGGCGAGCATCTGCTGCTCGCCGCCCGACATGGTGCCGGCCAGCTGCGTGGCGCGCTCCTTCAGCCGCGGAAAGGTTGCGAAGACGCGATCGATGTCCTTCGCGATCTCGGCCTTGTCCTTGCGGATGTAGGCGCCGATCTGCAGGTTCTCGGTGATCGTCATGCGCGTGAACACGCCGCGGCCCTCGGGCACCATCACCAGGCCCTCGCCGACCAGGTCCCAGGCGCCGCGGCCCTTGATGCTCTTGCCGAGGAACTCGATGTCGCCGCCGAGGAAGGGCAGCGTGCCGGTGATGGCCTTCATGGTGGTGGTCTTGCCAGCACCGTTGGAACCGATCAGCGACACCAGCTCGCCCTCGCGGACCTCGAAGTCGATGCCCTTGACGGCCTGGATGCCGCCGTAGGCGACCTTGACGCCGCTCACCTTCAACAATGTCTGTGCCATCAGTGTCCTCCCGTGCCGAGGTAGGCCTCGATCACTTTTTCGTTCTTCTGTACGTCCGCCGGCGTGCCCTCGGCGATCTGCTTGCCGTAGTCCAGCACCGTCACGCGATCGCACAGGCCCATCACCAGCTTCACGTCGTGCTCGATCAGCAGGATGGTGCGGTTGTCCTTGCGGATGCGGTCGATCAGCTCGCGCAGCAACATCTTCTCGGTCGCGTTCATGCCGGCCGCCGGCTCGTCGAGCGCGATCAGCTGGGGGTCGGTGGCCAGCGCGCGGGCGATCTCGAGCCGCCGCTGGTCGCCGTAGGACAGCGTGCGGGCCTTGTAGTCGGCGAACTTGCCGATGCCGACGTACTCGAGCAGCTCGTGCGCGCGCTCGGCGATCGCAGCTTCCTCGGCCTTGAATCCCGGCGGGCGGAAGATCGCGCCGAAGACGCCCGAATGGGTGCGCACGTGGCGCCCCACCATCACGTTCTCGAGCGCGGTCATTTCCGCGAACAGGCGGATGTTCTGGAAGGTGCGCGCGATGCCGGCCTTGGCGACCTCATGGACCGCGGTCGGCTGGTAGGGCTTGCCGGCCAGCTCGAAGCTGCCGCTGTCGGGCGCGTAGAGCCCGGTGATGACGTTGAAGAAGGTGGTCTTGCCGGCGCCGTTGGGGCCGATCAGCCCGTAGACCTGGCCGCGCAGGATCTTGATGCCGACATCGGAGAGGGCCTGCAGGCCGCCGAAGCGCTTGGAAATGCCGCGGACGTCGAGGATGGTTTCTGTCATGTTGCGTCCCTGGCTCACGGATTGATCGACATCGGACGCGAGGCGGCACCGGGCACTTCATCGGCCGGCGTCTCGATCCCCGGCGCTGCCGCCGGCATGCCCGAGGCCGGCTGCACGCCCCTGCGTGCCAGCGACTTGCCGTGATCCGGCGAGGGCCAGAGGCCGCGCGGCCGCACCAGCATGATGATGATCATCGCCAGCGCGATGAACAACTGGCGCAGGATCGAGGCGTCGAGCCGGCCGCCGGTCATCGACTGCAGCGGCGCGGCGACGTAGCGCAGCACCTCGGGCAGCGCGGACAGCAGGATCGCCCCCAGGATCACACCCGGCAAGTGGCCGATGCCGCCCAGCACCACCATCGAGACGATCATCACCGACTCCATCAGGCTGAAGGACTCGGGCGAGACGAAGCCCTGGAAGGACGCGAACATCGCGCCGGACACGCCGCCGAAGCTGGCACCCATGGCGAAGGCCAGCAGCTTCATGTTGCGGGTGTTGATGCCCATCGCCTTGGCGGCGATCTCGTCCTCGCGGATCGCCATCCAGGCGCGGCCGATGCGCGAGAGCTGCAGCCGGTGCGAGATGAGGATCGTGAAGACCACGAACATCAGGAACAGGTAGTAGTACAGCGTGACCGACGAGATCGTGAAGCCGTCGAACTTGAGCGACTTGCCCAGGTTGAGGCCCCAGAAGTGCACCGGATCGATCGCCGTGATGCCCTTGGGCCCGTTGGTGATGTTGACCGGATGGTCCAGGTTGTTCAGGAACACCCGGATGATCTCGCCGAAGCCGAGCGTCACGATCGCCAGGTAGTCGCCGCGCAGCTTGAGCGTCGGCGCGCCCAGCAGCGCGCCGAACAGGCCGGCCACCAGCAGCGCCAGCGGCACCACCACCACCAGCGACACGTGCAGCCCGTTCGGGAACATCGCCTTGATGGCCGGGAAGGTGTCGGTCAGGTGCGGCGACCCCAGCAGCGCGAACAGGTAGGCCCCGATCGCGAAGAAGGCCACGTAGCCGAGGTCGAGCAGGCCGGCATAGCCGACCACGATGTTGAGGCCGAGCGCCAGCATCACGTAGAGCAGGGCGATGTCGCAAATCCGGACCCAGGCATTGCCCTGGGTCTGCAGCAGCAGCGGCAGTGCGAGCACCAGAACGATGCCCACGGCGTACAGGAAGGTGTTCTTGCTGTTCTTCATCGCGTGCTCCTCAGGCCCGGTCCGCCACACGCTCGCCGAGCAGGCCCGAGGGCCGTAGCGTGAGCATGATGATCAGCACGATGAAGGCGAAGATGTCGCTGTAGTGGCTGCCCAGCACATCGCCCGTCAGCGCCCCGATGTAGCCCGAGCCGATGGCCTCGATCAGCCCCAGCAGGATGCCGCCGACCACCGCCCCGGCGAGGTTGCCGATGCCGCCGAACACCGCCGCCGTGAAGGCCTTGAGCCCGGGGATGAAGCCCATCGCGTGCTGCGCGATGCCGTAGTTGGACGCGTACATCACGCCCGCGACCGCCGCCAGCACGGCGCCGATGATGAAGGTGGCCGAGATCACCATGTCCGGGCGGATGCCCATGAGGGCGGCCACGCGCGGGTTCTCGGCGGTGGCGCGCATCGCGCGGCCGAGCTTGGTGTAGTTGACCAGCCAGGTGAGGATCGCGAGGCAGATCGCCGTCACGCTGAGGATCATCACCTGGGTCGGCGAGATCACTGCGCCGCCGATGTGGATCGGCGTGGTCGACAACAGGTTCGGATACGCCTTGTTGGTCGGCTTCCAGATGATCATCGCCAGCGTCTGCAGCAGGATCGACATGCCGATGGCGGTGATCAGCGGCGCCAGCTTGGGGCTGTTGCGCAGCGGCCGGTAGGCCACCTTCTCGATCACGAAGTTGAGCGTGGCGGCGACCACGCAGGCGATCAGCAGCGCGATCAGCAGGATCAGCCAGCCCGGCGTGCCGGGCATCGACTCCTGCATGAGGCCGATGATGCTCCAGCTGGTCAGTGCCCCGACCATCAGAACTTCCCCGTGCGCGAAATTGATGAGGTTGATGATGCCGTACACCATGGTATAGCCCAAGGCTATCAAGGCGTACATGCTGCCCAGAACCAGACCGTTGATGATCTGCTGCAGCAAGATGTCCATAACGAGAATCCCTTTTTGTGTTGACGCCCTCGAGAGGCGCCCGGCTGACCCGGCGCACTGGATAGGGCGCTAGGCTTCACTTAGCAAAAAACCCGCCAGCATGTGTCGACGGCGGGTTTGTGGCGGGATTGTAATTTCGCGGGAGCGCCCATCTGGTGCGCTTTCGACGGGGTTTTCCCGCTGGCGCACATTCGAAGTGCAGCGGTGGCGCAAGGAAGTATCGGCGCCGATGCAGGGCGGTATCAGCCTGCAGCGTCCTTGTTCCGATTTCGCAGTTCGCGCAGCTTTTCCGCAATGCGGATTTCGAGCCCCCGTTCCACCGGGCGGTAGAAGCCGGGCGCATCGAGGCCGTCGGGAAGATAGGTCTCGCCGGCAGCGAATCCGCCCTCCTCGTCATGCGCATAGCGATAGCCCTTGCCGTAGTCGAGCTGCTTCATCAGCGTCGTCGGCGCGTTGCGCAGATGCATCGGCACCGGCCGCGTGCCGTCCGACTTGATGAAGGCCTTGACCTCGTTGTACGCCTTGTAGACTGCGTTCGACTTCGGCGCCACCGCGAGGTAGACCACGCACTGGGCCAGCGCCAGTTCGCCTTCCGGGCTGCCGAGCCGCTCGTAGACCTCGGCCGCATCGAGCGCGAGCCGCAGCGCGCGCGGGTCGGCCAGGCCGATGTCCTCGCTCGCCATGCGCACCAGCCGGCGCGCCATGTAGCGCGGATCGGCACCGCCGTCGAGCATGCGCACGAACCAATACAGTGCCGCATCGGGGTCGCTGCCGCGCACCGACTTGTGCAGCGCCGAAATGGTGTCGTAGAACTGCTCGCCGCCCTTGTCGTAGCGCCGCAACCGCTCGCCGAGCACGCGCAGCAGCCAGGCATCGGTGATGTTGTCGAGCTTCTCGGCGCCGGCGGCGACCGCCAGCGTCTCCAGCGTATTGAGCAGTCGCCGGGCATCGCCGTCGGCATAGGCGACCAGGCGGTCGACCGCCTCGGCGGCGATCGCCGGCACCGCCTGGATGTCCTGCGCCCGTTCGACGATCTTCTTGAGATCGGCCTCGGCGAGCGGCTGCAGCACGTAGACCGCGGCCCGCGACAGCAGCGCCGAATTGACCTCGAAGGAAGGGTTCTCGGTGGTCGCGCCGATGAAGGTGAACAGGCCCGACTCGACGTGCGGCAGGAAGGCATCCTGCTGGCTCTTGTTGAAGCGATGGACCTCGTCGACGAAGACGATGGTGCGGCGCTGCTCGAGTCCGTCGCGTGCCGAGAGGGCGCGCTCGACCGCGTCTCGGATGTCCTTCACGCCGCCGAGCACTGCGCTGATGCTCAGGAACTGGGCATCGAAGGCGTCCGCCATCAGGCGCGCGATGGTCGTCTTGCCGACGCCGGGCGGGCCCCAGAGGATGCACGAATGCGGCTGGCCGGACTCGAAGGCGATGCGCAAGGGCATGCCGGGGCCCAACAGGTGCTGCTGCCCGATCACCTCGCCGAGGGTGCGCGGGCGAAGACGTTCGGCAAGGGGAGTGTGGGTACGGGTGGCCATCGGAAACATAGTGTCGCCCCGGATCCTAGCCGTGCGGGCTTGAGATGCCCGCGCAAGGCGCCGAAGGCGCGCTACTGGCGAATCACGTCGGCACCGACCGGCACCTTGAACTGGAAAGTCGACGGCGGCAACGACGGGTTGACCTCGACCTTGCCGAACTTGAGCACCGAGCGCTGGCCGAAGCTGTCGAGGATCTCGAGCGCCGACAGCGCTTCGCCCTGGAAGCCGAGCTGCACACTCTGGAGTTGCCCGTCCTTGCTCTTGGGCGTTGCCTTGACCCACTGCAATCCGTCGCGCTCAGGTCCGGCTTCGAGCGTGAAGTCGGCCTGCAGCGCGCGCAGGTCGGGCGCCGCCGCGATCAGCGCCGCGGGCGTGGAACCCAGCGCCTGCGCCTGCTTGCGCTGCGTGACCTGATTCAGGTCGGCATCGTAGACCGACAGCGTCTCGCCGTCGGCGACGATGCTCTGGACGAAGGGCTTCTCGTAGTCGAACCTGAACTTGCCCGGCCGCTGGAATTCGAAGCGGCCGGTCGAGACCTTGGGGCGCGACGCCTGGCCGTCCTTCGGCGGTGCCGTCACGGTCTGGGTGAACCCGGCGCGACCCGACTTCACGGTCTTCACGAAGGCCTCGAGGCTCTCCATGCCGCCGGCCCACGCACCGGCCACGGTCACGGCGAACAAGGCGCCCACGACCAGCTTCTTCATCGTCATCTTCGACCCGTTCATTCCGTCCTTGCAGGCACCAGGATCTCGCGCTGGCCGCTGCCGCTCATCGCGCTCACCAAGCCCGCGTTCTCCATGTCCTCGACCAGCCGCGCCGCGCGGTTGTAGCCGATCTTCAAGTGGCGCTGAACCAGCGAGATGCTGGCCTTGCGGTGCTTCAGCACGACCTCGACCGCCTGGTCGTACATCGGGTCCTTCTCGCCGCCCTCGCCGCCGCCCTCGCCCAGCACGTCGCCGTCGCCATCGACGGTACCGCCTTCGAGCACGCCCTCGATGTAGTCCGGCTCCCCTTGCGACTTGAGGTAGGCGACCACACGGTGCACTTCCTCGTCGCTCACGAAAGCGCCATGGACGCGCACCGGCAAGCCGGTGCCGCTCGGCATGTAAAGCATGTCGCCCATGCCCAGCAGCGCCTCGGCGCCCATCTGGTCGAGGATGGTGCGGGAGTCGATCTTGCTCGACACCTGGAAGGCGATGCGGGTCGGGATGTTGGCCTTGATCAGGCCGGTGATCACGTCCACGCTGGGCCGCTGGGTCGCCAGGATGAGGTGGATGCCGGCCGCCCGCGCCTTCTGCGCCAGCCGGGCGATCAGCTCTTCGATCTTCTTGCCGACCACCATCATCAGGTCGGCCAGTTCGTCGATCACGACCACGATGTGCGGCTCGCGTTGCAGCGGCTCCGGACTGTCGGGCGTCAGGCTGAACGGGTTGTAGATGAACTCCTCGCGCGCCTTCGCCTCGTCGATCTTGACGTTGTAGCCGGCCAGGTTGCGCACGCCGAGCTTGCTCATGAGCTTGTAGCGCCGCTCCATCTCGGCCACGCACCAGTTCAGGCCGTGCGCGGCCTGCCGCATATCGGTCACCACCGGTGCCAGCAGGTGCGGGATGCCTTCGTAGACCGACATCTCGAGCATCTTGGGGTCGATCATCAACAGGCGCACGTCACGCGCCTCGGCCTTGTACAAGAGGCTCAGGATCATCGCGTTGATGCCGACCGACTTGCCGGAGCCCGTGGTGCCCGCCACCAGCACGTGAGGCATTTTCGCCAGGTCGGCGACCACCGGATTGCCGATGATGTCCTTGCCCAGGCCCATCGTGAGCATCGACTTGCCCTCGTTGTAGACCTGCGAGCCGAGGATTTCGCTGAGCTTGATCGACTGCCGCTTGGCGTTCGGCAATTCGAGCGCCATGTAGTTCTTGCCCGGGATCGTCTCGACCACCCGGATCGACACCAGCGACAGCGATCGCGCCAGGTCCTTGGCAAGTCCGACGATCTGCGAGCCCTTGACGCCGGTGGCCGGCTCGATCTCGTAGCGCGTGATGACCGGACCCGGCGAGGCCAGCACCACGCGCACCTCGACGCCGAAGTCCTTGAGCTTCTTCTCGATCATCCGGGAAGTCATCTCGAGCGTGTCGGGCGACACGGTTTCCTGGCGCATCTGCGCGGCGTCGAGCAGGTCGACCTGCGGCAGCTTGCTGTCGGGCAGTTCGCGGAACAGGGGCTTCTGGCGTTCCTTTGCCACGCGATCGCTCTTCGGCACCTCGGCCAGCGCCGGTTCGATCTGGACCGGCGGCGACGGTGCGCGCCGCTTGGGCCGAGGCAGGATGCGCAGCTCTTCATCGGGCACCTCCGGCTCGGGCCCGGTGTCGACCGCGGACAGTTCCTCGCGCTCGCGCACCGCCTGCTTGCCCATCGCGATGTCCTGCGCGATCTCGCGCTTTTCGCGCCGCGACTCGAACAGCGAATACAGGCGCGTGCCGATGCGTTCGGCGATCTGGCCCCAGGAGAAGCGGAACACCAGCGCCGAGCCGATCACGCCGCCGGCGATCGCGATCAGGGCCGAGCCGGTGAAGCCCATCCACTTGACGCTGGCCGGCCCGACGAGGTAGCCGAGCACCCCGCCGCCATGCCCCGGCAGGCGGAACTCGAGCCGATACAGCCGCGACCATTCGAGCACCGCGCTGGCGCAGAGCAGCAGGATCAGCCCGAACCAGAAGGCCAGGCGGCTGCGGTTGAAAGGTCCGCGCGGCGTCTGTTCGCCCGCCGCCGCCTCGCCGCCCCGCATCCAGCCGGCCAGCGAGGACAGCCAGACGCGCAGGCCGGCCGCCAGGCACCACCAGACCGAGTAGCCGGCCAGGAAATAGCTGGCATCGGCCAGCCAGGCGCCGATGCGGCCGCCCCAGTTCTTGACTTCGCCGCCGGTGCCCGAGGTCGACCAAGCGGCGTCCGAGGGCGTGAAGCTCAGCATCGCGAGCAGCCAGAACAGCAGCACCACGAAGCCGGCGATCAGCGTGATCTCGTGGGCGAATCGCATCGCGCGCAGTCGCACCGGCTGCGGCTCGCCCGATGAGGAGTTTTGAAGAGTATTGAGCGAATAGGTCATGAAAGGCACGCCGTGCAGCCCGCGGGGGCGGGCTGGAGATCCGGCAAAACTACAACGAAAACGCCCACGGCCGCATTGTCGGGGCGGGCGACGTCGTGGCCGGCCCGCGACGCCGCCGGCCAGCCTGTCAGGTGAGCGATGAAAGTCGTTCCTTGACGATCATCGAGCCATCGATCTGCGTCTGGACGAAGCCACGCTCTTCGAGATCCTTCATGACGCGGCTGACCATCTCGCGCGAGGCGCCGACCATCTTGGCCAGATCCTGCCGCGAGATCTTGTCGCGCACCTTGAGGTTGCCTTCGCCATCGTCGACCGCGAATTCGAGCAGCGAACGGGCGACACGGCCATAGACGTCCATCAGTGCCAGCGACTCGATCTTGCGATCGGCATGGCGCAGGCGCGCCACCAGGCCACGCATGATGTTGTAGGACATCGAGGAATTCTCGGGCAGACAGCGCGCGAAGGCCTCCCGGTCGAGCATCAGGACGTCGGTCTGGATCTCGGTGCGCACGGTGGCCGAATGCGGCTCATCGTCGATCATGCTCATCTCGCCGACGTAGTCGCCCGGCTGCAGAGTGGCGAGGATGACCTCCCGCCCGCGGCTGTCGGTGCTCATGACGCGGGCCCGCCCGGTCAGGATGATGTAGAGCGCATCCGACTTCTTGCCCTGTTCGACCACCACCTCGGCACGCTTGAAACGCTTCTTGACGATCGCGTCGGCGATGCTCGCGGACTGGGCAGGTGTCAGCGCTGCGAACAACGGCACGCGACGGAGCAATTCAAGATTGGACAGCATCGACATTCATCAATCCCCGATTTGGCGCGATTGCATCATCGATGGATTCATACAATCGCGCCCATTGAAAGGAGCCGCCATCCGGGCTTGAACCGAACGGTGATACTCCATATCTATAAAACACCCTGAAAATGTACACGCTGCTGCAGCGTCAATCCTAGGTTTTCTACTCATGTCATCCACTCCGCACGCTAAGGTTCTCATTCTCGGCTCCGGCCCGGCCGGTTATACCGCGGCAGTCTACGCCGCCCGCGCCAATCTCGAACCCATGCTGATCACCGGCATGGCCCAGGGCGGGCAGCTCATGACGACGACCGACGTCGACAACTGGCCGGCCGATGTCCACGGCGTGCAGGGGCCCGACCTGATGCAGCGCTTCCTGGAGCACGCCGAGCGCTTCAAGACCCGAATCGTCTTCGACCATATCAACAAGGTCGACTTCAGCAAGCGCCCCTTTACCCTGACCGGCGACAGCGGCACCTACACCTGCGACGCGCTGATCATCGCCACCGGCGCCTCGGCCAAGTACCTGGGGCTCGAATCCGAGCAGCACTTCATGGGCCGCGGCGTCTCGGGCTGCGCTACCTGCGACGGCTTCTTCTACCGCGAACAGGAAGTCTGCGTCATCGGCGGCGGCAACACCGCGGTCGAGGAAGCGCTGTACCTGTCGAACATTGCCAGCAAGGTCACGCTGGTGCACCGGCGCGACAAGTTCCGCGCCGAGCCGATCCTGATCGACAAGCTGCACGCCAAGGTCGCCGAAGGCAAGATCGAGCTCAAGGTCCACAACACGCTGGACCAGGTGCTGGGCGACGATTCGGGCGTGACCGGCATCCGGCTCAAGAACACCCAGACCGGCGCCACCGAGGATCTACGGCTCAAGGGCTGCTTCATCGCCATTGGCCACCACCCCAACACCGACATCTTCCAGGGCCAGCTCGAGATGAAGGACGGCTACATCCTGACCCGCTCGGGCCTGCAGGGATTCGCGACGATGACCAGCGTGCCGGGCGTGTTCGCCGCCGGCGACGTGCAGGATCATGTCTATCGCCAGGCGATCACCAGCGCCGGAACCGGCTGCATGGCCGCACTGGACGCCCAGCGCTTTTTGGAACAATAGCTCGCCCCCAGGTTGCCCGCACTTCGTGTCGGGCGCCCACCCCCTGCCGGGGGCAACACCAGCGGCCCGGCGAAGCCGGTTCCGCGGTGTTTCACCAACGGGCCTGGCTTCGCCGGCCTGTTTGGATGCTTTTGGCATATAATCCAAGGCTTTGCCGAATTTGACGCCCTGCGTCGGTCGGTGATATCGGGGTACCGCCACCCGTTTCTGGCGAGGTCAAGCTGCAAACCACCCACGCAACCCTGCTGCGTTGCTTTGGTGCCAGCTGTTCAAGAAAGAGTGTCCACATGGCACGCGTCTGCGAAGTCACGGGCAAAGGCCCGATGGTCGGAAACAATGTTTCCCACGCCAACAACAAAACCAAGCGCCGGTTCCTGCCGAACCTGCAATACCGTCGTTTCTGGGTCGAAACGGAAAACCGCTGGGTTCGCCTGCGGGTTTCGAGCGCTGCCCTGCGCCTGATCGACAAGAACGGCATCGACGCCGTGCTCGCAGACCTGCGCGCACGCGGCCAAGCCTAAGGAGCTGAATCATGGCAACGAGCAAAGGCGGACGCGAGAAGATCAAGCTGGAATCCACCGCGGGTACCGGCCATTTCTACACGACCAGCAAGAACAAGAAGACGATGCCTGAAAAGATGTCGATCATGAAGTTCGACCCGAAGGCGCGCAAGCACGTCGAATACAAGGAAATCAAGCTGAAGTAATTCGGCGCTTTCCAATAAAAAACCCGCTGCGATCCAGCGGGTTTTTTGTTGCCTGCCTCGGCCTTCCTTGCGGGCACAAAAAAGCCGGCTCGGAAGCCGGCTTTTCACGAGACGCGAATGCGCGGTCGTTATCCGCGGGCGGCCCGCAGACGGGTCGAAAACTCGCGCAAACCGGCAATGCCACTGGCCTCGGCGCGGTGGCACCAGGCCGCCAGGTCGGCAGCCAACTGCTCACGCGAATGCGAGGTGTTGAGCCACAGCTGGCGCAGCTCTTCGCGCATGGTCACCATCTTGTCGAGCACCGGGTGGGCGGCACGTGCCTGGACCAGGTTCGAGCGCACGGCAGCGGGCACCTTGTCGTCGTCGCGGTGCAGCCAGTTCTTGGCCGCCTTGAGCGCCGACAGGTCGGCCCCCTTGGCCTTGAGCTGTGCCAGCTCGACGCGGGTGGCGCGGCGCATTTCGCGCGCATAGCCGGCCATCACTTCGTAGCGGTTGGCGATCACGGCCTCGAGGGTCTTCTCGTTGGCCACCGGCACCACGTCGCCCATCTGCATCTTGGGCGGCAGCTTCTTGACCTTGGCCCAGCCGATCTTCTGCATCAGGCTGATGTAGACCCAGCCGATGTCGAACTCGTACTTCTTGACCGAGAACTTGGCCGAGGTCGGGTAGGTGTGGTGGTTGTTGTGCAGCTCTTCGCCGCCAATGATGATGCCCCACGGAATCAGGTTGGTGCTGGCATCGGCGGCTTCGAAGTTGCGGTAGCCCCAGTAGTGGCCGATGCCATTGACGACGCCGGCGGCCCAGAACGGAATCCAGAGCATCTGGACGGCCCACACGGTCAGGCCGAGCATGCCGAACAGGGCGACATTGAGAATCAGCATCAGGCCCACGCCCTGCCAGCTGTAGCGCGTGTACAGGTTGCGCTCGATCCAGTCGTCGGGCGTGCCGTGGCCGAAACGCTCCATCGTTTCCTTGTTCTTCGATTCCTTGCGGTACAGCTCGGCGCCGCGCCACATGACTTCGTCGATACCCTTGACCTGCGGGCTGTGGGGGTCGTCCACGGTTTCGCACTTGGCGTGGTGCTTGCGGTGGATGGCCACCCATTCCTTGGTCACCATGCCGGTGCCCAGCCAAAGCCAGAAGCGGAAGAAATGCGAGGGGATCGGGCCCAGATCCATGGCCCGGTGCGTTTGCGTCCGGTGCAGGAAGATCGTGACCGCCGCGATCGTGATGTGCGTGGTGACGAGCGTGTACAGCACGACTTGCCACCATGTGAGGTCCCACAAGCCGTTTCCGAGCCAATCGATGGCCGCGCTCAGTACGGCAGAGTCAGGAAGCAACATTGAAATCAGTACTCCATGGCCACACGAAGGTGCAGCCTCTAGGTAACACGCGATTTTAAAGGTTGGGGCCTGGAAAGGGGCCTAAATCCTTGATTTATCGCAAGTTTTCCCACGCTTTGGAGCCTGCGGCCTATTTTCGGTTCCACACGGCGGCAAAAAAGCCGTCGGTGGCGTGGCGATGGGGCCAGAGCCGAAGGTAGCGCGTCCCGCTTTCGCCGCCCGCGCACAGGGTCTCGGCGCCCGCCACCTTGAGGCCGGCCAGCAGTTCCGACGCGTCCTGCAGCTCGAAATCCGGGTTGGCGGCGCCGAAGGCCTCGGCGATGGCCTCGTTCTCTTCCGGCAGCACGCTGCAGGTGGCGTAGACCAGCCGGCCACCCGATTTCACCAGCCGGGCCGCACTCTGCAGGATCGCCGCCTGCTTGACCGTCAGTTCCTGCACCGATTGCGGCGACTGGCGCCATTTCAGGTCCGGATTGCGCCGCAGGGTGCCGAGCCCCGAACACGGCGCGTCGACCAGCACCCGGTCGATCTTGCCGGCCAGCCGCTTGATGCGGTCGTCGCGCTCGTGGGCGATGGCCGCCGGATGCACGTTCGACAGGCCGCTGCGGGCCAGCCGCGGCTTGAGGGCGTCGAGGCGATGGGCCGAGGTGTCGAAGGCATAGAGCCGCCCGGTGTTGCGCATGGTGGCGCCGATGGCCAGGGTCTTGCCGCCGGCGCCGGCGCAGAAATCGACCACCATCTCGCCGCGCTTGGCGTCCAGCAGCAGGGCCAGCAACTGGGAACCCTCGTCCTGCACCTCGACCGCACCGCGGGTGAAGGCATCGAGCTTGTTCAGAGCGGGCTTGCCGTCGATGCGCAGGCCCCAGGGCGAGAACGGCGTGGGGACCGCCTTGATCGCCGCCTTGGCCAGTTCCTTCTGGACCTCTGGCCGCTTGTCGCTGAGGGCGTTGACCCGGAGGTCGAGCGGCGCCGGCTGCTGCAGGCTTTCCACCAACGGCCAGAACTGGTCGCCCAGCTGCGCCTTGAGCGGCGCCACCAGCCATTCGGGCAGGTTGTGACGATGCCGTTCGAGCAGGTCGTCGGGCTTGACGGCATCGCAGTTGTCGAGCCAGCGCTTCTCGGTGTCATTGAGCGCGCTCTTGAGGAAGTCGCGCGGGCCATGGAAGCCGAGGATCGCCATCCGCCGCTCCTTCGGCCCGCTGCCGGAGGGCGACAGGTGGTCGAACAGCAGCTTCTTGCGCAGCACCGTGTAGACGGTCTCGGCCAGGGTGGCGCGCTCGCGCGGCCCGAATTCGCGATGGTCGCGGAAGAAGCGCGAAACGACCTGGTCGGCCGGGTGATCGAATTTCAGAACCAGGCCGACCAGGTCGGCGGTGGCGTCAAGCAGGGCTTTGGGGTGCATCCCCGCATTGTCTCAGTCAAGTACATGGCCCCCACGCTCCGTCACTTCGTGTACTCGCTCCCCCCCGAGGGGGCCGCAGGCCGCCTTGGGGCGGCCCGGCGCCGGCCTGGTCGCGCGCTCCCCTCAGGATGAGACGGCGGTTCGGGCCCAGATCGCGCCGAAGGCCTGGCGCTCGATCTGCTCCAGAGTCGGCGAATGGCCGGCCCACAAGACCAGCACGGCGCCCGGCAGGCCCAAGGTCTGCTCGAGCTGGCGGCACAGCTGCCAACGCTCGTCGTCGCTCATTTGCGGCAATTCGAGGAACAGCACGTAGGCGCGCCGCCAAGGGAATTCGCGCAGGTTCTTGCGTACCAGCCAGGCCCGCCAGACCGGGATGCAGCGCACCAGATCGGCCCGCAGTTCGCCGAGCTCGAACTCGCTCAGGTCGTGGCGCGCGATCTGGGCGAAGAAGGGCGTGGCGGTGATCTCTTCCCAGGCGCGTTGCTCGGCCTCCTCCGCCGTCCTGGCCCGCTCGCGCCAGAGCTTGAGCGCGCGCTCGTCGTGCCCGCCGGCATCCGGGTCCTCGAGCAGGCCGACCGCCGTCTTGGCGGCCCACCAGCGGCTGGCCATGCTCGATTCGTGCAGGCGCTCCAGCACCGCGAGGCGCGCGCCGCGGTCGCGGGCCGGCAACAGCTGCGCCAGGCCGCGCAGGGCGCCCGGATGGTTGTCGGTCAGTTGCAGGGCGCGCTCATAGAGGCCGCGAACCTCGGCCGATGCATCGAGCCGACGCGCGCAGTCGGCCCACTCGACCATCTCGTCGGCGTTGTTGCGGCCGGCGCTGGCGGCCAGGACGGCGACCCGCTCGCGCACCCGGACCAGGTAAGCATGGTGCTGCTTCCAGTCGTTGGCATGGTCTCGGCGCCATTCGCTGTCGAAATGGGCGGTCCATCGGGGTGCATCGGCGAGCATCCCCAGCGCCGATTTCGCCGACCAGGACGGCAGGACGGGCTTCTCTTCGAGCGCTTCGAGCCGATCGCGCAGCACCGGGTGGGTGTCATCGACATCGCTGACGCTGCGTAGCGCGCCGCGCAGCGCCGAGCGCGCGAAATCCGGCGCCATCGGCGCGCGCAGCTGCGGCGCCATCGCCGAGAACGGGCCGACCGGGATCGGCTCGTCGACCGCCCGCGACCAGTGCGCGGGCCAGAAATTCTCGGCGTACCAGGCGCTCTTGACCACGATCTCGGTCAGCGCGCCGGCCACCACCCGGGTGCCGAGAAGGCGAGCAGCGACGCGATCGGCCTCGTACTCGTCCTGCCGCGCCAGCGCGAAGGTCTTGGCGGCGAAACGCGGAAAGTACCAGCGGAAGAAGGCCTGCGAGGCGAAGGCCATCACGCCCTCGTCGCGCTGGAAGCTGGCGTCCAGCTTGAGCCACGACATCCGCGTGCGATAGATCCAGGCGCTCAGCTTGCCGTGATTGCCGCGCAGATGCCCGTATTCGTGGGCCAGCACCGACAGCAGGCGCCGGCGGTCCAGCGCCATCAGCAGCGGCAGGCCGACGCTGAGATGGTTGACCGCACCGCCGAAGAGCCCGAAGCGCGGCAACTGCCGGATGCTGGCGTTGAACTCGCTGTCGAGGTAGACGCGGTGCACCGGCGGGCCGTCGATCCGTTTCCGAATGCGGTCCAATGCCTCGAACAGCGCTGGCGCGTCCTCGCGCTCCAGGGCCACGCCCTCGGGCTCGTCGAAGCTCACCCACAGGGCGCGCAGCGTGGCCCACAAGAGGCCGAGCGCGAACAGCAGCAGCCAGCCACGGCTGAAGTTGAAGCGCCCGCCGTGTGCCAGCCCGCCGACCACCCAGGCGATGATGCCCATCGCCAGCGCCAGGCAGGCGATCACCCAGAGGTAGCCCAGGGCGGCGAAGATCGCGACGCCGCGCCGGTAGCCGCTGCTGTCGTCGGCGCTGGCATGCTCGCTCAAGCGCACGAGATGAACAAAATCCGCCCTATCCATCCCGACCTTTCAGTTCCACCAAGGAAACACACAGCGTGAACGACGACGACCTGCCACCCCTGATCGAGACCCCGCCCGGGCGCTACCGCCACTACAAGGGCGGCGAGTACGAAGTCCTGGGCACCGTGCGGCACAGCGAGACGCTGGAGCCGATGACGCTCTACCGCGCGCTCTACGGCGAGCGCGGGCTCTGGGTGCGCCCGGCCGCCATGTTCGGCGGCCGCGTGGACATCGACGGCTCGTCACGGCTGCGCTTCGCGAGGCTCGAAGAATAAAAACCAGACTCCGCGGATTGTGTCATTCTGTTTCTCTGAGCCAAGCCGCAATCGCTTGCGGGTAAACCCGATGTTCGTGCACCAGAACGCGTTCCGCCAGGCTTGCGGCGGTGTCGTCGGGCAGCACCGGCACCACCGCCTGCGCGAGGATCGGCCCATGGTCGAGTTCGACCGTCACCTGGTGCACCGTGAGCCCCGCCACCTTGCAGCCCGCCTCGATCGCACGCTGGTGGGTATGAAGCCCCGGGAACGCCGGCAGCAGCGACGGGTGGATATTGAGCAGCCGGCCGGCGTATCGGGCCACGAAGCCCGGGGTCAGGATGCGCATGAATCCGGCCAGCACGACCAGGGCGGGCGCATGCGCGTCGATGGCCTCGGCCAGCGCGGCGTCGAAATCCTCGCGGCTGGCGAAGTCCTTGTGCGGAACCACCGTGGTGGCGACGCCGTGGGCGCGGGCCCATGCGAGGCCCGCAGCCTCCGGCTTGTTGCTGATGACGGCGGCGACCCGGGCATCGAAGCGGGCGGCCCAGCGCTCCTGCTCGGCGGCCCGCACGATGGCCGCCATGTTCGACCCGCCGCCGGAGATAAGGATCACAATATTCTTCATCGGACGCGGGATTATCCGTGCTGCTTTTCCGAGGCTGCATTGTCGCGGCGCGGACACCCCGGAAGCGCACGACCGTGCTAAAACCGGCGGTTCCGGAGACACGCCGCGTCCGTGGCGGTTCGATTCAACACAGCGAGGCACGCATGGATTTGAGCTTCACGCCCGAAGAACAGAAGTTCCGCGAAGATATTCGCGCCTGGGTCAAAGAAAACCTTCCCCAAGACATCTCGCACAAGGTGCACAACGCGCTCGAACTGACGCGTGACGACCTGCAGCGATGGGCCAAGATCCTCGGCAAGAAGGGCTGGCTGGGCTACGGCTGGCCGAAGGAGTTCGGCGGCCCCGGCTGGACCGCGGTCGAGAAGCACCTGTTCGAGGAAGAGGCCGCGCTGGCCGGCGCGCCGCGCATCATCCCCTTCGGCCCGGTGATGGTGGCGCCGGTGATCATGGCCTACGGCAATGCCGAGCAGCAGAAGCGCTTCCTGCCCGGCATCGCGAGCGGCGAGGTCTGGTGGAGCCAGGGCTACAGCGAACCGGGCTCGGGTTCCGACCTGGCCTCGGTCAAGACCAAGGCCGAGCGCCAGGGCGACAAGTACATCGTCAACGGCCAGAAGACCTGGACCACGCTGGGCCAGTACGGCGAGTGGATCTTCTGCCTGGTGCGCACCAGCAACGAAGG
Source organism: Variovorax sp. P4_B11 (assembly GCF_056402355.1). Taxonomy (NCBI): domain Bacteria; kingdom Pseudomonadati; phylum Pseudomonadota; class Betaproteobacteria; order Burkholderiales; family Comamonadaceae; genus Variovorax; species Variovorax sp. P4_B11. Next base: position 33,539 of record NZ_JBFUHO010000009.1, read on the forward strand.
CAAGCCGCAGACCGGCATCAGCTTCCTGCTGGTCGACATGAAGTCCAAGGGCGTCACGGTGCGCCCGATCAAGCTGCTCGACGGCGGCTACGAGGTCAACGAGGTCTTCTTCGACAACGTCGAGGTGCCGGCCGAAAACCTGATCGGCGAGGAGAACAAGGGCTGGACCTACGCCAAGCACCTGCTCTCGCACGAGCGCACCAACATCGCCGACGTCAACCGCGCCAAGCGCGAGCTGGAGCGGCTCAAGCGCCTGGCCAAGAGCGAAGGCGTCTGGGAAGACACCCGCTTCCGCGACGAGATCGCCAAGCTCGAGGTCGACGTGGTCGCGCTCGAGATGCTGGTGCTGCGGGTGCTGTCGGCCGCCACCTCGGGCAAGAACTCGCTCGACATCGCGGGCCTGCTCAAGATCAAGGGCAGCGAGATCCAGCAGCGCTACTCCGAGCTGATGATGCTGGCCGGCGGCCCCTATTCGCTGCCGCTGATCCGCGAGGCGATGGAAGCCGGCTGGCAGGGCAACTTCCCGGGCGGCCACCCCCAGCTGGCACCGCTGGCCTCGACCTACTTCAACATGCGCAAGACCACCATCTACGGTGGCAGCAACGAAGTGCAACGCAACATCGTCGCGCAGACCGTTCTCGGCTGAAGCCGTAGAACGGCCTGCGCTGCGCGCTGAATGTTTGACTCCCCCGCACCCCCTCCGGGAGGGGGCTCCAGCGAGGCTTACGCAAGGATTTGATATGGACTTCAATTTTTCGGACGACCAGCAGCAGCTTCGCGACGCCGTCGCCAAGTGGGTCGAAAAAGGCTACGGCTTCGAGCGCCGCCGCGCCAACGAAGCGGCCGGCGGCTTCTCGCGCGAGGCCTGGGACGAACTGGCCGAGCTCGGCCTGGGCGGCCTCTACATTCCCGAGGACGAGGGCGGCCTGGGCATGGGCCCGGTCGAAGGCATGGTCGTGATGGAAGAGCTGGGCCGCGGCATCGTGCTCGAGCCGCTGGCGCAATCCTTCATCGCCGGCGCGCTGCTGGCCGGACATGCCGATGCCGACACCAAGGACAACTGGCTGCCGCGCATCGCCGGCGGCCAGGCCCTGGTGGTGCTGGCCTACCAGGAGCGCAAGGCGCGCTACCGGCTCGACGTCTGCGAGGCCAAGGCAGAGAAGGCCGGCGACGGCTTCAAGCTGCATGGCACCAAGAGCCTGGTGCCGGCCGGTGACGAGGCCGATGCCTTCCTGGTGCCGGCGCGGCTCGAAGGCCAGATCGCGCTGTTCCTGGTCGAACGGGCCGCCGACGGCGTCGCCGCCCGCGGCTACGGCACGCAGGACGGCAGCCGCGCAGCCGAAGTCGTGTTCGACGGCGCGGCCGCCACGCTGCTGACCCGCGACGGCCTGGCCGCACTCGAATACGGCGTCGACATCGGCATCGCGTCGACCTGCGCCGAAGCCGTCGGCGTGATGGACCAGACGCTCGCGGCCACGGTCGACTACATGAACACGCGCAAGCAGTTCGGCGTCGCGATCGCCACCTTCCAGGCGCTGCGCCACCGTGTCGCCGACATGAAGATGCAGCTCGAGCTGGCCCGTTCGATGAGCTACTACGCCAGCCTGAAGCTCAACGCACCGGCCGCCGAGCGCCGCCTGGCGCTGGCCCGCGCCAAGTACCAGCTCGGCGTCTCGATGCGCTTCGTGAGCCAGCAGTCGGTGCAGCTGCACGGCGGCATCGGCGTGACCGACGAATACATCGGCAGCCACTACTTCCGCAAGCTCACGCAGCTCGAGATGACCTTCGGCGACAGCCTGCATCACCTCGGCGAAGTGTCGGCCCGCATGCAGGACACCGCGGGAGTGTTCGCCTGAACATCCACAGCTGTCCGACCCGATAGCCCCTCGCGCCCGCCGGCCTCGCCGGCGGGCGTTTTCATTGGAGAAAGTCTTTCCATGTACGCTCGCCGCCAACTGATCGCACTCGGCCTTTCCACCGCCATGCTCGCTGCCTGCTCCACCCCTCCCTCGGCCAGCGAGCGGCCGCCGATCGTGTTCGTGCACGGCAACGGTGACTCGGCGGCCCTCTGGCAGACCACGATCTGGCGCTTCGAGTCGAACGGCTGGCCGCGCGAGCGCCTGATCGCGCTCGACCAGCCTTTCCCGCTGGCGCGCGACGACGACGGCGTGGCCCAGCCGGGCCGTAGCTCGACCGCCGAATCGATGGCCTTCCTCCAAGGCGAGGTCGACCGGGTGCTGAAGCGCACCGGCGCCACGAAAGTAGTGCTGATCGGCAACTCGCGCGGCGGCAACACGATCCGCAACTACGTGCAGAACGGCGGCGGCGACCGGGTGGTGAGCCACGTGGTGCTCGGCGGCAATCCGGCGCACGGCATCTGGGCCGTCAAGGGGCGGCTGGAGGGCAGCGAGTTCTCCGGATTGAGCCCTTTCATGCAGCGGCTCAATGCGCCGAAGAACACCGAGGGCCACGAAGTGACGCCCGGCGTGAAATGGCTCACGCTGCGCTCGGACAACAACGACAAGTACGCCCAGCCGGACGGCCTGTGGATCGGCAGCCAGGGCCAGCCGACACGGATCGGATTCGACGGGCCGGCGCTCAAGGGGGCCACGAACCTGGTGCTGCCGCGCGTCGATCACCGCGAGACTTCGTTCTCGCCCGCCGCCTTCGAGGCCACCTGGCGTTTCCTCACCGGCGAGGCGCCGCGCACCCTGCAACCGATGCCTGAAGCCTCCGTGGCACTGTCCGGCAGGGTCACGGGACTGGGCCTCGACCCGGCCAACCCGGCCAGCGGCAGCTTTCCCAACAACCTGGCGCTGACGGGCGCCCGCCTGTCGGTGTTCGCCATCGACCCGGCCACCGGGACCCGGCAGGGGCCGGCGGCCTGGGAACAGACCATCGGTCCGGACGGCCGCTGGGGACCCTTCACGGGCCGACCGGACACCGCCTGCGAGTTCGTGATCGCGGCGCCCGGCTACGCCACCACGCACATCTACCGAAGCGCCTTCCCACGTTCGAGCGGCATCGTCCAGCTGAGCCCGGAACGGATCGCGCAGGCCGACCGCGATGCGCGGGCGCTGGTGATCTTCACACGGCCACGCGGTTATTTCGATGCCGAACGGGACCGGCTTCGCTTCGTTGGCCAGACCACCCTGCCCGGCGTCCCGCCGAAGGGAGCGGGCGTGTCGAGCGCGAAGATCAAGCTCGACAGCGAGGCACCGCGGTCGGTGGAAGCCGAATTCAACGGCGAAAGAGTGGTCGGGCGGACCTGGCCCGCCGCGCAAGGCGAGATCAGCGTCCTCGAGCTGACCTATTGACGCGCGCCCGCTGCGCGACTACCCGTGCAGCCGGGAGCTCTGCGGCAGGTGCGCCATCAGGAACTCCATCTGGTCCGCCAGGATGCGGCGGTTGCGCAGGATGAAGTCCTCCCACAGGCTGGGCACATAGGGCGCATAGAGCAGCGCCATGCCGGCCTGCTCGGGCGTGCGGCTGCTCTTGCGATGGTTGCAGGGCCGGCAGGCCGTCACCACGTTCATCCAGGTGTCGATGCCCTTCTGGGCGAACGGGATGATGTGCTCGCGCGTGAGTTCTTCTTCGTGGAAGTGCCCGCCGCAATAGGCGCAGATGTTGCGGTCGCGCGCGAAAAGCTTGCTGTTGGTGAGTCCCGGGCGCTGCGTGAAGGGATTGATGCGCGGCACGCCCTTGGTGCCGATGATGCTGTTGATCGCGATCTGCGACTGCTGGCCGGTGACCGCGTTGTGGCCGCCACGGAATACAGCCACCTGCGCGCCCACCTCCCACCGGACCTCGTCGGAGGCGTAGTGGATCACCGCCTGTTCGAGCGAAATCCACGATTGGGGCAGCCCTTGGGCCGACAGCTTCAAGACCTTCACCAGACGCCTCCTCAAGCAAAGAGAACCACTGAAAGACCAGGACATGACGCTCGCCCGATGGGCTTGCGCACGACGCAGTGCGTCACAATATACCGGCTTTGTGACAAAAAGGCCCTGATGTGCCCATTCCATGGGCGCAAAGTGCTATCAAAAAGATACCAGACGATGCAGGTTTTCCGGGGTTTCAGGCATCCGGGCGTGGCTCCGGCCTGTGCCCTGACCATTGGCAATTTCGACGGTGTGCACCGTGGCCACCAGGCGATGCTGGGGCTGCTCAACACCGAGGCCCGCCTGCGCGGGCTGCCGAGCTGCGTGTTGACCTTCGAGCCGCACCCGCGCGACTACTTCGCGGCCCTCACCAAGCGGCCCGAGCTGGCGCCGGCGCGCATCGGCACCCTGCGCGACAAGCTCAGCGAACTCGCGGCCGGCGGCGTGGCGCAGACCATCGTGCTGCCCTTCGATGCCCGGCTGGCCTCCCGGACGCCGGAAGAATTCATCCAGCACGTGCTGATCGAGGGCCTGGGCACACGCTACGTGCTGGTCGGCGACGATTTCCGCTTCGGCGCCAAGCGGGCCGGCGACTACGCGATGCTCGATCGCGCCGGCGAGCAGCACGGCTTCGATGTCGCCCGGATGAACAGCTACGAGGTGCACGGCCTGCGGGTGTCGAGTTCGGCGGTGCGCGAAGCGCTGGCCGAAGGGCGGATGGCCGACGTCCAGGCGCTGCTGGGCCGGCCCTATGCCATCTCCGGCCACGTGGTCCACGGCCGCAAGCTGGGCCGTGCGCTGGGGGCCTCGGAACCCGGGCGCGACGATGGCTTCCGGACCCTCAACCTGCGTTTCAAGCACTGGAAACCGGCCGCCAGCGGCATCTTCGCGGTGCTGGTGCATGGCCTGGCCGCGACACCGCTGCCGGGCGTGGCCAACCTCGGCGTGCGGCCCTCGCTGGACGCCAACGACGTCAACGCCGGGCGGGTGCTGCTCGAGACCCACTGCCTCGATTGGCCCGCCGAACTCGGCAGCGAGGGGGCCTACGGTAAAATCGTCCGCGTGGAACTGCTGCACAAACTGCACGACGAATTGCGATACACCAGCCTCGAGGCCCTGACAGCGGGCATCGCGAAGGATGGCCGCGACGCGCGCGCCTTCTTTGCCTCCACCCACGCCGAGACCCATCGCCAGACCACGCGCGACCGAATTTAGAGCGGAACCGTCGCTTTCCGCCGCGTTCGGCCGCCCTGGGAAGCCAGGGGCCGCATGCCCCCCTCGATCCCCGAGCGCTGCCAGGCAGCGCAGATTTCTGGAACTCCCATGGCTGACAACAAGACCGACGGCGCCGCCGACTACCGCGCCACGCTGAACCTGCCCGACACCCCCTTCCCGATGCGCGGCGACCTGCCCAAGCGCGAGCCGGGCTGGGTCAAGGAGTGGAACGAGGAAGGCCTCTACCAGCGTCTGCGCGACGCCCGCCACGGCGCGCCCAAGTTCATCCTGCACGACGGCCCGCCTTATGCCAACGGCCAGATCCACATGGGCCACGCGGTGAACAAGATCCTGAAGGACATGATCACCAAGGCGCGCCAGCTCGAGGGCTTCGACGCGCTCTACGTACCGGGCTGGGACTGCCACGGCCTGCCGATCGAGAACGCGATCGAGAAGAAGTACGGCCGCAACCTGAGCCGCGACGAGATGCAGGCCAAGAGCCGCGCCTACGCCACCGAGCAGATCGCCCAGCAGATGGTCGACTTCCAGCGCCTGGGCGTGCTCGGCGAGTGGGACCATCCGTACAAGACCATGGATTTCGCCAACGAAGCCGGCGAGATCCGCGCCTTCAAGCGCGTGATCGAGCGCGGCTTCGTCTACCGCGGCCTCAAGCCGGTGTACTGGTGCTTCGACTGCGGCTCCTCGCTGGCCGAGTTCGAGATCGAGTACGCGGACAAGAAGTCGCAGACCCTCGACGTCGCCTTCAAGGCGCATGACCCCGCAAAGCTCGCGGCCGCCTTCGGCCTGCCGGCATTGACGAAAGACGCCTTCGCGGTCATCTGGACCACCACCGCCTGGACCATCCCGGCCAACCAGGCCATCAACCTGAACCCCGAGCTCGACTACGCGCTGGTCGACACCGAGCGCGGCCTATTGGTTCTGGCCGCCTCGCTGGTCGAGATGTGCATGAACCGCTATGCGCTCGACGGCACCGTGCTGGTCACGGTCAAGGGCGAGAAACTCGGCGGGCTGGAGTTCGAGCATCCGCTGTACGACGTCGACGCCGGCTTCCGCCGCCTGTCGCCGGTCTACCTGGCCGACTACGCGACCGCCGACGACGGCACCGGCCTGGTCCACTCCTCGCCGGCCTACGGGGTGGACGACTTCAACTCCTGCATCGCGCACGGCGTGGCGTACGACGACATCCTGAATCCGGTGCAGGGCAACGGCTCGTACGCGCCCGACTTCCCGCTGTTCGGCGGCCAGAACATCTGGAAGGCCGTGCCGGTCATCATCCACGCGCTGCGCGATGCCGGCCGCCTGCTGGCGACCGAGCAGATCAGCCACAGTTACCCGCACTGCTGGCGCCACAAGACGCCGGTGATCTACCGCGCGGCGGCCCAGTGGTTCATCCGCATGGACGAGGGCGAAGGCGTGTTCACCAAGGACAAGGCGCCGCAGACGCTGCGCCAGACCGCGCTGGCCGCGATCGAAGAGACCACCTTCTATCCGGAGAACGGCAAGGCGCGGCTGCACGACATGATCGCCAACCGGCCCGACTGGTGCATCAGCCGGCAGCGCAGCTGGGGCGTGCCGATCCCCTTCTTCCTGCACAAGGACTCGGGCGAGCTGCATCCGCGCACGATGGAGATCCTCGACCAGGCCGCGGCCATCGTCGAGCAGGGCGGCATCGAGGCCTGGAGCCGCGTGACCACCGAGGAGATCCTCGGTGCCGAAGACGCGCCGCTCTACACAAAGAGCACCGACATCCTCGAGGTCTGGTTCGACTCGGGCTCGACCTTCTATCACGTGCTGCGCGGCACCCACCCGAACGTGCACCACGCCACCGGTCCCGAGGCCGACCTGTACCTCGAAGGCCATGACCAGCATCGCGGCTGGTTCCACTCGTCGCTGCTGCTCGCCAGCGCGCTCGAAGGCCGCGCGCCCTACCGCGGCCTGCTGACGCACGGCTTCACGGTCGACAGCCAGGGCCGCAAGATGAGCAAGTCGCTCGGCAACGGCATCGACCCGCAGGAAGTGAACAAGAAGCTCGGCGCCGAGATCACCCGCCTGTGGGTGGCCGCGAGCGACTACTCGGGCGACATCGCGGGCGACGACAAGATCCTGGCGCGCGTGGTGGATGCCTATCGGCGGATCCGCAATACGCTGCGCTTCCTGCTGGCCAACACCAGCGACTTCGACATCGCGAAGGACGCGGTGCCGCTCGGCGAGTTGCTCGAGATCGACCGCTATGCGCTCGCCCGGGCGGCGCAGTTCCAGGCCGAGATCCTCGCGCACTACAAGGTCTACGAATTCCACCCCGTGGTGGCCAAGCTGCAGGTGTACTGTTCCGAGGACCTCGGCGCTTTCTACCTGGACGTGCTCAAGGACCGGCTCTACACCACCGCCCCCGGCTCGCACGCGCGCCGCAGCGCCCAGACCGCGCTCTGGCACATCACGCAGGCGATGCTGCGCTGGATGGCGCCGTTCCTCAGTTTCACGGCCGAGGAAGCATGGAAGTTCTGCGGCGACGGCCGCTCGATCTTCGTCCAGACCTACAGCGACCTCGGCACGCCCGACGAAGCGCTGCTGGCGAAGTGGACCCGCCTCCGCGAGATCCGCGATGCGGTCAACAAGGAGATCGAGACCGTGCGCACCGCCGGCCAGGTCGGCTCCTCGCTGCAGGCCAACGTGACGATCACCGCACCGGCCGACGACCATGCACTGCTGGCTTTGCTGGGCGACGACCTGAAATTCGTCCTGATCACCTCGGCGGTCGAACTGGCCGCCGGCGACGCGCTGTCGGCACAAGTGACGGCGAGTGCCGCGGCCAAGTGCGAGCGCTGCTGGCACTGGCGCGACGACGTCGGCCATGACCCGGCCCACCCGGGCCTGTGCGGCCGCTGCACCAGCAACCTGTACGGCGCCGGAGAGCAAAGGATGCTCGCCTGATGGCCCGCAAACCTTCGGGCAAGTCGGGCCTGGGGATCTGGCCCTGGCTCGGCCTCGCGCTGGTGATCGTGATCGTCGACCAGTTCACCAAGACGCTGATCCTGGGCTACTACAAGTACGGCGACGTGACCTACGTCACCAGCTTCTTCAACGTGGTCCGGGCCCACAACACCGGCGCGGCATTCTCGTTCCTGGCCGATGCGGCCGGCTGGCAACGCTGGTTTTTCACCGCCATCGGGGTCGCGGCGGCGGTGTTCATTATCTGGATGCTGAAGTCGCATGCCGGCCAGAAGCTGTTCTCGTTCTCGATGGCCGCCATCCTGGGCGGCGCCGTCGGCAACGTGATCGACCGGATGATGCACGGCTACGTGGTCGACTTCCTCGACTTCCACATCGCCGGGCGCCACTTTCCGGCCTTCAACGTCGCCGACAGTGCCATCACCCTCGGCGCCATCTGCCTGATCCTCGACGAACTCCGGCGCGTCCGAAGGAAGTAGCCGCGGCCACAGGCAGGCAGGCGGGGTGAATCCGCCGGGGGCTTGGTCTATAGTCCCCTGCTTCCATGAAGCATCTGTTGAATTTGCTTGCGGCGGTGGCGCTGCTGGTATGGGGCACCCATCTCGTTCGCACCGGCGTCCTGCGCGTCTTCGGGGCCAACCTGCGCAGGATCCTGGTCCACAGCATGCGCAACCGCTTCACGGCGGCCCTCTCGGGCATCGGCGTGACGGCCCTGGTGCAATCCAGCACCGCGACCTCCCTGATGACCTCGTCCTTCGTCGGCCAGGGCCTGGTGACGCTGCCGGCCGCGCTGGCCGTGATGCGCGGCGCCGACATCGGCACGGCCTTGATGTCGGTGCTGTTCTCGGCCGACCTGTCCTGGCTGTCGCCGCTCTTCATCTTCGTCGGCGTGGTGCTGTTCATCACGCGGCCGTCGAGCGTGGCCGGCCGGGTCGGACGGGTGCTGATCGGACTGGGCCTGATGCTGCTCGCACTGCAGCTGGTGGTGGCGGCCACCGGCCCGCTGTTCGAGGGCCAGGCGATGCGCGAGCTGCTGGGCAGCCTGGGCAGCGACGTGCTGCTCGAGATCACGATCGGCGCCGCGCTCTCGATCGTCGCCTACTCCAGCCTGGCGGTCGTGCTGCTGGTGGCCGCGATGGCCAGCTCGAACGTGGTGCCGCTCGATGTGGCGATGGGCCTGGTGCTCGGCGCCAACCTGGGCAGCGGCCTGCTGGCGGTGCTGACCACGGCCAAGTCGGTGGTCTCGGTGCGCCAGGTCACGGTCGGCAACCTGGTCTTCAAGCTGCTCGGCGTGGCGATCGCGGCGCCTTTCGTCGGCCTTTGGCTGCGCGAGGTCAGGCCCTACATCTCGGACGCCACGCAATTCGTCGTGCTGTACCACCTGGCCTTCAACGTGCTCGTGAGCGTCGGCTTCATCGGGCTCACCAATTGGGTTGCCAAGCTGGTGACCCGCCTGCTGCCCGTGCCTGTCGAAGCGGCGGCCACGCAGCGGCCGCAGCACCTGGACCCCTCGGCCCTGTCGACGCCGACGCTGGCCATCTCGAACGCCGCGCGCGAGGCGCTGCACCAGGCCGACGTGGTCGAGACCATGCTGATCGGCGTGCTCGGCGTGATCCGCAACAACGACCTGCGCCTGGCCCAGGAGCTGCGCAAGCTCGACGACACGGTCGACCAGCTGTACTCGGCCATCAAGTACTACATGACGAAGATCTCGCGCGAGGCCCTGGGCGAAGAGGAGAGCCGGCGCTGGACCGACATCATCAGCTTCACCATCAACATGGAGCAGATCGGCGACATCATCGAGCGCGTGATCATCGACATCGAGGACAAGAAGATCAAGCCGCAGCGCAATTTCTCCGAGGCCGGCATGCGCGAGATCGTCGAACTGCACGAGCGCCTGGTGGCCAACCTGCGGCTCAGCATGAGCGTCTTCCTGAACGGCAGCGTGCGCGACGCCCAGAGGCTGCTCGAGGAGAAGGCGCGCTTCCGAGACCTGGAACGCGCCTACGCCACCACCCATCTCGGGCGCCTGTCGGACCAGACCACGCTGAGCATCGAGACCAGCTCGCTGCACATCGACCTGATCAGCGACTTGAAGCGCATCAACTCGCACATCTGCTCGATCGCCTACCCGATCCTCGAGTCGGCCGGCGCGCTGGCCCCGACCCGCATGCGCGAATCGCGGCTGAATGCACTTTAGCTCGCCCCCAGGTTGCCCCGCACTTCGTGTCGGGGCAACCTGGGGGCGAGCTACAAAGTGAAGATCGTGCAGCCAGTGGTCTTGCGCGCCTCGAGATCGCGGTGCGCCTGCTGCACGTCGGCCAGGGCGTAACGCTGGTCGATCGGGATCTTTACGGCGCCGCTCTCGACCACCGCGAACAGCTCGTCGGCCATCGCCTGCGTGCTTTCGCGCGTGGCGATGTGCGTGAACAGGGTCGGACGCGTGACGTAGTAGGAGCCCTTGGCCAGCGTGCCGAGGTTGAAGGCCGCCACGGGGCCCGAGCCGTTGCCGAAGACCGCCAGCAGGCCGAAGGGCCGCAGGCAGGCCAGCGAGCCCTCGAAGGTGTCCTTGCCGACCGAGTCGTAGGCCACCTTGACTCCCATGCCACCGGTGATCTCCTTCACGCGCTCGGCGAAGTTCTCGGTGCTGTAGTTGATCGCGTGTGCAGCCCCGTGGGCCAGCGCGAGCCGGCACTTGGCATCGGTGCCGGCGGTGCCGATCAGTTGGAGTCCCAGCGCCTTGGCCCATTGGCAGGCGATCAGTCCGACGCCGCCGGCCGCGGCATGGAACAGGATGAAGTCGCCGGGCTGCAGGCCTTCGGCGGGCAGCGTCTTCTTGAGCAGGTACTGCGTCGTCAGGCCCTTCAGCATCATCGCGGCGCCGGTCTCGAAGGAGATCGCCTCGGGCAGCTTGCAGACGTTCTTGGCCGGCATGACGCGCAGCTCGCAATAGGAGCCGGGCGGTGCGCTGGCATAGGCCGCGCGGTCGCCGGCCTTCAGGTGCGTGACGCCCTCGCCCACCGCCTCCACCACGCCCGAGGCTTCCATGCCGAGCTGCAGCGGCATCGGGAACGGATAGAGACCGCTGCGCTGGTAGGTGTCGATGAAGTTCAGGCCGACCGCCTTGTGGCGGATCCGGATCTCGCCCGGGCCGGGATCTCCGACCTCGACCTCGACAATCTTGAGTTCCTCGGGACCGCCGTTGCGGTCGATGCGCACTGCCTTGCTCTTGCTCATGGGGTTGGCTCCTGATACGGCACGAAATGCCAAGCTGCCTATGCTGCCACGCCAACGACTCGCCGTGTCGTGGCCAGCGCAGCCAGGCCCGTTGGTGAAACACCGCGGAACTGGCTTCGCCAGGCCGCTGGTGTTGCCCCCGGTAGGGGGTGGGCGCCGGACACGAAGTGCCGGCAACCTGGGGGCGAGCCTAATACGTTCCGGGATAGGCCCCGCCGTCGGCCAGCACGTTCTGGCCGGTGACGTAGGCGGCATGCACGCTGCAGAGGAAGGCACAGATGGCGCCGAATTCCGCCGGCGTGCCGAAGCGGCCCGCCGGTATGTTCTTCTGCCGGCTGGCGCGGATGGCGTCGATGTCCTGGCCGGTCTTCTTGGCCGCCCCCCCCAGCGTGCCCTTGAGCCGGTCGGTGTCGAAGGAGCCCGGCAGCAGGTTGTTGAGCGTCACGCCCTTGGCCGCGAGACCGGTACGCGCAACGCCGGCAATGAAGCCGGTGAGCCCGCTGCGCGCGCCGTTGCTGAGGCCGAGGATGTCGATCGGCGCCTTCACCGAGCTCGAGGTGATGTTGACGATGCGCCCGAAGCCGCGCGCCGCCATGCCGTCGACCGTGGCCTTGATCAGCTCGATCGGCGTCAGCATGTTGGCGTCCAGCGCCTTGATCCAGGCCTCGCGGTCCCAGTCGCGGAAATCGCCGGGCGGCGGGCCACCGGCATTGGTGACCACGATGTCGTAGTCGGCGTGCGCAGCGAAGGCCGCGGCACGGCCATCGGGGGTCGTGATGTCGGCCGCCACATGCTTGACGAAGGGCTTGGCCGCGCTGGCCGCCGCCGTGGCCTGCAGGCTCCTTGCCGCCACCTCGAGCGCCTCGGCGCCGCGCGCCACGACCACCAGGTTGACGCCCTCGCGCACCAGCGCTTCGGCGCAGCCGTAGCCCAGTCCCTTGCTGGCGCCGCACACCAGTGCCGTCCTGCCTGCGATTCCCAGATCCATGTTGATTCCTTCGGGCTCAGCGCCCCATTCGCGTGAAGACAAAAATGCCGGTGATGACCAGCACCGTGCCGGCCGCGATCCAGGCGGTGAAGGGCTCGCCGAGCAGCAGCACCCCCATCAGGATCGTCGACATCGGCCCGACCATACCCGTTTGCGCCGCCATCGCGGGGCCGATGCGCTCGATCGCCATCATGACGGCGAGGACAGGCACGGCGGTGCACAACGTGGCGTTGAGCACCGACAGCCAGATCACCTCGGTCGCCACCTCGAAGGCCGCGCCCATCGGCCGCAGCAGCAGGAACTGGGCGATGCACAGCAGGCAGGCCACGCTGGTGGCCAGCCCGACCAGCCGCAGAGAGCCGAGCCGCTTGACGAACTCGCCGCTGGCGACCAGGTAGATCGCATAGCTCACCGCGCTCAGGAACACCAGGAAGGCGCCCCACGCGGCCGCCGCGCTCTGGCCCAGGCTGAGCTCGTGGCCGAACACCAGGAGCACGCCCGAATAGCTGATGGCCATGCCGGCGAACTGCCAGCGCGTGATGCGCCGCCGGTAGACGATCCAGCCGAACAGCAGCACCAGCGTCGGATTGAGGTACAGGATCAGCCGCTCGAGGCTGGCCGTGACGTAGGCCAGCCCGGCGAAGTCGAGGAAGCTCGACAGGTAGTAGCCCGAGAAGCCGAGCCCGACCACGCCAAGCCAGTCGCGCCGCGTGAGCGCCGGCTTGCCGCGCCCCGCCCACCACGCCATGAGCGCGAACAGCGGCAGCGCGAACAGCATGCGCAGCATGATCAGCGTCACGGCATCGACGCCGTAGCGATAGGCCAGCTTGACGATGATCGCCTTGCCGCTGAAGGCGATCGCGCCGAAGGTGGCGAGCGCCAGTCCCGGCGCGAGGCTCTTGCGTGCGGCCAGGTGGGCCCCACGCTCCGTCACTGCGTGTACTCGCTGCCCCCCGAGGGGGCCGCAGGCCGCCTTGGGAGCGTCCCGGCGCCGGCCTGAGCCTCGCTGTCGGAGATCCTCCCGTCCCAGGCCATCTAGAACCCGGCAGCCAGGCCGTCGCGGCGCGCGTCGCTGGCCGCAACGTAGCCTTCGACCGCCGGGTCTCCCGCGCGCCAGATGAACTGGCCGGCACCGAAGTCCTGGTAGGAGTCGTTGATGACGTCGACCTTGTGGCCGAGCGCGGACAAGCCTTGCACGGTGGCCGGCGCCATCGCCGCCTCGACGTTGATCTCGAGCCCCGCGTTGAAGCGCCAGCGCGGCGCATCGCAGGCCGCCTGCGGGTTCTGCTGGTAGTCGAGCATGCGCACCAGCGTCTGCATGTGGCCCTGCGGCTGCATGTTGCCGCCCATCACGCCGAAGCTCATCACCGGCGCGCCGTCCTTCGTGAGGAAGGCCGGGATGATGGTGTGGAACGGGCGCTTGCCGGGCGCCACGAGGTTCGGGCTGCCGTCTTTCAGGCTGAAGCCGTGGCCGCGGTTCTGCAGGCTGATGCCGAACTCGGGCTCGACGCAGCCCGAGCCGAAGCCCATGTAGTTGCTCTGGATGAAGCTCACCATCATGCCGCTCTCGTCGGCCGCCGTCAGGTAGATGGTGCCGCCCTTGACCGGGTTGCCCGCCTTGAAGTCCTGCGCCTTGTTCACGTCGATGAGTTTGGCACGCGAGGCGAGGTAGGCGCCATCGAGCATTTGCAGCGGTGTCACCTCCATCGACGATGGCTCGGACACGTAGCGGTAGGTGTCAGCGAAGGCCAGCTTCATGGCCTCGATCTGCAGGTGCTGCGAGCGCACGGAGTCGACCGGGATCGAGCCGATGTCGAAGTGCTCGAGGATGCCCAGGGCGATCAGCGCCGCGATGCCCTGGCCGTTCGGCGGAATCTCGTGCAGCGTGTGGCCGCGGTAGTCCTGGGCGATCGGCTCGACCCACTCCGGCTTCCAGTTGGCAAGGTCGCTCGCCTTCAGGCTGCCGCCGTTCGCGCGCGAGAACTTCTCCAGCGCCGCAGCGATTTCACCGCCGTAGAAGGCATCCCCCCGGGTCGCCGCGATGGCCTTGAGGGCGCGCGCCGCGGCCGGAAAGCGGAACAGCTCGCCGACCTCCGGCGCCCGGCCCCAGGGCAGGAAGCTCTGCACGAAGCCAGGCTGCGACCGCAGGATCGGGGTCGCGGCGGCCCACTTCTGCCGCACCACCGGCGGCATCAGGTAGCCGCGCTCGGCGATCTCGATCGCCGGCGCCATGAGGTCCGCGAAAGGCAGCTTGCCGAAGCGCTCGGACAACGCGACCCAGCCGCCCACTGCGCCCGGCACCGTGACCGAATCCATGCCGCGCATCGGCGGCGTGGCGGCGTCGGCGCCGTGCTTCTTGCGGAAATAGTCGGGCGTCCAGGCCGCGGGCGCGCAGCCCGAGGCATTGAGGCCGTGCAGCTTCTGGCCGTCCCACAGGAGGCAGAAGGCATCGCTGCCCAGGCCGTTGCTGACCGGCTCGACCAGCGTCATGACCGCCGCGGTCGCGACCGCGGCATCGACCGCGTTGCCGCCTTGCTGAAGGATGCGCAGGCCGGCCTGGGCCGCCAGCGGATGCGAGGTCGATACGACGTTGCGGGCGAAGACCGGGATGCGGGTCGAGGTGTAGGGGTTGGCGTAGTCGAATTTCATGTCAGTCCCCTGTGATCTTGCGTTCGGTGATGATCTTCTTCCACTTGGCGGCGTCTTCCGCCACCATGCTCGCGAGCTGCGCCGGCGTGCTGGTGGTGGGTTCGATGCCCAGCCGTGCCAGCTTGTCGCGCACTTCCGGGTCGCTCAGCGACTGGTTGGCGGCGCTGTTGATGCGGGTCACGAGATCGGCCGGCAGGCCCTTCGGGCCGTAGAGGCCGAACCAGGTATTCGACTCGAAGCCCGGCAGCACCTCGGCGATCGGCGGCAGTTCCGGCGCCAGCGGGCTGCGCTTCAGCGTCGTCACACCCAGCGCCCGCAACCGGCCGTCGCGCACGTGCGGCATGCCGGTCGGCAGCGAATCGAACAGCACGTCGACCTTGCCCGTGATCAGGTCGGGAATCGCCAGCGCGGTGCCCTTGTACGGGATGTGCGTGACGAAGACGCCGGCCTGCGACTTGAAGAGCTCGGCCGTGAGCTGCACGATGGTGCCGTTGCCGCTCGACGCGTAGTTGAGCTTGCCCGGGTTCTTCTTCGCGTAGTCGATCCACTCGCGCACCGTCCTGGCCGGCGAGTTGTTGGGCACCAGCATGATGCTGGGCGCATCGCCCACGTGCGCGATCGGGGTGAAGTCGTGCACCGCGTCGTAGGGCAGCTTCGGGTTGATCGCCGGGCCGATGGAGTGCGTGCTGGTGGTGGCCAGCAGCAGGGTGTAGCCATCGGGCGCCGCCTTGGCCGCGGCGTCGGAGCCGATCGCGCCGCCGGCGCCGGGCTTGTTGTCGATCACCAGCGTGGTGCCGAGCTTCTCGCCCATCTTCTGCGACAGCGTGCGCGCGAACAGGTCGGTGGCGCCGCCGGCCGGGAAGGGCACGATCAGGCGGATCGGCTTGCTTGGATAGCCTTGTGCCAGGCTGGCGGGCGATGCGGCCACGCAAAGCACGGCGGCACAGGCCTGAAGGAACCGGATTCGTTTCATGGGCTGGATTCTGTCCCTGTGGAGATGAAATCGAATGCTATGCAAGGGCAGGACATCAAGCCAGATAATCCGGCTTATCGAACTATAAATACGGCTCATGACGAGGAACGCCACCGAAGAGATCTCCCTGCAACAGCTCCGGGCCCTGTCGGCGGTGGCCGAAACGAGCAGCTTCACCCTGGCTGCGGAGGCGCTGCAGCTCACGCAGCCGGCGATCAGCCATTTGATCAAGCGCATGGAGCACGAGCTCGGGCAGCCGCTGGTGGTGCGCGGCCGCCGCATCCGGATGACCAATGCGGGCCAGATGATGGTCGATACCGCCGTGCGCGCGCTGCGCCTGATCGATGAGTCCGTCGACGCCTGCCGGTCGCAGTCCGAACTGCGGGAGGGGCGCGTGGTACTGGCGGTGGGCCATCTCACGGCCGGCGCCCTGCTGCCGCCGCTGCTGGGCCGTTTCTCGCAGCAGCACCCGGCGCTGGCGACGGCGCTGATGGACAGCACGGCCGAGCAGATGATCTCGCGCATCCTTTCGCAGGAAGCCGACCTGGGCTTCGGCTCGGACATCGGCCAGAAACACTCGGAGCTGGCCACAGAGCCGCTGTTCAGCGAGCGCATGGCACTCTTCGTGCGCGAGGACCATCCGCTGGCCCAGCGGGTGGTGATCGATGCCAGGCACCTCGATGCATTGCCCTTCATCCACGTCAATCCGGATGCCAACATCTGGCGCTCGGTCAGCCGCCAGCTGTCGAGCGTGGCCAACGTGTACCCGCGCGTGGTGCACCACGTGTCGATGCTGTCGACCGCCTTCGGCCTGATCCAGGCCGGCGCCGGCGTGGCGCTGCTGCCGCGCTATGTGGAAGTCCTGATGCCCGGCAACCTGCGTGCGGTGGCGGTGACGCGCCCGACGCTGGAGTACCCGGTGGTCGCGGTGCGGCTGGCCAAGCATCCGCTCAACCCTGCGGCGATGGCCTTCCTCGCCATGGCCCGGCAGCATATGAAGCCGCCTCGGGCACCCAGGCCCTGAAAGCGAAAACGGCAGCCGAGGCTGCCGTTCTTCAGGGGTGCGAGAACCGGGTCAGTCCTCGACGAAGGCTTCTTCCCGCTTCGATTTCACAGCCGGGAGCAACACGATGATCAGCAGCAGCAACGCCGCCGCCAGCAGGCCCGCCGAGATCGGCCGCGTCACGAAGACGATCCAGTCGCCGCGCGACAGCAGCAGCGCACGGCGCAGGTTCTCTTCCATCATCGGCCCGAGGATGAAGCCCAGCAGCAGCGGCGCCGGCTCGCATCCCAGCTTGAAGAAGGCGTAGCCGATGAAGCCGAAGGCCGCCACCATCCAGATGTCGAAGGTGTTGTTGTTGGTCGAGTACACGCCGATCGCGCAGAACAGCACGATCGCCGGGAACAGGTACTTGTAGGGCACCGACAGCAGCTTGATCCACATGCCGATCAGCGGCAGGTTCAGGATGATCAGCATCGCGTTGCCGAGCCACATCGAGGCGATCAGGCCCCAGAACAGCTCCGGGTTGCTGGTCATGACCTGCGGGCCGGGCTGGATGTTGTGGATCGTCATCGCGCCGACCATCAGCGCCATCACCGCGTTGGGCGGAATGCCCAAGGTCAGCAGCGGGATGAAGGAGGTCTGGGCGCCGGCGTTGTTGGCCGATTCGGGCGCCGCCACGCCGCGGATATTGCCCTTGCCGAAGGGCACTTCGCCCGGATGCAGCTTGGTCTTCTTCTCGATCGTGTAGGCCGCGAAGGCCGCCAGCAGCGCACCGCCGCCGGGCAGGATGCCGAGCGCCGCGCCGAGCGCCGTGCCGCGCAGCACCGCGGGCGTCATGCGCTTGAAGTCTTCCTTGGTCGGGAACAGGCCGGAGACCTTGGCGGTGAACACTTCGCGGTCTTCTTCGGGCCGCGACAGGTTGGCGATGATTTCGCCGTAGCCGAACACGCCCATCGCGATGGCGACGAAGCCGATGCCGTCGGTCAGTTCGGGGATATCGAAGCTGAAGCGCGCCACGCCCGAATTCACGTCGGTGCCGACCAGGCCCAGCAGCAGGCCCAGCACGATCATCGCGATCGCCTTGAGCAGGGAGCCCGAGGCCAGCACCACGGCGCCGATCAGGCCGAGGATCATCAGCGAGAAATACTCGGCCGGGCCGAACTTGAAGGCCAGTTCGGTCAGCGGCGGCGCGAAGGCGGCCAGGATCAGCGTGCCGACGCAGCCGGCGAAGAAGGAGCCCAGGCCGGCCGCGGCCAGCGCGGGGCCCGCCCGCCCCTTGCGCGCCATCTGGTAGCCGTCGATGACGGTCACCACCGAGGACGATTCACCCGGCAGATTGACCAGGATGGCGGTGGTGGAGCCGCCGTACTGGGCGCCGTAGTAGATGCCGGCCAGCATGATCAGCGCGGAGACCGGCGGCAGCGCGTAGGTCGCCGGCAGCAGCATCGCGATGGTGGCGACCGGGCCGATGCCCGGCAGCACGCCGATCAGCGTGCCCAGGATACAGCCGACCAGACAGTACAGCAGGTTGGTGAAGGTGAACGCGACACCGAAGCCGAGAGAGAGGTTGTTGAGAAGTTCCATTTGCCAGTCCTCAGCCCGTGATGAAGGTGGGCCACACCTGGATTTGCAGCTTGAGCGCCCAGATGAAGGCGACGTAGCTGCCGACGGCCAGCACGCTGGCGAGGATCAGCACCTTGGGCAGGTTGAACTCGCTGCCCGCCAGGCTGGAGATGATGACCAGCGCGTAGATCGCGATGATCATGCCCATCGCCGGCACGCCCACGCTCGGCAGGCCGCCGAGCAGCACGCCGAAGGCGAGGTTGGCGCCGAGAATGTAAGCCACCTGCTTCCAGGCCCACTTGCCGATCATCTCGCCGTCCTCGGTCTCGACCGTGAGGCCGGTGAACATGATCACCAGGCCGATGACGGCCATGAGGATGCCGAGCATCAGCGGGAAGTAGCCGGGGCCCATGCGGGCGCCGTTGCCGACGCTGTAGGTCGTCGCTCCCCATGCGAAGGCGACTCCCACGACGGCGAACATCACCCCCGAGAAGAAGTCTTTCTGACTCTTGATTTTCACGAACAGTCTCCACGAAAAAACTCGATCGGAGATTGTGTGGTCAGGTGGCAGTCAGCTCGATGTGGATTCCACCTATCGGGGATTCAGGGTAATCCCTGAAGCCTACTCCAGGGGCGGGGTCGCGCTCAGCACTTCCTCGATGGTGGTCACGCCCTCCGCCACCCGCAACGCGCCCGCCAGCCGCAGCGGCCGCATGCCGTCGACCACCGCCTGCCGGCGCAAGCCGACGAGGTTCGGCTCCTTGGTGACCAGCGCCTTGAACTCCTCGCTGATGCTGAGCAGCTCGTACAGCCCCATGCGCCCCATGTACCCGGTCATGCGGCAATCGACGCAGCCGACCGGCTTGTAGGCCCGCACCGAGCCGTTGATCTGCCAGGGCTTGACGAACTCGGCCAGCTTCTCGCGCGTGATCGACGCGTCCGGCTCCTTGCAATGCGGGCACAGCGTGCGCACCAGCCGCTGGGCCAGCACGCCGAGCATCACGGCGTTGATCAGGTAGGAGGGCACGCCGAGCTCCATCATCCGCGTGATCGCGCTCGGCGCGTCGTTGGTGTGAAGGGTGCTGAAGACCAGATGGCCCGTGAGTGCCGCCTGCACCGCCATCTCGGCCGTGGCGAGGTCGCGGATCTCGCCCACCATGATGATGTCCGGATCCTGCCGCATCAGCGCCCGCAGGCCCTCGATGAAGCCGAAGTCGAGCTGGTGTTGCACCTGCGTCTGGTTGAACGAGGGCTCGATCATCTCGATCGGATCTTCGACCGTGCTGACGTTGACCTGCTCGGTGGCGACGCGCTTGAGCGTCGAATACAGCGTGGTGGTCTTGCCCGAGCCGGTCGGCCCGGTCACCAGGATGATGCCGTGCGGCCGCGTCACCAGCTTCTCCCAGCGCTGGGCGTCGTGCTGGGCGAAGCCGAGGGCGTCGAGGTCCTTGACCGCGGTGTCGGGGTCGAAGATCCGCATCACCATCTTCTCGCCGAAGGCGGTGGGCAGCGTCGACAGCCGCATCTCGACCTCGTCGCCGCGCAGGTTGCGGGTCTTGATGCGGCCGTCGAGCGGGCGCCGCTTCTCGACCACGTCCATGCGGCCGAGCAGCTTGATGCGCGCCACCATCGCGTTCATCACGCCCATCGGCATCTGGTAGGCCGGGTGCAGCACGCCGTCGATGCGGAAGCGGATCACGCCCTGGTCGCGCCGCGGCTCGAGGTGGATGTCGCTGGCGCGCTGGTCGAAGGCGTACTGCCACAGCCAGTCGACCACCTGCACCACGCTCTGGTCGTTGGCGTCGAGCTGCTTGTTGCTCTTGCCGAGCTCGACCAGCTGCTCGAAGCTGGCGCCGCCGGTGTTGCCGCCGGCCTTCTGTGCCGCCCGCACCGATTTGGCAAGAGCGAAGAATTCGGCCGTGTAGCGCTGAATGTCGGTCGGGTTGGCGACCACGCGGCGCACCGCGCGGCGCGACTGGCGCTCGACCTCGGCGATCCAGTCGGTCAGGAAGGGCTCGGCCGTGGCCACCACCACCTCGCTTGGCGTCACCTGCACCGGCAGCACCTTGTGCCGCTCGGCATAGGCTGCGCTCATCGTGTCGGCCACCTTGCCGACATCGACCTTCAGCGGATCGATGCGCAGGTAGGCGAGCCCGGCCCGGCCGGCCAGCCACTGCGTGAGCATCTCGAGATCGAGCGGCTTGCCGTCGCTCTCGCGTGTCATCGCGACGTTGGCCAGCCGCACCAGCGGCGCCTGGCGGCTCTCGGCCTGGGCGCAGCGCGCCAGCGTGCGCTTGGCCTCGACCGGCGAGATCAGGCCGTCCTTGGCCAGCCATTCGATCAGGTGGCGCAGGACCAGCGGGCCTTCGTGGCGCGGCGAAGAGGGCAAGACGACAGCATTCATATCGAACTCAAAGCGAAGTTTGTTCCAGAAACACCGTGGAACCGGCTATGCCGGGCCACTGGTGTTGCCCCCGGCGAGGGGGTGGGCGGGCTACACGAAGTGAGCCCAACCTGGGGGTGCGCTCACTCCATCGGTTTGAATACCCGCAGCCACTTCGGTGCAGGCAGGCCCCAGCGAGTCTGGATGCTTTGGGCCCGATCGGCAAGCGCGGGGCGCTTCGGACGGCTGGCGCTCGCCTGGGCCAGCACCACCGTGTTGCCTTCGCGCGTCGGCTTGAAGGCCCAGACCGCCTCGGCGCCGAAGGCGGCCGTGATCTTCTCGAGGCTGCGCTCGTAGCTCGAGGAGCGGCCGAAGAGATTGACCGTCATGGCGCCGTCCTCGGTCAGCAAGGCGCGGCAGTCGGCATAGAAGTCTTCGCTGTCGAGTACCGGTGCGGCCGCCTCGTGGTCGTACAGGTCGACCTGCAGCGCATCGACCGTGCCGAGCCAGCGCGGCTTGCGAATCTCGGCGGCGGCATCGGCGACCACGACCTCGAGCTTGGCATCGTCGGCCGGCAGCTTGAACCAGCCTCGGCAGGCCGCCACCACCTGCGGATTGAGCTCGACCGCGGTAGTGCGCATGCGCAAGGTCTTGCGACAGAACTTGGTCAGGCTGGCGGCACCCAGGCCGAGCTGCATCGCGTGACGCTGGGCAACGCCGGCCGGATCGGCGAACAACAGCCAGACCATCATGCGCTGCACGTATTCGAGCTCGATCTCGAAGGGCGCATCGAGCTTCATCGAGCCCTGCACCCACTCGGTGCCGAGGTGCAGATAGCGGACATCGCCCCAGTCGGAAAAATTGACCTCGGGAAGGGAGACTTTCATGGAATGACCAGATACCTTTCAAACACCTCGCGCCAGGCCTGGACCTTGCGATCGAAGCTCCAGCTCGCATTGGCCGGGCTCGACGACGGCAGCCGATGCACCGGCACCCCGATCGCCCGCGTGTGCCGCGCGTGCCGGAAGCTCTCGCCGCCGTTGTGCGCGATGGCCGCGAGCCAGGGCAGCCGCAGGCTCGCGATGTCGTTCGCCACCGGGTCGCGGATCGCCGAATCGAGGCTTCCCTCGCGCTCGCAGCTGGCATACACGTCCCACACGCCGAGACCGCGGTCGAGCAGCCACCTGCTACGCTTTTGATAGCTATCTTCGCCCACTGGCAGCGGGTTTCCGGGCCACAGCGCCTGCAAAATTCTCCAGAAATGATTCTGCGGGTGCGCATAATACTGCTGCTGCGCAATCGACCGGGCCCCAGGAAAGCTGCCGAGTATCAACAAGGCAGTGTTCTCGGAAACGATCGGCGCAAGCCCCGTGAGCACGGCCTTGACGTCGTCTGGGCGCGAAGCCGGCTTATTCATCACGAACGCTGCACGGCCTGCCGAAGCACCGGCACCCGCGAGGAGAAGAAATGAATTCGGAAGCGATCTGGATTTTCCTGACGACGCAAGGCGTGGATTTTGGCCTGAAAGTGATCGGCGCCCTGATTGCCTGGGGCGTCGGCCGCTGGTTGATCGGCCTGGCGCAGCGCCTGGTCGCCAAGGCCCTCGAGCGCGGCAAGCGCATGGACCCGACCCTGAGCCACTACCTGGTCTCGATCCTCGGCGTGCTGCTCAATATCGTCCTGATCCTTTCGATCCTCGACATGTTCGGGGTCCGCACGACCTCGTTCGCGGTGCTGCTGGCCGGCGCCGGCCTGGCGATCGGCACGGCATGGGGCGGCCTGCTGACGCACTTCGCCGCCGGGATCTTCCTGCAGGTACTGCGACCGTACCGGGTCGGCGACTACGTCACGGTGGGCGGCGGCATCAACGGCACCGTCAAGGAACTGGGCCTGTTCGGCACCACGCTGGTCACGCCCGACAATGTGGTCACCACGGTGGGCAACAACAAGGTGCTCTCGGATCCGATCCAGAACTTCAGCCAGTTGCCGTTCCGCCGGGTCGACGCCACGGCCAAGATCGCCAACGGGGTCGACGTGAACCAGGCGATCGCATTGCTCAAGGCCGCGGTCAGCCAGATCCCGAATGTCTCGACCGAGCAGCCGCCCGACGTCGAGATCCTGCAATTCACGCCCGAAGGACCGCTGCTCGCCGTGCGGCCCTACACCCACACCGACCACTACTGGCAGGTGTACTTCGACACTCACAAGGCGGTCGTCAAGACTTTCGGCGCCGCCGGCTACCCGACGCCCGAAACGCCTCTGGTGCATCGGAACATCCAGCCACCGGCCACTGCATGAAAAAACCCGCCGCGGCGGGTTTTCATTGGGGCTGCGAGAGCGCCGGTGCGCGCGCTCAGGGCTTCTTGGCGGCTTCGCCCTTGGCGGCTTCGTTCTGGACCGTGCCCGGGATCTTCTCGCCGATCTTGTCGCCCACCTTGCGGGTCCCAGAAGCGGCATCGGAAGCCACGTCGTCGATCGCCTTGCCGGTCGCCTTGGCCCCCTTCTCGGTCGCATTCACGGCCTTCTTGGTGCCGCTCTTGGTGGCATCCCAGGCCTTCTCGGTGCCTTCCTTGGTCTTGTCCCAGGCCTTCTCGCCTGCGTTTTCCGCCTTCTGGGTGGTGCTCGGGGCCGTGGTTTGCGCAATCGCCGACGCGCCGACGCAGGCGAGGGCCAGCGCCAGGGCGGCCGGCAGGGTGCGAACGATGGATGAGTTCATGGAAAAGCTCCTTGTTGAGTTGGCGTGACTGGCTTGCCACTGGAATGCAACGACTGCACGAACCCGAAGGATGACACCAAAGACCCGTGCCGCGCCCCTGCGGGCCCAAGTCGGGGCATTCGCCTACGCCGCGCCCGGGCGTTCGGCCGACAGGCCCATCAGCGAAACGAGACGCGGCAGCGCGGCAGCCGCGTTGCGGGTGGTCGCTTCGGCCAGCGCCGATGCCTCGATGCCGCGCAGGCCTGCCACCACTTCGGCGATGCGCGGCAGCTCGCCGGGCTCGTTGCGCCCCTGCGACTCGCCCGCGACCCGCTGCGCCTGCGTCCGGTAGAGCCAGTGCGGCGGGATGTCGGGTGCGTCGGTCTCCATCACGATCGCCTCCAGCGGCAGCGTGGCGGCAAGCCGACGCAACTGCAAGGCGCGCTCGAAGGTCACGGCCCCGCCGAAGCCGAGCTTCAGGCCGAGTTGGACACAGGCCAGCGCCTGCTGCTCGCTGCCATTGAACGCATGCGCGATCCCCTGCCAGCGCTGGCCGGGCGCCACCCGGCGCAGGTGCTTCAGCACCTTGTCCACCGATCGGCGGACATGGATGATGACCGGCAGCCCGTGCTTGCGCGCCAACTGCAACTGAGTGTGAAAAAAGCGCTCCTGCTTGTCGGCGTCCAGGCCCGGGTCGAAGTAGTCGAGGCCGATCTCGCCGACCGCCACCAGGCGCGGGTCGTCGCGTCGGCGGACGAGTTCCTCGTCGAGCAGCGCGAGGTCCTCGTCGCGCGCAGCGCCGGTGCACAGCGGATGGATGCCGAGCGCGTAGGCATCGCCCTGCCGATGCGCAAGCTCGCGCACCGTCCCGAAGTTGAAGGCGGCGACCGCGGGGATGACGCAGAGCGCGACGCCGGCACGCTGCGCACGGGCCCGGACCTGGGGCATTTCCGATCCGAATTCGGGCGCATCGAGGTGGCAATGGGTGTCGACGAAGATGGCCATCGCGCGATGATGCCCGAAGGGATGCAAGGCGGCGGAAAGCGTGCTACCGTGATTCCTACAGCGACTCTCTTTTGCACGGAGGTGCCCGATGCGCAGGCCTGCTTTCTACAGCCGCTCGCCCCGAGGGCCGCAGGATGCGGCCGAGCCCGGCACGCCCACCGACGCCACCGAGGTCCAGGCCACCGCCCGGCCTCCTGCGGCAGCCTGGCAGCCCGGCCGCCGCAGCTTCGGGCTGCTGCTGGCACTGGTCGTCGGCATGGGCGCCACCGGCGCCTACATGTGGCCGCGACAAGGAACGCAGGCGCTCACTCAGAAGGACATCGACGCGGCGGTCCTGCGCACCCTGCAGACGCAAGCCCTGCCCTCGGCCGCCGCCCGCGCCGCCGAGATCATCCGCCCCTCGGTGGTGCGCGTGGTGGGTTACGGCACCGAAAAGAACACGCTCGAGGCCAAGACCGAGAAGCGCGGCCGCAACATGGCCAAGGGCAAGCCGCCCGAGGCCACCGACGAAGTGGCCGGCAAGCAAGTGGAACGCGGCGTCGGCACCGGCGTCGTGATCGTCGACAAGGGCGTGATCCTGACCAATCTGCACGTGGTCGCAGGCGCCGAGACCATCAAGGTCACCTTCGCCGACGGCCTCGAGGCGCCGGCCATCATCACCGCCCTGCAGCCCGAGAACGACCTGGCCGTGCTGCAGGCACAGAAGCTGCCCGACGACCTGATCCCGGCCACCATGCGTTCGACCGCCGACCTGATGCCCGGCGACGAAGTGGTGGCGGTCGGCTTCCCCTTCGGCATCGGTCCCTCGGTGTCGGCGGGCGTGGTGTCCGGCCTCAACCGCTCTTTCCGCTCGCCCGAGGGCAAGCAGGAGCTCGGCAACCTGATCCAGTTCGATGCGGCCGCCAATCCCGGCAACTCGGGCGGCCCGCTGATCAACATGAGCGGCGAGGTGCTCGGCATCGTGACCGCCATCCTCAATCCGACCCAGCAGCGCACCTTCATCGGCATCGGCTTCGCCGTGCCGATCGAGAACGCCGCCTCCGCCGCCGGCTCGCCGCCCTTCTGACCCACCGACGAAAGCAATCCCCATGAGCACAGAGTTCGAATCGCCCTCCCCGGTCACGGCCGAGCTGATGGAGCAGATCCTCTATCAGGTGAAGCGCGTGGTGGTCGGCCAGGACCGATTTCTCGAACGGGTCATGGTGGCGATGCTGGCCGGGGGCCACCTGCTGGTCGAAGGGGTGCCGGGGCTGGCCAAGACGCTCACCGTCAAGACGCTGGCCGACACCGTGCGCGGCCGGTTCAAGCGGATCCAGTTCACGCCCGACCTGGTGCCGGCCGACCTGGTCGGGACCCGCATCTACAACCAGAAGACCGGCGACTTCAGCACCTCGCTCGGCCCGGTCTTCGCCAACCTGCTGCTGGCCGACGAAATCAACCGGGCGCCGGCCAAGGTGCAGAGTGCGCTGCTCGAGGTGATGCAGGAGCGCCAGGTGACCATCGCCGGCGAGACGCACAAGGTGCCGCGCCCCTTCCTCGTGATGGCGACGCAGAACCCGATCGAGACCGAAGGCACCTATCCCCTGCCCGAGGCCCAGGTCGACCGCTTCATGATGAAGGTGCTGGTCGACTACCCGAGCGACGAGGACGAGTTCGTCATCGTCGAGCGCGTGATCGGCCCGCCGGTCGAGGCCATGCCGGTTGCCACCACCGACCAGCTCGCCGTCCTGCAGGCCGAGGCCCAGCGCGTCTATGTCGACCCCTCGCTGATCCAGTACGCGGTCAAGCTGGTGTCGGCCACGCGCACGCCCGAGAAGCACGGCCTGAAGGACATGCGGCGCTTCATCACCTTCGGCGCCAGCCCGCGCGCCAGCATCAACCTGACCCAGGGCGCACGCGCGCTGGCCCTGCTGCGCGGACGCAGCTATGCGCTGCCCGAGGACATGATCGCACTGGTGCCAGACGTGCTGCGCCACCGGGTCACGCTGTCCTACGAGGGCCTGTCCGAGGGCCTCACGCCCGACAGCCTGGTCGACCGCATCATGCGGGCCGTGCCCGCGCCTGCCAAGCCGCTCGAGCATGAAAAGCTGGTGGCCTAAGCGCGCGAAAGCCGCGAACGACGAGCAGCTCGCGGCCGCCGACGCCGCGGCCAGCGGCGTCGAGCGCGCGCTGCGCCGGCTCGAGTGGACCGTGATCCGCCGGCTCGACGGCCTGCTGCAGGGGGACTACCGCACCCTGATGCGCGGCACCGGCCTCGACCTGGCCGACCTGCGCGAATACCAGCACCATGACGACGTGCGCCACATCGACTGGAACGTCACGGCACGGCTGCAGACGCCGCACGTGCGCGTCTTCACCGAAGACCGCGAGATGGCTGCCTGGTTCGTGCTCGACCTGAGCCGCTCGGTCGACTTCGGCTCCGGCATCAAGGCCAAGCGCGAGATCTCGGCCGGCTTCGTCGGCGTCATCGCCCGCCTGCTGACGCGACACGGCAATCGCGTCGGCGCCATGGTCTACGGCAACGACATCGAAGCCGTGATCCCGCCGCGCACCGGCCGGCGCCACGTGCTGCACCTGCTGCACGCGATGGAGCGCCGCTCGGCCGAGCGCACGCCCGACCAGAAGGGCATGACCCGGCTGGCCGACCTGCTCCAATCCGCCGCGGTGCTGATGCCGCGCCGCTCGACCGTGTTCGTGGTCTCCGACTTCGTTTCCGAGCCTGGCTGGGAACGACYGATGTCGCACCTGGTGCAGCGCCACGACGTCGTGGCGGTGCGCCTGTTCGATCCGCTCGAGCTCGAGCTGCCCGACCTCGGCCTGGTGCCGCTGCGCGATGCCGAGACCGGCGAGCAGCTCTGGGTCGACACTCACGACGCCGGCTTCCGCAAGCGCTTCGCGCGCATCGCCGCCGATCGGGAGGCCCACCTGCGCGAGTCACTGGCGAAGATCGGCGTCGATGCCCTCGAGCTCTCGACCGCCGACGACCTGGTCGAAGCCATCGTGCGCTTCGCCGACATGCGCAAGCGCCGCGTGCGTCGTGGACAATCGAACTCCAGTACGGTGGCCGCATGAACTTCCTCTGGCCTCAATTCCTCTGGCTGCTGCTGGCGGTGCCGCTGCTGGTGCTGCTGTACCTCTGGCTCATCCGGCGCAAGAAAAAGCTGGCGCTGCGCTATGCCAGCCTGTCGATCGTGCGCGAGGCCATGAGCGCAGGTCAGAGCGTGCGGCGCCACATCCCGCCGCTGCTGTTCCTGCTGGCGCTGACCGCGATGCTGATCGCTGCCGCGCGGCCGATGGCGGTGGTGGTGCTGCCGTCGAACCAGCAGACCATCATCCTCGCGATGGACGTCTCGGGCAGCATGCGCGCAGCCGACGTGCAGCCGAACCGGCTGGTCGCCGCGCAGGAGGCAGCCAAGAGCTTTCTGAAGGAGCTGCCACGCACCGTCAAGGTCGGCATCGTCGCCTTCGCGGGGAGCGCGCAGGTGGCGCAGCTGCCGACCACCAACCGCGAAGACCTGGTCACGGCGATCGACTCCTTCCAGCTGCAGCGGGCGACCGCCACGGGCAACGCGATCGTGGTCTCGCTGGCGACGCTGTTCCCGGACGCCGGCATCGACATCTCCGATTTCGCCCCCAAGAGCCGCCAGACCGGCGTCGCCATCGAGCGCGCCGGCAAGCCGCCGCCGAAGGAGTTCACGCCGGTCGCGCCCGGCTCCTACACCTCGGCCGCGATCATCATGCTGACCGACGGCCAGCGTACCACCGGCGTCGATCCGCTCGATGCGGCCAAGGTGGCGGCCGACCACGGTGTCCGTGTCTACACGGTCGGCATCGGCACGGTGGACGGCGAAACCATCGGCTTCGAGGGCTGGTCGATGCGGGTGCGGCTCGACGAGGAAACACTCAAGGCGATCGCCAACAAGACCCAGGCCGAGTACTTCTATGCGGGCACCGCGAACGACCTCAAGAAGGTCTACAACACGCTGAGTTCGCGGCTCACGGTCGAGAAGAAGGAGACCGAGATCTCGGCCCTCTTCGCGATGGGCGCCGCGGCGCTCGCGCTGCTGTCGGCCGGCCTTTCGCTGCTCTGGTTCAACCGCATTCTCTGAATCCGCCCGTGCGGGGCGTTGTCGTGCAGCTGAGCCGCGCGATGGCGACGTCCTGGGCCGCCGACGGTCTGCGCCTCAGCCCATCTGCAGCAGGATGTCGCGGACGCGGTCCAGCGACGGGTCGATGTCCTCGGTGGCAATCACGCCAAAGCCGAGCATCAACCCCTGCCGTGGCTCGGTGAAGCCGTAGAACGGGTCGAGCGGATAGAGGCCGACATCGACGCGCCGTGCCAGGCGCAGCAGCATGTCCATGTCGACCGGGTGCCTGCACAGGGCCGCCAGATGGATGCCGGCGGTGGCCGGCACCAGCTCGAACCAGGGCGCGAGGTCGCCTGCGAAGCGCCGCATGATGCGTTCGCGCCGCTCGGCATAGACCGCGTGGCAGCGCCGGATGTGCTTGTGCAGGTCGCCATCGGCGATGAACTTGGCGAGCGCGCACTGGGCCGGCGTCGCGGTGTGCCAGTCGCTCAGGTGCTTGGCCACGCCGACCGCCTCGAGGATCGCCTGCGGCGCGATCAGGTAGCCCAGCCGAAGCTCGGGCGACAGCGTCTTCGAGAAACTGCCGACGAAGGCCACGCAACCCTTCGTGTCCATGTTCTGCAGCGAGTCGGCGGGCCGGCCCTCGTAGCGGAACTCGCAGTCGTAGTCGTCCTCGATGACGATGGCGCCGATCGCGTGGGCGCGCGCCAGCAGCGCCTCGCGGCGGCGCGGACTCATCGGCATGCCGAGCGGGAACTGGTGCGCCGGCGTCACGTAGACCAGGCGCGTGCCTTCCGGGATCCGGTCGGCCTGCATGCCCTCGCCATCGACCGGGATGCCGACCACTTCGGCGCCCTGGGCTGCGAACAGCTGCCGGGCCGGTGGATAGCCCGGCTCCTCGACCGCCACGGTGCAGCCCGGGTCGACCAGCACGCGGGCCACCAGGTCGAGTGCCTGCTGGGCGCCCTGGGTGACGACGATGTCGTCGACACCGCAGCGCACGCCGCGCGAGAAGGCGGCGTGGCGCGCGATCGCGTCGCGCAGCACCGGCAGGCCCTCCGCCGGGCCATAAAGGCCTCGCGAGCGCGCACCTTCACGCAGCGCATGGAGCACACAGCGGCGCCAGTCGGCGTGCGGAAACAGGCTGCGCGCCGGGGCGCCGCCGATGTACTCGTAGCGCGAGTGGCCGGCCGGGGCCGGGTGGCGCAGCGGCGTGTCCATGCGGCGCCAGCGCTCGACGGTGGCCAGGCCCGCCAGGGCCGGGCTCGCGGCCGGGACGCCGGTCGGCCGCAGGTCCTCCGCCACGTAGGTGCCGCTGCCGACGCGGCCGACCAGCAGCTTGTCGAAGCTCAGTCGGGCATAGGCCTCGGCCACCGTCTTGCGCGACAGTCCGAGCTGTTCCGCGAGCAGGCGCGACGGCGGCAGCTTCTCGCCCGCAGCGAGCCGGCCGGCGCGGATCGCATCCCTCAGTTGCCGGACCAGCTGTCCGGTCAGGTCCTTGTCACCGTCGATGACGACGTGCAGTTCCATGCGATTGGTCTCCTGCAAATGGCTCGGATTGGACGCCACGGAAGTGGGCGGCGCTTTTTAGCATGGAGCCATCGCCAACCCACGGAGCACCACCATGGAACAAAGACTCGATTTCTACAAGGCCTCCCCCGACGCCATGAAGGCACTGATCGCACTCGAGGTGGCGGTCGGCAAGCTGGGCCTCGAGCCGACCCTGCTCGACCTCGTCAAGCTGCGCGCCTCGCAGATCAACGGCTGCGCCTTCTGCGTCGACCTGCATGCCAGCGACCTGCGCAAGAAGGGCGAGACCGAGCGCCGGCTCTATGCAGTGCCGGTTTGGCGCGAAACGCCCTTCTTCACGCCGCGCGAACGCGCGGCGCTGGCCTGGACCGAGGCCATCACGCAGGTGGCCGAGAGCCGGGCGCCGGACGCCGACTACGAGGCCCTGAGCGCCGAGTTCAGCGAAAGCGAGCGGGTGAACCTGACGCTCGCGATCGGCGTGATCAACAGCTGGAACCGGTTGTCGATCGGGTTCCGGAAGACCCTCTCGGTCTGAGCCAGCAACTGACGCAGGAGGCCACCTTGATGGCCGCGCTCGACCACTTCCACATCGTGACGCTGGTCGCCGCAGGGTGCCCTGGCGGTGGTGATGGTCGAGCGGCTGCCGCGGCCTTCATGGAACTCGCTCGCGCACGCGGACTCGAAGAGCCGATGACCCCCTCGCCCCTCCCCCGCGGCCTGCCCCGGCGCACGATCGCTGCGGCAGCGATTGCGCTGCCGGCATTCTGGGTGGGCGCGCGCGCGCAGCCCGCCGCCCCTCGGCGCCCGACACCGTCGCAGACCGAAGGGCCGTTCTACCCCGTGGCCCTGCCGGCCGACTCCGACGGCGACCTGCTGCGCAACGGCACACTGAGCTACGCCGCCACCCAGCCGGCCTGGGTCGACGGCACGGTCACCGACCTCGACGGCCGGCCGCTGCGCGGCGCGCAGGTCGAAATCTGGCAATGCGACGAGGCCGGCCACTACCACCACCCGGGCGACGGCGACCGCGCCGACCGCGCCTTCCAGGGCTTCGGCAGGGTGACGGTGGATGCCGATGGCCGCTACCGCTTTCGCACCATCCGGCCGGTGCCCTACACCGGCCGCACGCCGCACATCCACGTCAAGGTCAAGCTGGACCGCCGCGAACTGCTGACCACCCAGCTCTATGTGGAAGGTGCGCCGGGCAACGCGCGCGACGGCCTCTGGCGCAGCCTGCCGCAGGAGGCACGGGCCGCGCTCACCGTGCCCTTCGAGCGCGCCTCGGACGGCTGGAAGGCCAGCTTCCCGATCGTGGTCAGGGCCTGAGGCCCCCACGCTCCCTCACTTCGTGTGGTCGCTGCCTCCCGAGGGGGCCGCAGGCCGGCTTGGGGCGGCCCGGCACCGGCCTGAGCGTCAATCCGCCAGCCGCCCGGCGGTGAGCCTCAGCACGCGATCGCAGCGCGCCGCCAGGCTTTCGTCGTGCGTCACCATCACGAAGGCCGTGCCCTGATCGCGCGCCAACTGCAGCATCAGCGCGAAGACGCCGTCGGCGGTCGCGCGATCGAGGTTGCCGGTGGGCTCGTCGGCCAGCACGCAATCGGGCTGGGTCACCAAAGCGCGCGCGATCGCCACGCGCTGGCGCTCGCCGCCCGACAGTTCCGCCGGCCGGTGCTGCACCCGTTCGCCGAGGCCCACGGCACTCAACATTGCGACCGCCGCCGCGCCGGCCTGGGCCGGCGGCGTGCGCCGGATCTTGAGCGGCATCGCAACGTTGTCGAGCGCGCTGAACTCCGGCAGCAAATGATGAAACTGGTAGACGAAGCCGAGGTGCCGATTGCGCAGCCGGCCCTGCTCGGCGGCGTCGACATGGGCGATGTTCTCGCCGTGCAGCTCGACGCTGCCCGCGGTCGGCGCATCGAGGCCGCCCATCAGGTGCAGCAGCGTGCTCTTGCCGGAGCCCGAGGCGCCGACGATGGCCAGCGTCTCGCCGGCATGCACGTCGAGGTCGACGCCGTGCAGCACCGTGAGGTCGATGCGGCCTTCATGGAAGCGCTTGGTCAGGCCTCTTACCTTCAACACCACCTCACTCATAGCGCAGCGCCTCCGCCGGGTTGACGCGGCTGGCGCGCCAGCTCGGGTAGAGCGTGGCCACGAAGGCCAGCACCAGCGAGATGAGGGTGATCGGCAGGATGTCGCCGCGCTGCGGATCACTCGGCATCTTGCTGATCAGGTAGATGTCCTTGGGCAGGAAGCTGGCATGGAACAGCCGCTCGAGCGCCGGCACGATGACGTCGATGTTGTAAGCGATGCCCAGTCCCAGCAGCAGGCCACCCAGGGTGCCGATGACGCCGACCATGGCCCCCTGCACCACGAAGATGCCCATGATGCTTTTCGGACTCGAGCCGAGCGTGCGCAGGATCGCGATGTCGGCACGCTTGTCGGTCACGGTCATCACCAGGGTCGAGACCAGGTTGAAGGCCGCCACCGCCACGATCAGCGTGAGGATGATGAACATCATGCGTTTCTCGACCTGCACCGCCGCGAACCAGGTCTTGTTGGCGCGGGTCCAGTCGCGGATCAGGAACTGGCCCGGCAGCGTGGCCGCCAGCTGGTCGGCCACCTCGCGCGCCTGGTGCAGGTCCTTGAGCTTGAGCCGCACGCCGGTCGGGCCCTCGAGGCGGAACACGCGGGCGGCGTCCTCGGCATGGATCATCGCCAGCGCCGAATCGTATTCGTAGTGGCCCGAATCGAAGGTGCCGACCACCGTGAAGGGCTTGAAGCGCGGCATCACGCCGGCCGGCGTGACCTGGCCGCCGGGGGCCACCAGCGTCACCTGGTCGCCGACCCGCACGAACATCGAGCGTGCCAGCTCGATGCCCAGCACGATGCCGAACTCGCCCGGCACCAGCTTGTCGAGCGCGCCCTGCTGGGCGGTGGTCGAGATGTCGGTGACCTGCGGCTCGAGCTTCGGGTCGATGCCGCGGATCAGCGCGCCCTTCATGTCCTCGCCGCGCGCCAGCAGCGCCTGCGCCGCGACGAAGGGCGCGACGCCGATCACCTCGGGGTTCTTGCGGGCGTCCTCCATGATGGCGTCGATGTCGGCCAGCGCCTGGCCATCGCGCGAAAAGATCTCGATGTGCGAGATCACGCCGAGCATGCGGTCGGTGACTTCCTTCTGGAAGCCGTTCATCACGCTCAGCACGATGATCAGCGCCGCCACGCCGAGCGCGATGCCGAACATCGAGACGCCGGAGATGAAGGAGATGAAGCCGTTGCGCCGCGTGGCCCGGCCGGCTCGGGTGTAACGCCAGCCGAGTTGCAGTTCGTAGGGGAGTCGCATTCAGGCCTCCCGCCGGGCCGCCCCAAGGGAGGCCGGCACCCCCTCGGGGGGCAGCGATGACACGAAGTGCGGAGCGTGGGGGCAGTTCATCTGTTTGATTGTGGCATCCCGGACAATAGGCCCCATGTCCGTACCGCCCCACGCCCGCCACCTGCTCATTCCCTTCGCCGGCCGCAGCTCCCCGGCCTGCCGCGAGGCACTGGCCGGGCTGCGGCTGCCGAAGCTCGAAGCCCTGCTGGCGCGGCTCACGCGGGTGCACGAGGATTCGCAGGACGACAGCAGCCGTTCGCCGCCGCACGAGCGTGCGCTGGCCGAGGCCCTGGGCATCGCGGCCGCCGACGGCTGCATTCCCTGGGCCGCACTGGAAGCCAGGCAGGCCGGCCTGGGCCCGACCGACGGCGGCCAGGCCTGGGGCATCGCCACGCTGTGCCATTGGCAGGTCGGCATCGACGACGTGATGCTGGGCGACCCGGCCGCGATCGAGATCGATCCGGCCGAATCCGAAGCGCTGATGGCCGCGGCGCGCCCCTTCTTCGAGGAGGACGGCATCGCGCTGCATGCCTCGGCGACGCCGGGCCGCTGGCTGGCCCAGGGCCCGATCTTCGACGGCCTGGCGACGGCGTCGATCGACCGTGCGGTCGGCTTCCCGATCTCGCAATGGTCGCCGCTGTCCGACGCTGGACGCCCGCTGCGCCGCCTGCAGAACGAGATGCAGATGCTGCTCTATACCGAGCGCGTGAACGACGCCCGCACCGCGCGCGGCGTGCCGCCGATCAATTCCTTCTGGCTCAGCGGCACCGGCAACCTGCCCGCCGCATTCGCCCCGAAGGCCAGCGCCCCCACTGTGGCCGATGCGCTGCGCCTCCCCGCCCTGCGCGATGACGGCGCCGCCTGGGCCTCGGCCTGGCAAGCGCTCGATGCCGGCCCGGTGGCCGATTTGCTGGCGGCCAGCGCTCGCGG
The DNA here is from genome assembly GCF_056402355.1 of Variovorax sp. P4_B11. Lineage (NCBI taxonomy): Bacteria > Pseudomonadati > Pseudomonadota > Betaproteobacteria > Burkholderiales > Comamonadaceae > Variovorax > Variovorax sp. P4_B11. Next base: position 68,019 of record NZ_JBFUHO010000009.1, read on the forward strand.
CGAAGCCGTCACGCTGACGCTCTGCGGCGACCGCAGCGCCCAGCGCTTCGCGCTGCAGCCGCGCGGCTTCGCGGACTGGGCCAAGGGGCTGTTCGGCCGCCCTTCGGCAGCCTCCTTCCTCGAGGCGCTGTGACGATGAAGATCCAGGCCAGGGACATCCCGCCGCGCAGCGCCTGGGCGCTCGAGCAAGCCGGCGTGCATCCGCTGCTGGCGCGGCTCTACGCCGCGCGCGGCGTGCGCGCCAAAGAAGAACTCGACGACGGCCTGGCGCTGCTGCTGCCGCCGAACACGCTGCGCGGCACCCGCGAGTCCGCCGTGCTGCTGGCCGATGCCATTCGCGACGACAAGCGCCTGTGCATCGTCGCCGACTACGACTGCGACGGTGCCACCGCCTGTGCCGTGGCGGTGCGCGGCCTGCGACTGCTGGGCGCGCGCCATGTCGCCTACCTGGTACCCGACCGCGTGGTCGATGGCTACGGCCTGACGCCGCCGATCGCCGAGCGCGTGGCGGCGAGCGGTGCCGACCTGCTGATCACGGTCGACAACGGCGTCGCGAGCGTCGACGGCGTGGCCGCCGCCAAGGCGCGCGGCCTGGCGGTGCTGGTGACCGACCACCACCTGCCGGGCCCGGTGCTGCCCGCTGCCGACGTGCTGGTGAATCCGAACCAGCCCGGCTGCGAATTCGACAGCAAGAGCATCGCCGGCGTCGGCGTGATGTTCTACGTGCTGCTGGCGTTGCGCAGCGAGCTGCGCGCGCGCGGCGTGTTCGACCTCGGCAATCAGCCCAAGCTCGATGCACTGCTGCCGCTGGTCGCGCTCGGCACCGTCGCCGACGTGGTCCGGCTCGATGCCAACAACCGGCGCCTGGTGGCGCAGGGCCTGCGCCGCATCCGCGCCGGCGTCATGCAAGCCGGCATCGCCGCGCTGTTCAAGGCCGCGGGCCGCAATGCGGCCGCGGCCACCACCTTCGATTTCGGCTTCGCGCTCGGGCCCCGCATCAACGCCGCCGGCCGCCTGGCCGACATGACACTCGGCATCGAGTGCCTGCTGACCGACGACGCCGGCCGCGCCGACGAACTCGCGCGCATGCTCGACGGCATCAACCGCGAGCGGCGCGACATCGAGGGCGGCATGCGCGACAAGGCGCTGGCGCTGGCCGAGACGCTGTTCGACGACAGCCAGGCACCGCCGGCGGCGATCAGCGTCTTCGGCGCCGACTTCCACGAAGGCGTGGTCGGCATCGTGGCCTCGCGGATCAAGGACCGCTTCCACCGGCCGACCTTCGTCTTCGCGGCCAGCGGCGCCGACGGCAAGGCGCACGAACTGAAGGGCTCCGGCCGCTCGATCCCCGGCTTCCACTTGCGCGATGCACTCGACCTGGTGGCCAAGCGCCATCCCGACGTGCTGCTGCGCTTCGGCGGCCATGCCATGGCGGCCGGCTGCACCGTGGCGCGCGAGCAGTTCCCGATCTTCGAGCAGGCGCTGGCGCAGGTCGCGCAGGAGTGGCTCGACGCCGCCACGCTGACGCGCCGGCTCGACACCGACGGGCCGCTGGCGCCCGAATACCTGCGCGTCGACATGGTCGACACGCTGCACCGCGAGGTCTGGGGCCAGGGCTTCGCGCCGCCGACCTTCAGCGAGGAGGTCGAGGTGGTCTCGCAGCGCCTGGTCGGCGAGAAGCACCTGGCGCTCAAGCTCAAGCACCGCGGCAAGCCGGTGGACGGCATCTGGTTCGGCCACACCGAGCCGCTGCCGACCCGCGTGGTGCTGGCCTGGCGGCTCGATGCCGACGAATGGCAGGGCGTGCGGCGTGTCAGGTTCCTGGTCGAAGGCGCCGAGATCTAGGGCGTGTTCCCACTATTTCCAGGGTCGCGAAGGCATGCCAAGGCGGGCCAATCAAGGCGCGTGACGCCGCATGTGCGTTGRCACATGCAAGGAGTGCAACGCGGAGTGGCACGCCTTGGCATGCCTTCCCTTCGGGTTGCCCGACCAAGGGGCCGTCTGCGGCGTTGCCCGCGCTTGCAAGGCGTCAGCCTTGCTGCGCGCGGGCGCCTTGCATCCAGCCCCTTGGCCGGGCAACGCGATCCCTGGAAATAGTGGGAACACGCCCTGGATTGTTTCCAGGCCGTTAACGCCGCGGTTCCTTTTGCGGCGGTTGTGCGAAGGGCTTTGGCACCAAACTTCCTCTCACCGACAAACCCTCGTGAAGGAACCGAAATGAATGCCTCGAAAGTCATCGCCGCCGCTGCACTGTCCCTGCTCGCCGCTGCCGGCGCCCACGCCGAAACCTATGACGGCGTGCACTCGCTGACCTCATCCGCCAGCCGCACCGAAGTCGCCGGCCAGGCCGTGGTCGCCGCGCGTGCAGGCAACGCCTATGGCGAAGGCGCCAGCGCCGGCGCGCAGCCTTTCACCTCCACCGCCAGCCGCTCGGCCGTGCATGCCGAAGCGGTCGCCAAGGCGCACGACCCGTTTGCCAGCCTCGACCGCCGCGCGTTCTACCGCGACCAGGTGCCGAGCGCCTACAGCAAGCCGAAGGTCTCGTTCACGCGCCAGGCTGCGCTGTAAGGCGGATCAGCGCGAGAAGACCTGGTTGAGCCCGATCGCGTAGCCCCGGACACCGTCCGGGCCGCTGCGCGCGGCGCTCAGGTCGACGCTGATCGTCGGCGTCAGATTGAAGCGCACGCCGGCGCGCGAAGTCCAGACATCGAAGGCGCGAAAGCGCTCGAAGACCAGCCACAGCTTGTCGTTGAAGGCCCATGCACCCTGCAGTCCGCCACGCCCGGTTCGCTCGCCGCTGCCGGGCGTCCAGTCGTAGCCGAGATTGAAGTTGACATACAGGCTGTCGAGCGGATGCCAGGTCACGGGCACCACGAACTGGCCGCCGGCACGACCGCCGTGCGTGGCATCCCACACCGCGCTGAAGAACAATGCCGCGCTCAGTCGCGAATCCTCCTGCTCTCCCATGAAGGTCCACTTGAGCTGCGGCCCCGCGCCGTAGGCCTTGTCGCCGGGCACCGACGCACGGTCGATGTTGAAACCGAGCTCGACCGGTCCGACCCGGCAGGCGGGCCCGAAGTGGTAGTCGGTGACAGGCTCGGTGCCGAAGCGCCCGCCCCAGACCTCGTACTGGCACTGGCCCGGGTCGAGCGTGCCGGCGTCGTCGATGTCGAAATGGCCGGCGGCTTGGACCTGCATCGCGAGGACGCAAAGGAGCAGGGGAAGAATACGTCGGGCCATGGCCGCGCATTCTAGGAGCCGCCCGTGACAAGGGCCTGTTCACGCTATTTCCGGGGTCGCGAAGGCATGCCAGGATGGGCCAATCAAGACGCGCGACGCGGCATGTGCGTTGGCACATGCGAGGAGCGCAACGCCGAGTGGCTCATCCTGGCATGCCTTCCCTTCGGGTTGCCGAGCCAAGGGGCCGTCTGCGGCGTTGCCCGCGCTTGCAAGGCGAAAGCCTTGCTGCGCACGTGCGCCTTGCATCCAGCCCCTTGGCTCGACAACGCGACCCCGGAAATAGCGTGAACAGGCCCTACATCTCGAATTGCGGCTGCAGCTCGCGAATGCGTTTCATTGCCACGCCGGCGGCGGCCGTGCGGGTCTCGACGCCCAGCTTGACATAGACCCGTTCCAGGTGCTTCTTGGCGGTCGCGGGGCTGCTGCCGAGGATCTCGCCGATGTCCTTGTTGGTCTTGCCCTTGACCACCCAGTACAGCACCTCGGCTTCGCGCGCCGTCAGCTTGAGGCTCAGGCTCATGGCCTCGATCACGGCGGTGTCCGACACCTCGCGCATGATGATCAGCCAGTCGTCGCCCTCGTCGTCGTGGCCGGTCTGCTGGTGCAGGCGCAGGCTGAGGCTGGTCGCACCCTGCGCAACCGACAGCGCCGGCGGCTCGATCTGCCGCTGCTGCGCATCGGGCAGGTGCCGCCGCAGCCATTCGAGCACCGCGGGCGGCGTCACCGGCGCACTGGTGCCGCAATAACGCAGCAGCATGTCGCGCGCCAGCGCGGTCTGCCAGATCAGCTTGCCCTCGGGCATCCGCACCGTGATGCTGGCGTAGCCGAAGGCATCGAGCGCATTGCGCGCCTGGCCGGCCTGCTGCGCTTCCTGCCGGGCGCGCCGCGCCCCCTGCAGATGAACGTTCATGCGCGCCAGCACCTCCTTGGGCTTGATCGGCTTGGTCACGTAGTCGACGCCGCCGGCCTCCAGCGCGGCGACCAGGTGCTCGGTCTCGGTCAGCCCGGTCATGAAGACGATCGGGATGTGGGCGGTCGCGGCATCGGCCTTGAGCCGGCGCGCCACCTCGAAGCCGTCGATGCCCGGCATCATCGCGTCGAGCAGCACGATGTCGGGCCGCGCCTGGGCCGCGCGCTGCAGCGCCTGCTCGCCGCTGGTGGCGACCAGCACGGTGTAGCCCGACTCGTCGAGCGCATCGTGCAGCACCGCGAGGTTGTCGGGCACGTCGTCGACGATCAGGACGAGGTCGCTGTTGCCGCCGCTGCCGCGCAGCGTTTGGACCAGCATCGATGGCTTGTTCGCGCCGCTCATGGGGCGCCCACCGCCGCGCCGAGGGCCCGGCTCATCGCCTCGAACTGGAACTGTCGCGCCAGGGCGCGCTGGGCGGCGGTCCAGGCGGCGCACTCGGGCTGGGCCGCGTCGATATCGTCGAGCTGATTCATGATGCCCCGAAAATAACCCAGGCCGACCGCTTCCTCGAGCGCACGCAGTCGTGCGGTCGAGGGCAGCACCACCGCGGCCTGCTCGGCGGCGGGCGGTGCGGCCGGGCTCTCGGTCCAGCGGATGCCGAGGCGGCGCTCGAGCCAGTCGAGCAGTTCGCTGTGACGCACCGGCTTGACGAAGAAATCATCGGGCGTGATGCCGACGTCGTTGTCCAGGCGCTTGTCGAAGGCGTTGGCCGAGACGATCGCCACCGCGGCGTCGGCCAGCCCGAGCGCGCGCGACCGGCGGATGGTCTCCCAGCCGTCGATGCCCGGCATCGCGAGGTCGACGAACATCGCATCGGGGTGCCAGCCGGCCGCGACCAGGTCCAGCGCATCGTGGCCGCTGGCGGCGGTGCGCAGCTCGAAGCCCAGCGGCGCGAGCACCTGTACCAAGAGCTCTCGATCGGCCTCCTCGTTGTCGACCACCAGCAAGCGACGGCGCCGGCCTTCGTAGCCGCGCCTCGGCCGTGCCGCCGGTGCCGGCAAGCGGCGTCCGATACCGGCGGGCAGCTCGTGCACGTGCGGCAGGAACAGCCTCACGCTGAACACCGAGCCGACGCCGGGCGTGCTCTGCACGCGCATCTCGCCGCCCATCAGGTCGATCAGCATCTTGGCGATCGTCAGCCCGAGGCCGGCTCCGGGCGCTGCCGGCCCGGCCGTGGCGCCGCGCGCGAAAGGCTCGAAGATGCGGCCGAGTTCTTCCGCCGACATGCCCGGCCCGGTGTCCTCGATCTCGATCGCAGCGAACTCGCGCGCATAGCGCAGCCGCAGCGTGACCTGGCCGGCGGCAGTGAACTTGATCGCGTTGCCGAGCAGGTTGATGAGGATCTGCCGCACGCGCTTCTCATCGGCCCGGACCAGCTCGGGCAGCGTGCCGCTGGGCTCGAAGCGGAAGGCCAGGCCCTTCTCGGCGGCCTCGAGCTCGAACATGTCGGCCAGCTCGCTCATCAGGTCCGCGAACGCCATCGGCCGGGCACTGAGCGTGAGCTTGCCGGCCTCGATGTGGGCGATGTCCAGCGTGCCCTCGATCAGCGACAGCAGGTGCTCGCCGCCGCGCCTGATCACCGCCACCGCCTGCCGGCGATGCGGCGGCACGGCGGCGTCCTCGCCCATCAACTGCGCATAGCCCAGGATGCTGTTGAGCGGCGTGCGCAGCTCGTGGCTGATGGCGCTGATGTAGCGGCTCTTGGCCTGGTTGGCCTGGTCGGCCGCGCGCTTGGCTTCCTCGGCGATGCTGCGCGCCTGGTCGGCGCTCTGCTTGGCCGCCTGCAGTGCCCGGTCGGTCTTGCGGTGCAGCTCGATCTCGCGCACCAGCAGGTGGGTCTGGCGGTTCGACTCCTCTTGCGCCACCTTGCGGCTCTGGTGCGCCAGCACCAGCCACCAGGCGACGATGCCGGCGATCACGAGCAGCGCCATGTAGGCCTTGAGGAAGCCCGAGCGCAGCGACGCCGGCTGCATGCCGGGCATCGCGAGCTCGCCCATCGCCGCGTCGCCGAGCGCGCGCAGCTCCTGCTGGTAGAGCACGCCGAAGACGCCGGCCAGCAAGGGTACGACGATCAGCATCAGCAGCAGGAAATGGCCGAGCCCGGTGTCGAGGTAGGGCCAGACGCGGCGCGGCAGCAGCCAGCGCAGCGCACCCGACCATTGCGCCGACAGGCTCGCCTGCGGCTTGCAGAGATCGCCGCAGCGCGCGTCCAGCGTGCAGCAGAGCGAGCAGATCGCGCCCTGGTAGGCCGGGCAATGCGCCATGTCCGGGCCTTCGTATTCGCGCTCGCAGATCACGCAGAACTGGGTGGAGGGTCCGCCGCCGGGCCGCCCCAAGGCGGACTGCGCCCCCCCCTCGGGGGGCAGCGACGACACGCAGTGCGGAGCGTGGGGGCTCAGAGTCCGGCGATAGCTGCCGGCGCCGGACTCGACCCGCGCCCAGCGAATCGCCGAGCGGCGCGTCGACGGCGCGAAGGGCGCGGCGCCATCCTCGTCCGAGACCCGCGCGATGTAGTACTTGCTGCGCGTGGCCCAGGCGATCAGCGGCGCCGTGACAAAGGCGGTGCCGAGCGCGATCAGCGCCGAGAAGGCCTGCGCCAGCGGTCCGAACACGCCCAGGTGCGCGGTGATCGACAGCCCCGAGGCCAGCGCCATCGCGCCGACGCCGACCGGGTTGATGTCCCACAGGTGCGCGCGCTTGAACTCGATGCCCGGCGGCGACAGCCCCAGCGGCTTGTTGATGACCAGGTCGGCCACCACCGCCATCATCCAGGCGATCGCGATGTTGGCGTAGAGGCCGAGCACGTCGCCCAGCGCCTCGAACACGTTCATCTCCATCAGCATGAAGGCGATCAGCGCATTGAAGACCACCCACACCACGCGGCCCGGGTGGCTGTGCGTGACGCGCGAGAAGAAGTTGCTCCAGGCCAGCGACCCGGCATAGGCGTTGGTGACGTTGATCTTGAGCTGCGAGATGACGACGAAGATCGCGGTCGCCGCCACGGCCCAGCCGAAGTTCGGGAACACGTACTCGTAGGCCGCCAGGTACATCTGGTTCGGGTCGACCGCGCGCTCCGGCGGCACCATGTGGCTGATCGCGAGGTAGGCCAGCAAGGCGCCGCCGAGCATCTTGAGCACGCCGAGCACCACCCAGCCGGGTCCGCCCGCCAGCACGCCGGCCCACCAGCGGCCGCGGTTGGCGACCGTGCGCGCCGGCATGAAGCGCAGGTAGTCGGCCTGCTCGCCCATCTGCGTGATCAGGGCGATGCCGACCGTCAGCGCAGCACCGAAGAGGTGCAGATCGAAACCATCCGCCTTCGATCTGACACCGATGTAGTGCGTCACGCCAGAGAACGCACCAGGATCGCGCGCCAGCACGTAACCGAAGGGCACCACCAGCATCAGCAGCCAGATCGGCTGGGTCCACACTTGCAGCCGGCTGATGGCCGAGATGCCGTGCGTGACCAGCGGGATCACCACCAGCGCGCAGACCAGGTAGCCCCAGACCGGCGGGACGCCCAGCGCCAGTTCGAGCGCATAGGCCATCACCGCGGCCTCGAGGGCGAAGAAGATGAAGGTGAAGGAGGCGTAGATCAGCGAGGTCAGGGTCGAGCCGATGTAGCCGAAGCCGGCGCCGCGCGTGAGCAGGTCCATGTCGACGCCATAGCGCGCCGCATAGACGCTGATCGGCAGGCCGGCCAGGAAGATGATCAGCCCGGTGACCAGGATCGCCCAGAAGGCATTGACGAAGCCGTACTGCACCAGCAGCGTGGCGCCGACCGCCTCCAGGATCAGGAAGGAGGCGGCGCCGCCGAAGGCGGTGCTCGCCACCCGCCACTCGGACATCCGGCGGAAGCGCTGCGGCGTGTAGCGCAGCGCGTAGTCCTCCAGCGTCTCGCGGGCGACCCAGCTGTTGTAGTCGCGCCGGACCTTGACGATGCGCTGCGGCGCTTCGTCGCTCGGAGCGGGGGGAACGGCGGTGGTGTCCACACCAGATCGGTGCAGGTTCCGTGCCCACCTGTGCTCACCCCAGGTTGGCTCACTTCGTGTAGCCGCCCACCCCCTCGCCGGGGGCAACACCAGCGGCCCGGCAAAGCCGGTTCCGCGGTGTTCCACCAACGGGCCTCGCTGCGCGGGCCGGCCGCTAAACGCGCGAGGCACGACTGTTGCAAAGGTTCACGACTGCCCAATAATGGCCTGCCTCAAGACGCCACCCCCGCACCCATGGAACTCACACCGCGCGAAAAAGACAAGCTGCTGATCTTCACCGCAGCCCTGCTGGCCGAACGACGCCGGGCCCGCGGGCTCAAGCTCAACTACCCCGAGGCCGTGGCCCTGATCTCGGCCGCCGTGATGGAAGGGGCGCGCGACGGCAAGAGCGTCGCCGCCCTGATGAGCGAGGGCCGCGCCGTGCTGACCCGGGCCGACGTCATGGACGGCATCGCCGAGATGATTCCGGACATCCAGGTCGAAGCGACGTTTCCGGACGGCACCAAGCTGGTGACCGTGCACCAGCCGATCGTCTGACGGCACCCTCTTCGCACAACAACAAGGACCTCATTCCATGCGCTTCACCCGTACCGCACCCGTCCTCGCGCTGCTGCTCGCCGCGCTGCCGCTGGCTGCCAGCGCCCACACCGGCGTCGACGGCGGCCTGCACCATGGCCTGGTCTCCGGCTTCCTGCACCCACTGACCGGTGCCGACCATCTGGCGGCGATGGTCGCGGTCGGCCTCTGGAGTGCGCTCACCGCGCGCCGGGCCTGGCCCGACCTGCTGTGGGCGCCACTGGGATTCGCCTCGATGCTGCTGGTCGGCGCGCTGGTCGGACTTGCGGGCGTGCAACTGCCCGCGGTCGAACCGATGATCGCGGCCTCGCTGCTGGTGCTGGGCCTGCTGGTCGTCACGCAAAGGCGCCTGCCGCCGCTCGCGGCCGCGGCACTGGTCGGTGTCTTCGCGGTTTTCCACGGCGTCGCGCACGGCCAGGAACTGCACGGCGAATCGGGTGCCGCGTCGACGCTGGCCGGCATGCTCGCCGCCACCGTGCTGTTGCACGCGGCCGGCATCGCGGCCGGCTGGTCGCTACGACACGGGCACAGCTGGCTGCCGCGCATCGCGGGCGCCGCGGTGGCGTTTTTCGGCGCTGCGCTGCTCGGCGGCGCGCTGGCCTGAGGCGACCTCGATGATTCCCGGCGAACTCATCACCGACGAGGGCGATCACGTCCTCAACCCCGGCCGACGCGCCATCACGCTGGTGGTCCAGAACACCGCCGACCGGCCGATCCAGGTCGGCTCGCACTACCACTTCGCCGAGACCAACGGCGCGCTCGGCTTCGACCGCGAGGCCGCGCGCGGCATGCGGCTGAACATCGCCTCGGGCACGGCGGTGCGCTTCGAACCGGGCCAGCAGCGCACGGTCGAGCTGGTCGATTTTTCGGGTGACCGCGTGATCTACGGCTTTCGCGGCCTCGTTCAAGGAAAGCTCTAGATGGCAACGATCGGGCGACGCGCCTACGCAGAAATATTCGGTCCCACCGTCGGCGACCGCGTGCGGCTGGCCGACACCGACCTGGTGATCGAGGTCGAGGAGGACTACACGCTGCACGCCGGCGGCTACGGCGAGGAAGTCAAGTTCGGCGGCGGCAAGACCATCCGCGACGGCATGGCGCAAGGCCAGCGCACCCGCGCCGAGGGCACGGTCGACACCGTGATGACCAACGCGCTGATCCTCGACCACTGGGGCATCGTGAAGGCCGACATCGGCTTGAAGGACGGCCGCATCGTCGCCATCGGCAAGGCCGGCAATCCCGATGTCCAGCCGGGTGTCGACATCGTGATCGGCGCCGGCACCGAGGTGATCAGCTGCGAGGGCAACATCGTCACGGCGGGCGGCATCGACAGCCACATCCACTTCATCTGCCCGCAGCAGATCGAGGAGGCGCTTGCGTCCGGCGTGACCACCATGCTGGGCGGCGGCACCGGCCCCGCGACCGGCACCTTCGCGACCACCGCGACGCCCGGCCCCTGGCACATCGAGCGCATGCTGCAGGCCGCCGACGCCTTCCCGATGAACCTCGGCTTCCTCGGCAAGGGCAACGCCAGCCTGCCGGCGGCGTTGCACGAGCAGATCGACGCCGGCGTGATCGGCCTCAAGCTGCACGAGGACTGGGGCACCACGCCGGCCGCGATCAGCAACTGCCTGGACGTGGCCGACGCCACCGACACGCAGGTGGCGATCCACAGCGACACCCTCAACGAGTCGGGCTTCGTCGAGAACACCATCGCGGCCGTGAAGGGCCGCGCCATCTGCGCCTTCCACACCGAGGGCGCGGGCGGCGGCCATGCGCCGGACATCCTGCGGGTGGTGGGCGAGGCCAACTTCCTGCCCTCGTCGACCAACCCGACGATGCCCTACACCGTGAACACGCTCGACGAGCACGTCGACATGCTGATGGTGTGCCACCACCTGGACGCCGGCATCCCCGAGGACCTGGCCTTCGCCGAGAGCCGCATCCGCAAGGAGACCATCGCGGCCGAGGACATCCTGCACGACCTCGGCGCGATCAGCATGTTCAGCTCCGACAGCCAGGCCATGGGCCGGGTCGGCGAGATCGTGATCCGCTGCTGGCAGACCGCGCACAAGATGAAGGGCCAGCGCGGCAAGCTGCCCGAGGACAACGCGCGCAACGACAACTTCCGCGCCAAGCGCTATGTCGCCAAGTACACGATCAACCCCGCGCTCGCGCACGGCATCGCGCACGAGGTCGGCAGCATCGAGGTCGGCAAGTGGGCCGACCTGGTGGTCTGGAAGCCGGCCTTCTTCGGCGTCAAGCCCTTCACGATCATCAAGGGCGGCACGATCGCGATGGCCGCGATGGGCGACCCCAACGCCTCGATCCCGACGCCGCAGCCGGTGCACTACCGGCCGATGTTCGGCGCCTATGGCGGCTCGCTCGCGAAGAGCTCGCTGACCTTCGTCTCGCAGGCCGGACTGTCGGCGGGCATCGGCGAGCGCTACGGCCTGGCCAAGACGCTGAGTGCGGTGAAGAACATCCGCGGCGTGCGCAAGCAGCACATGGTGCACAACGCCTACACGCCAACGATGGAGATCGACCACCAGACCTACGCGGTGCGTGCGGACGGGCAGCTGCTGGTGTGCGATCCGGCGGTGTCGCTGCCGATGACGCAGCGGTACTTTCTGTTCTAGTTCGATGCGCGGATCGACAATCCGCATTCATCGAACAACTTGCTTTTCCATGCTCACCGCCAACAAACTCATGCCCCAGGGCGGCGGCCTCGCGGCCGTTCTGCTCAAGCGCGCCGCCACCGTCGAACTCGACTGGGACGTGCGCCAGAAGAGCCGATTCGACACCACCGACTCGCAAGGCCGCCAGATCGGCGTGTTCCTGCCGCGCGGCACCGCCGTGCGCGGCGGCGACGTGCTGGTGGCCGAGGACGGCTCGCTGATCAAGGTCATCGCCGCGCCGCAGCCGGTGCTGGTCATCACGCACTGCAGCGAGCACGGCACGCCCTTCGACCTGACGCGCGCCGCCTACCACCTCGGCAACCGGCATGTGCCGATCGAACTCAAGCCCGACCACCTGAAGATCGAGCCCGACCACGTGCTGGCGGGCATGCTGCGCGCGATGCACCTGATCGTGCGCGAGGCCGAGGAAGCCTTCGAGCCCGAGGGCGGCGCCTACGGCGCGCACGGCGGCGGCCATGGTCACGGGTCTCATGCGCATGGCGCCGCCCCGGTCGGCCCGGTGCTGCATCCGGACGCCTATGCCGGCTCGCGTGCGCACGACGCGCACGGTCACGACCACGACCACTCCCACTGATGAACGACGCGCAGGCCGCCCTGCCCGCCAGCAGCCTGCTGCAGCTGATCTGGCTGGCCTCGCCGGCGCTGCCGGTGGGCGGCTTCTCGTACTCCGAAGGACTCGAGGCGGCGATCGACGGGGCCGGCATCGCGACGGAGCGGGCCGTCTCGGACTGGCTGGCCGACCAGCTGCACCTGGCGCTGGCCCGCGCCGATCTCGCCGTGGTGGCGCAGGCGGTGGCGGCCTGGCGGCAGGCGGACACAGCCCGCATCCGCGCGCTCAACGACTGGGTCTTCCAGACCCGCGAATCGGCCGAATTCCTGCTGCAGACCGAGCAGATGGGCCGCTCCTTCGTCGAATGGCTCAAGCTGCATCACCCTGACGTCGCGAACATTTTCGAAACGCTGCCTGCGAGCTATCCGATCGCCTTCGCCTTCGCCGCCAGCCGCACCGAGGCCCCCGCGCGCGATGCCTGCCTGGCCTTCGCCTTCGGCTGGGCCGAGAACATGATCGGCGCCGCGGTCAAGGCGGTGCCCCTCGGCCAGAGCGCCGGCCAGCGCATTCTCGGCCGCCTCGCCGCGGAAATTCCCACTGCCGTCGACCATGCGATCACACTGGCGGATGATGAGCGGCAGGCCTTCTCACCGATGCTTGCCGTGCTGTCGTCCCGCCACGAAACCCAGTACTCGCGCCTCTTCCGAAGCTAAGACCATGAACCCCCACGCGCCTCGCGAGGCATAACCCATGTCCTCCGCCCTCCACCACATCCCCCATCGCACCAAGAAGCTGCCGCCGCTGCGCGTGGGCATCGGCGGCCCGGTCGGCTCCGGCAAGACCACGCTGCTCGAGATGCTCTGCAAGGCGATGCGCGACAAGTACGACCTGATCGCGATCACCAACGACATCTACACCAAGGAAGACCAGCGCCTGCTGACGGTCGCCGGCGCGCTGCCGGCCGAGCGCATCATGGGCGTGGAAACCGGCGGCTGCCCGCACACCGCGATCCGCGAGGACGCCTCGATCAACCTCGAGGCCATCGACCGCATGCTGGCCCAGTTCCCCGACGCCGACGTGGTCTTCGTCGAATCCGGCGGCGACAACCTGGCGGCCACCTTCAGCCCCGAGCTGTCCGACCTGACGATCTACGTGATCGACGTCGCGGCCGGCGAGAAGATCCCGCGCAAGGGCGGCCCCGGCATCACCAAGAGCGACCTGTTCGTGATCAACAAGACCGACCTCGCGCCCTATGTCGGTGCGGATCTGGCCGTCATGGAGGCCGACACGAAGCGCATGCGCAAGCAGCGGCCCTTCGTGATGACCAACCTCAAGACCCGCACCGGCCTGGCCGAGGTGGTGTCGTTCATCGAAGATCGCGGCATGCTCGTCGAAGCCTGAGCTTCGCGCTTCAGCAAGGGGCATGGAGGGAATCGCAAGGCAAAAAGGCGGCGTGACCCTCGGCCGGCCGGGAAGTTCAGGAGGCGGCCAGGCAAGCTCCCGGCTTCAAATTGTGACAGCGCCGTGAAATCGGTCCGCATCTTGCTACGGGCGTAGGCCATCAGGCTTGTATCGCGCTGTCATATTGAGCGGCGATACTGCCACAATCAGTTACAGGCGGTCCGCTCATCATGGCTTCAGAAGCGATCTTCCATCCGGCGACCGGCAGCGTGCAGTTCGCCATCTACCCCGACGGCTACGACGGTGCCCGCATCATCGCGCGCATCGACGAAGAGGCGTTGCATGCCCGCTTCCACGCGCCCGAGGGTCGGGACGCGGATCTGGTGCAGGCCTACGCACGCAACGCCGACTCGATCGACGCCCTGGCCACCGCACGCTACCGCGAGAACCCGACCCGCGCGGTCTGTCTGGGCCGCGAGGATTTCTAGGCCGGGCCGGCATCGGGCGCGGCAACAAAGAAAAACGGCCCCGAGGGGCCGTTTTTTCTGAGGGCGGCAAGATTACTTGCGTGCCTTCTTGGCGGGTGCAGCGGCCTTCTTGGCCGGTGCAGCCTTCTTGGCCACCGGCTTCGCGGCGGCCTTGTCGGCCTTGCGCTTGGCGGCCTTGGGGTCGACGGCGGCCTTGAACGCTGCGCCCGGCACGAACTTCGGCACCTTCTGGGCGGCGATCTTGATCGCTGCGCCAGCTTGCGGGTTGAAGCCGGTGCGGGCAGCGCGTGCCACTTGCTTGAAGGTCCCGAAGCCGATCAGCTGGACGGGGTCGCCCTTCTTCACTGCAGCGACGATGGAGCCGGTGACGGTTTCCAGGATGCGTGCGGCTTCGGCCTTGCTGACGTTGTGCGTGGTGGCGATCTTCTCGACCAGTTCGATACGGTTCACTTCAAATTTCCTATGGATGGTTTTTTCGCCATGTTGCCGATGGCGGCGCAGCCTGCGACGCAAGCTGCAAGCGGCGCGGAGTGTAACGTAGCTGTGACCGACGCCTTCCCGGGCGGCCTCGGCGAGACGCACTCGGTCTCATGCATTCCGCGTTGCCGAATTTCGCTGATCCAGCGCAAGAAGCGTCTCGTCGAGCGCTCGCATCGCCCTGCCCGGCAGGCAGGCACCGAACGGCGGGCTATCCTCGCGGCACGCCGCTGTCCGGCGCAAGAAAAGGATGAACATGACGGCCCCCACGCTCTGGTGGTTGATGACCTTCGCACTGGTCGCGCTCGAACTGGTGACCGGCACCATCTATGCCTTGCTGGTTGCGATCGGCTTCGCGGTCGGCGCGCTGGCCGCGCACCTCGGCGCCGCCATGCCGGCGCAGATCGCCTGCGCCGCCGTGGCCTGCGTGGCCTTCGTCGGCGGCTGGTACCTGCGCTCTTCGCGCCAACCGAAGACGCACCTGTCCGACATGCAGATCGACGTCGGCGAACACGTCACCGTCCCCGCCTGGGGACCGGGCCGCACGGCCGAGGTCCGCTATCGCGGCGCCACCTGGCAGGTGAAGCCGGCGACCGACGGCCCGACGGCGCCCGGCCTGCATCGCATCGTCGACATCCAGGGCAACTTCCTCATCGTCGAACCCATCGGCTGATGCGCCGCCCGGACGCCACTCCCTACTGAAAGCTGAAAGCACTCATGGAAATCTCGCTCGTTCTCCTCGTCGTCGCGATCCTGTTCGTGGCGCGCGCCGTCAAGTTCGTCCCCCAGCAGCACGCGTGGGTGGTCGAGCGCATGGGCAAGTACCACGCCACGCTGCTGCCGGGTGCCAACTTCCTGGTGCCCTTCATCGACCGCGTCGCCTATCGCCACAGCTTGAAGGAAGTGCCGCTCGACGTCCCGAGCCAGGTCTGCATCACGCGCGACAACACGCAGCTCACGGTCGACGGCATCCTCTACTTCCAGGTCACCGACCCGATGCGCGCCAGCTATGGCTCGTCGAACTACATCGTGGCCGTCACGCAGCTGGCCCAGACCTCGCTGCGCAGCGTGATCGGCAAGCTCGAACTCGACAAGACCTTCGAGGAGCGCGACATCATCAACGCCCAGGTGGTGGCCGCGATCGACGAGGCCGCGCTCAACTGGGGCGTGAAGGTGCTGCGCTACGAGATCAAGGACCTGACGCCGCCGAAGGAGATCCTGCACGCGATGCAGTCGCAGATCACCGCCGAGCGCGAGAAGCGCGCGCTCATCGCCGCCTCCGAGGGGCGCCGCCAGGAACAGATCAACATCGCGACCGGCGAGCGCGAAGCCGCCATCGCGCGCTCCGAGGGCGAGAAGCAGGCGGTCGTGAACAAGGCGCAGGGCGAGGCGGCGGCGATCAGCGCCGTGGCCGAAGCCACGGCCGGCGCCATCTCCCGCATCGCCGAAGCCATCGAGAAGCCCGGCGGCGCGTCGGCGGTGCAGCTCAAGGTGGCCGAGGAGGCGCTTCAGGCCTATGGCAAGGTGGCCGAGAAATCGAAGACCACGCTGATCGTGCCGAGCAACATGACCGAAGTGTCGACGCTGATCAGCTCGGCGATGGCGATGGTCAAGGGCCCCGCCAGCTGAGGACACTGCCATGCTTGCCGCCGAACGCGACCAGACGGTCGCCGAAGAAATCATGAACGCGCTGAGCCACGGCCTGGGCCTGCTGCTCGCCATCGCCTCGCTGCCGATCCTGGTGTACAGCGCCTCGCAGCAGCGCAGCGCCGCCGCGGTGGTCGGCGCCAGCCTGTTCGCCGGGACGATGATCCTGCTGTACCTGGTGTCGACCCTGTACCACGCGCTGCCGCTCGGCCGGGCCAAGGCCTTGTTCAACCGGCTGGACCATGCGGCCATCTACCTGTTTATCGCCGGCAGCTACATGCCCTTCCTGCTCGGCGTGCTGCGGGGGCCGGCCGGCTGGGCGCTGTTCGGCGCCGTCTGGTGCGCCGCGGTGCTGGGCGTCGGCGCGAAGCTCTTCAACCGCCTGCGGCACCCCTGGTGGTCGACCGGCCTGTACGTCGCGATGGGCTGGATGGCGGTGGCGGCCGCAGTGCCCCTGTACGAGCGCATGTCGGCGGCCGGCCTCGGCTGGCTGGTGGCCGGAGGCCTCGCCTACACGGCCGGCGCCGTGGTCTTCCTGTTCGACGACAAGGTGCGCTTCGCGCACTTCGTCTGGCACCTGTTCGTGCTGGCGGGGAGTGCCTGCCACTTCTTTGCGGCACTGTGGCACGCGCACGGATAGGGCCGGCCGCCTCGACTCAAAGCCAGTCGAGTTCTCCGGTCGTCCACGCCGACGCATCCGCGCCGAGTACCACAGCCAGCGATTGCGTCTCGGGCAGCAACCGCCCGAAATAGAAGCGCGCAGTCGCCAGCTTGGCGCGGTAGATCGGATCGCCGCCCGGCGTCTGGCGCGCCAGCGCGACGGCCGCCATGCGCGCCCACATCCAGGCCAGTGCCACGTGGCCCATCAGGCGCAGGAAAGGCACGGCCGCGGCGCCGGCCGCGTGGGCGTCCGTGGCCGCCCGCTCGACCTGATCGCGCGCCGCGCGCCGCGCCAGTGCCACCACCTCGCTCAAGGGCTCGGCGAACTCGCCGAGGCCATCGTCCTGCGCCTGCGCGAACTGCTCGACCGCGTCGAGGAACAGGCCGAGCCCCGCACCCCCATCGGCCAGCACCTTGCGTCCCAGCAGATCCATCGCCTGGATGCCGTTGGCGCCTTCGTACAGCGGGATGATCCGGGCATCGCGCAGGTGCTGCTCGACGCCGTTGTCGGTGATGAAGCCATGGCCGCCGAAGACCTGCATCGCCATGCTGGTGCATTCCACCGCGAGCTCGCTCGAGAAGGCCTTGACGATCGGTGTCGCCAGCGCCAGCAGCTTCGCCGCCCGCTCGCGCTGCTCCGGGTCCGCGCCGCGATGCTGGACATCGGCCAGCTGCGAGGCCCACAGCGCGAAGGCGCGGGTGCCCTCGACATACGCCTTCTGGGTCAGCAGCATGCGGCGGACGTCGGCGTGCGCGAGGATGGGGTCGGCCGGGCCGCGGCGCGCGGCCATCGCGGGCGCCCTGCCCTGCGTCCGGTCCCTGGCGTAGGCCAGCGCCTTCTGGTACGCCGCTTCCATCAGCCCGATCGCGTTGACGCCCACCACGATGCGCGCGTGGTTCATCATCACGAACATCGCCGCCAGGCCGCGGTTGGCCTCGCCGAGCAGCCAGCCGGTGGCGGCGTCGAAGTTCATGGTGCAGGTGGCATTGCCGTGGATGCCCATCTTGTGCTCGATCGAGCCGCAGGCCAGCGCATTGCGCTCGCCGACGCCGCCCGCCGCCGTCGGCAGGAACTTGGGCACGATGAACAGCGAAATGCCCTTCACGCCCGGTGGCGCATCGGGCAGCCGCGCCAGCACCAGGTGCACGATGTTGTCGGTCAAGTCCTGCTCGCCGCCCGAGATGAAGATCTTGCTGCCGGTGACGGCGTAGCTGCCGTCCGCCCGCGGCTGGGCGCGGGTGCGCAGCAGGCCCAGGTCGGTGCCCGCGTGGGGCTCGGTCAGGCACATGGTGCCGGCCCATTCGCCCGAGGCGAGGCGCGGCAGGTACAGCGCCTGCTGCGCCGCATCGCCGTTGGTCGCCAGGCAGGTGTACGCGGCGTGCGACATGCCGGGATAGGCCGCCCAGCCCATGTTGGCGCCGCAGAAGATCTCGTAGATCGCGTTGTCGAGCACCGAGGGCATGCCCTGCCCGCCGTGTGCCGGATCGCAGGCCAGCGCAGTCCAGCCGCCGGCGCAGAAGCGGTCGTAGGCCTCGCGGAATCCCGCCGGCGTGCGGACGACGCCCGGGGCCGGCATGCGGCAGCCCTCGCGGTCGCCGCTGCCGTTGAGCGGCGCGATGACCTCGGCGGCGAAAGTGCCGGCGGCTTCGAGGATCTGGTCGAGCGTGTCGCGGTCGAGCGCCTCGTCGCCGGCGCCGGGCACGGTGGCGCAGACGTCGAGCAACTCGTGCAGCACGAAGCGCAGATCGCGCAGCGGGGCGGTGTAGCCGTATCCGCTCATGACGGGCGCAGCTCGCGACGCAGGATCTTGCCGACCGTCGATTTCGGCAGCGCCTGCAGGAAGCTGATCTGCCGCGGGACCTTGTAGCCGGCCAGGTTGGCGCGGCAATGCGCCTCGATCTCCTCGGCGCTCAGCGCGTCGTTGCGCCGCACCACGAAGAGATGCGGCGCCTCGCCCGAGCGCGCGTCGGGCTGGCCGATGCAGGCGCATTCGAGCACGCCGTCGTGCAGAGCGACCACCGCCTCGATCTCGTTCGGGTAGACGTTGAAGCCCGACACCAGGATCATGTCCTTCTTGCGGTCGACGATGGTCATGGCGCCGCTGGCGTCGGCCACCACCACGTCGCCGGTGCGGAAGAAGCCGTCCTCGGTCAGCGCCTTGCGGCTGTCTTCCTCGCGCTTCCAGTAGCCGGCGAACAGCTGCGGCCCCTTCAGCAGCAGTTCGCCCGGCGTGCCGTCGGCCACCGGCCGGCCGTCGTCGTCGACCACCCGCGCATCGGTCGACGGCACCGGGATGCCGATCGAGCCGTTGCGCCCGGGCGGATTGAAGGTCGCCGAGGGCGAGGTCTCGGTGAGTCCGTAGGCTTCGGTGATCGGCGGACCGCCGGCCGCGTGCCAGCGTTGCGACACCGCCTGCTGGATCGACGCGCCGGCGCCGATCACCAGGCCGGTGCCGCTGAAGTCGACACTGGGCAGCTCGGGCGCATTCACCAGCGCGTTGAACAGCGTGTTGACGCCGATGAAGACCAGGAACGGGGCGCGCTTCATCTCCGCGATCACCGCGCCCGGATCGCGCGGATTCGCGACCAGCCGCATCACGCCGCCGAGTTGGAAGGTGATCAGCGACACCTGCAGCGGATAGATGTGATAGAGCGGCAGCGGCGCCACCACCGACCATTCGCGGGTGTCGACCGCGAGCCGCATCCAGCTGAGCGACTGCAGCACGCCGGCACCGACGCTGCGATGCGTCAGCACCGCGCCCTTCGACAGGCCGGTGGTGCCGCCGGTGTACTGCAGGAAGGCCGGGTCGGCCGGTGCGATCTGCACGGACGGCAGCGGCAGCCCGCCGGACCGGGCCATGGCCTCGGCGATCGGCATGACCTGCTGCCGTTCGCCCACGGCGTCCGGCTGCGCCGCGATCGCGGCCAGCAAACCCGCGACCGGCGCGGTGAGGATCTGCTCGACGCCGGCTTCGAGGATCACGCCTTCGAGCGCTTCGCGCAGCGGCTCGGCGAGCACGATGCAGCGCACCCCCGCATCGGCCAGCTGGTGGGCCAGCTCGCGCGGCGTGTAGAGCGGATTCACGGGCACGCCCACCATGCCGCTGCGCAGGATTGCGGTCATGGCGATCGGAAAGGCCAGGCCGTTGGGCATCATCAGCGCCACGCGGTCGCCCTGGCGCAAGCCGGCCGCATGAAAGTGCGCCGCGAGCCGGTGCGCCAGGCGGCCGAGCTGCGCATAGCTCAGCGATTCGGTGCCCGCCGTCACCGCGGTGCGATCGGCAAACGCGTCGATCGAGCGGTCGAGCATCGCCGCCAGGGTCTCGCCCGGCGGCAGCTCGATGTCGGTGCCCATCCCGGGCGGGTAGGCCGCGTGCCAGCGTCTGGTTTCCATGTCGTCTCCTTGGGTTCGTGGTGGGTGGGGCTCAGCGCGCGAGCTCTTCGCGGATCATGTCCATGCGGTCCTGGCCGAAGAACATCTCGTCGCCGACGAAGGTGGTCGGCGCGCCGAACACGCCGCGCGCCACCGCTTCGTCGGTGGTGGCCTTGAGGGCCGCCTTGACCTCGGGGTCGGCGGCCAGCGCCTGGATCGCCTCCGGCGCGAAGCCGGCGTCCTGCAGCGTCTTGGCGGTCAGCGCCGGCTGGTTGAGGTCGAGCGCATCGATCCACATCGCCTTGAAAACAGCGGCCAGCAGAGCCTGCAGGCGTTCCGGCTCGCGCAGCTGGACGCCGGTCACGGCACGCATCAGGAACAGCGTGATGATCGGAAAGTACGGATTGTTGACAAAGGGCACGCCGTACTTGCGCGCATGCCGCTCGTAGTCGCGCACCGTGTAGCGGCCCTTGGCCGGAATGGCACCGGGCGACGCGTTGCCGGTCGCCTGGTAGACGCCGCCCAGCAGCATCGGCTTGTAGACCAGCTCGGCGCCGGCCGCTTCGCACAGGGGCGGCAGCTGCGTCCATGCCAGGTACGAAGCCGGACTGCCCACATCGAAATAAAACGCCACGGTCTTGCCCATCGTCGGTCCTTTAATAAACGTTCGTTAATTGAACGGAAGTTATGTTATTGTTTTTTGATTGTCAACAAGGGTTACCCCCCGAGGCCTCCGATGCGCTACTCCAGCACCCACAAGCAAGAAGTCCGCGACAAGCTGATGGCCAGCAGCCGGGCGATCGCCAAGCGCGGCGGCTTCGAAGCCACCGGCGTCGATGCGCTGATGGGCGCGATCGGCATGACGGGCGGCGCCTTCTACAGCCACTTCCCCTCCAAGCAGGCGCTGTTCGAGGCGCTGATCAGCGAAGAGGTGGACAACAGCGCCGACATGCTCGCCGGCAACGAGGATTCACCGGCCGACCACGTGGCGCGCTGCCTGCGCGGCTACCTCAGCAGCTTCCATGTCGACAACCCCGACAAGGGCTGCGCGCTGACCGCGCTGGGCCCCGAGATCGCGCGCGCCGGCCCCGAGGTGCGCCGCGCGGTCGAGGCCAGCCTCAAGCGCACGCAGAAGAACTGGAGCGATCGCATCGGCGACTCCGACGGCGCCTGGGCCCTGATCGCCCAGTGCGTCGGCGCCGTGGTGCTGGCGCGCTCGGTCGAGAGCGAAAAGACGCGCAAGGAACTGCTGGCCGCGAGCCGCCGCTTCATCGACAAGGCCTACGCGCTCGAGCACCCGTGCGCGACCTCGCCGGGCCACAAGAAAGCCTGAGGCGCATCGTCGAGGCGCAAGCGCGCGCTTGACACCGCTCGTCCCTTTGGCTAACGTTCGTTTAGTTAAACGACCATTCATCAAAGGAGACAGTCATGGCGGAGTCGCAAGGTCAGGGAAAAGTCGCGCTGGTGATCGGCGCCGGCGATGCAACGGGCGGCGCCATCGCGGCCCGCTTCGCGAAAGAGGGCTACATCGCCTGCCTCACGCGGCGCTCGGCCGACAAGCTGCAGCCCACCGTCGAAGCGATTCGCGCCGCCGGCGGCCAGGCCTTCGGCTACAGCAGCGACGCCCGCAAGGAAGAGGACGTGATCGCGCTGGTCGAGCAGGTCGAGCGCGAGCACGGGCCGATCGAGGTGATGGTGTTCAACATCGGCGCCAACGTGCCCTGCAGCATCCTCGAGGAAACGGCGCGCAAGTACTTCAAGATCTGGGAGATGGCCTGTTTCGGCGGCTTCCTCAACGGCCGCGAAGTGGCCAAGCGCATGGTGACGCGCGGGCGCGGCACGATCCTCTTCACGGGCGCCACGGCCGGCCTGCGCGGCGCCGCCAACTTCGCGGCCTTCGCCGGCGCCAAGCATGCGCTGCGCGCGCTGGCGCAAAGCATGGCGCGCGAGCTCGGGCCGAAGAACATCCACGTGGCGCACGTCGTGGTCGACGGCGCCATCGACACCGAATTCATCCGCACCAGCTTCCCCGAGCGCTACGCGCTGAAGGAGCAGGACGGCATCCTCAAGCCCGAGCACATCGCCGACAACTACTGGCACCTGCACACGCAGCCGCGCGACGCCTGGACCTTCGAGCTCGACCTGCGGCCCTACATGGAGCGCTGGTAGGCCGCCGCCCTTCCCAGCCGACTCTGCTTCTCTCGACCTTCCTTCTCATTCTTCCTTCAGAACCATGAAGACACGCATCACCGAGCTTTTCAACATCCAGCATCCCATCATCCAGGGCGGCATGCACTACGTCGGCTTCGCCGAACTGGCCGCAGCGGTATCGAACGCCGGCGGGCTCGGCCTCATCACCGGGCTGACGCAGAAGACGCCCGAGCTGCTGGCCAAGGAGATCGCCCGCTGCCACGAGATGACCGACAAGCCCTTCGGCGTCAACCTGACCTTCCTGCCGACCTTCTCGGCACCGCCCTACCCCGAGTACATCGCCGCGATCGCCGAAGGCGGCATCCGCGTGGTCGAGACCGCGGGCCGCAGCCCCGAGGCCTACATGCCGGCGCTCAAGGCGGCCGGCATCAAGGTGATCCACAAGTGCACCTCGGTGCGGCATGCGCTCAAGGCCGAGGCGATCGGCTGCGACGCGGTCAGCGTCGACGGCTTCGAGTGCGGCGGCCATCCGGGCGAAGACGACCTGCCCAACATGGTCCTGCTGCCGCGCGCCGCCGAAGAACTGCGCATCCCCTTCGTCGCCTCGGGCGGCATGGCCGATGGCCGCAGCCTGGTGGCGGCATTGGCGCTCGGCGCCGACGGCATGAACATGGGCACGCGCTTCATCGCGACCCAGGAAGCACCGGTGCACGACAACGTCAAGCAGGCGATCGTGAAGGCCAGCGAGCTCGACACGCGGCTGATCATGCGTCCGCTGCGCAACTCCGAGCGGGTGCTGAACAACGCCGGCGTCGAGCGCATCCTCGAGATCGAGCGCGAAAAGGGCGCGGCGCTGCAGATCGGCGACGTCTACGACCAGGTGGCAGGTGTCTACCCGCGCGTGATGATCGAAGGCGAGATGGACGCCGGTGCCTGGAGCTGCGGCATGGTCGCCGGGCTGATCCACGACGTGCCGACGGTCAGGCAGCTGATCGACCGCATCATGGACCAGGCGCACGGCCTGATCACGGCGCGGCTGGCCGGCATGCTGGAAGCGCAGCCGGCCTGATTCGCGCGCACATGGCCCAAGGCCCGGACCGCTCGCAAGCGGGATCCGGGCCTCTTTCCGTCAGGCGCTGTAAAGCGCCTCGATCTGCTCGGAGAAGCTGCGCTCGGCCATGCGGCGCTGGATGCGCAGCGCCGGCGTCATCTCCTCGTCGTGGGCCGACAGCGCGCGCGGCAGCAGGCCGAAGCCCCGGATCCGATGGCCTTCGGCGAGCGAGGCATTGAGGCGGTCGTGGCACGGTCGGTCCGGAAACAGCCCAGGCGAATGTGCGATTTGCACGATCCGGCGCCCGCATTTGCTTCGACGCGGTATTCCTTCATCAAGCCGACACCGTTGTTGATCATGATGATCAAGGCCCACCCAAGGAGGCAACCATGAACAGCCGCATCCGCTCGATCCGCGCCGCCCGCACAACGCCCAAGCCCCCGGCGCGGCGCCCCATTGCCGAGGCGCTCTCGCGCAAGCTGGGCAGGCTGGTCGGCACCGATCGGCGCCGGCAGCTGCAGGCCCGCGAGCGCCTCGATCGGCTGGAGCCCGACCAGCGCCTGCGCGAAGTGGGCGAGTGGTAGCCGGTCCGGGCTGAGCCTCGCTCGCGAGGCCCCGCGGGACTGGTTTCCGCCATCTTCAGCGAGTCATTCGCTACCATCGACGGACAACACACCGTCCGTCGCATGCCCCCGCCCCCCCTTCCCCAACGCCAGCCGCTCGGCGCCCTGCTGCGATCGGTCGCCGGCCCGCTCGAGCGGCCCTTGAGCTTCCTGGGCGAGGTGCTGCTGTCGGCCGCCGCCGCACTGGGCGGCCGCTGGACCTTCCGCCGCGAAGACCTCGGCCGCGTCCTGGCCGACTGCAGCGCGCGGGCGGTGACCATCGTGGGGGTCGTGAACCTGCTGGTCGGCGCGATCCTGGCGTTCGTCGGCGCGGTGCAACTGGCCAAGTTCGGCGCCGGCATCTTCGTCGCCGACCTGGTGGCCATCGCGGTGGCGCGCGAGATGGCGGCCATCATCACGGCGGTGGTCATCGCCGGGCGCACCGGCGCCGCCTTCGCGGCCGAGATCGCGACCATGCAGGCCAACGAGGAGGTCGATGCGCTCGAGGTGCTGGGCCTGACCGCCATCGACTTCCTGGTCTTGCCGCGGGTGGCCTCGCTGCTGTTGATGATGCCGCTGCTCTACATCTTCGCCTGCGTGGCCGGCCTGCTGGGCGGCATGATCGTGTCGGCCGCCATGCTCGACGTCTCGGCCACCGCCTACATGCAGCGCACCGCCGAGTCCCTCACCTGGACCCACCTGGGCCTGGGCATCGGCAAGTCGCTGACTTTCGGCGCCCTGGTCGGCATGGTCGGCTGCTACTACGGCCTCCATGCCAAGCGCAACGCGGCCGGCGTCGGCGTCGCGACCACCGGCGCCGTGGTGACCAGCATCGTCGGCATCATCGTGCTCGACGCCATCTTCGCCCTGTGCGCCAACGCGCTGGATATATGAAGCACCCCCGATGCACCTGCGGCGCCTCCCCCTCCAGGGGGCGATACCAGCGGCCCGGCAAAGCCGGTTCCGCGGTATCCCTGGTATCGGACTGCGCCGGATTCATGCGACGCGGGTCACCCGGCAGCGCGGTGGAAAATTGAAATGAGCCTGCTCGCGGTAGATCAGCTCGTGATGCGCTTCGGCGATCGACTGATCCAGAAGGACGTGTCGCTGAAGGTCGACAAGGGCTGCATCTTCGCCGTCATGGGCGGCAGCGGCTGCGGCAAGAGCACGCTGCTCAAGCACCTGGTGGGCCTGCTGCCGCCGGCGGGCGGCACCGTGACCTACGACGGCATCGATTTCTGGGCCAGCGACGACGCGCAGCGCAGCGCGCTGCGTTCGCGCTTCGGCATGCTGTTCCAGAGCGCTGCGCTGTGGTCGTCGATGACCGTGCTCGAGAACGTCTGCCTGCCGCTCAAGCGCCAGACCCGGCTCAACGCGAAGCAGCGCGACGCCAAGGCCCGCGAAGTGCTCGAATGGGTCGAGCTGGGCGAGTTCGCGGACTTCTATCCGTCGTCGCTGAGCGGCGGCATGAAGAAGCGCGCCGGCCTGGCCCGCGCCATCGCCGCCGAGCCGCCGCTGCTGTTCCTCGACGAGCCCTCGGCCGGCCTCGACCCGATCAGCTCGCGCCGGCTCGACGACCTGATCCTCGACATCCGGCATCGCACCGGCGCGGCGGTGGTCTTCGTCAGCCACGAGCTGCCGAGCCTGTTCGCGATCGCCGACGACGGCCTCTTCCTCGACGCCGACAGCAAGCGGCCGATCGCCCATGGCTGCCCGCGCGAGCTCGCCCAGCAGCACGTGCACCCGACGGTGCATGCCTTTCTCCATCGGGAGGTGCCGCCCGCGATCGCACCTGCCGCCACTGCCGAGGCCTCCCCATGAAACGCAACGCCCTGCTGATCGGCGGCTTCGTCGTCGCCGCCTTCGCCATCGCCATCGCGGCCATCCTCTGGCTCGGCGGCAACGACCTGTTCACCAAGCATCAGAAGGCCCGCGTGTTCTATGAAGGCAATGTGAGCGGCCTGTCGGTCGGCGCGCCCGTGACCTTCCGCGGCGTCACGGTCGGGCAGGTGACCGAGATCGGCATCCAGATGGATGCTCGCTCGCTCAAGACCACGATCCCGGTCACGCTGCGGCTGCAACCCTCGTCGCTGCGTGTCACCGCGGGCCCCGGCGACCCAATCCCCGACTTGCCGGACCTCGTGCGGCGGGGGCTGCGTGCGCGCCTGGCCATGCAGAGCGTGGTGACCGGGCAGAAGCTGATCGAGCTCGACTTCCTGCCGAACACGCCGGACATCCTTGTCGGCGGTCCGGGCGCGCCCGAGATCCCGGCCGTGGCCGACCGCTTCGAAGCCCTGATCGACCAGGTGGCCAACCTGCCGCTGCGCGACACGGTGGCCGACATGCGGGAGGCCATCAAGGATCTGCGCACCACGATGGAGTCGGTACAGAAGACGCTGGACGGCGCCCAGGGCGTGCTCGTCGGTGCCGGCAAGGAGCTGCAGCTCACCGGTGCCGAGTCGCGCAAGACGCTGGTGGCCGCGACCGAAGCCATCCGGCAGGTGCAGGGCAGCGCCGACGCGACGCTGCGATCGATCACGCAGCTGGCCGACAGCTCGCGCCAGACGGTGCTCGCGGCCCAGCCCGAGCTGGAACGCACCCTGGTGGGCGCCCGCCAGGCCTCGGAGACCGCCAAGCTGGCGATGGAACGGCTGGCCGACCTGGCCTCGCCCGGCGCGCCGCTGCGCGGCGACCTCGAGGCCGCGATCAAGGATCTTTCACAGGCGGCGCGCAGCCTGCGCTCCTTGAGCGAGCAGCTCGAGGAACGGCCCAACGCCATCTTCTTCGGGAACTCACGTTGATGACGACTGCACTGAACCGATGGGCGGCCTGGCCGCTGCGCGCCGCGCTGGCCGCGATGCTGACGGCCTGCGCCTCGGGGCCGGCGCCCGTGCTGCTGACACTGCCGCCGGCCGTCGCGGCACCGTCCGCCCCGCTGTCCGCGCCACCGGCCAGCGTCCGCGTGCTGGCGCTGAGCCGGCCCGAGATACCGGAATACCTGGTCGCGCGCCGCGTGCGCTACCGGGCCGAAGCCAGCACGCTGGGCGAATGGCCCGACACCTTCTGGGCCGAACGCATCGAGATCGGCGTGGCGCGAGAGTTCACGGCCGCGCTGCGCGAGCGCCTGCCCGGCTGGCGCCTCTGCGAGGCCAACTGCGCGGAGCAGTCGCCGGCCGCTTCGCTGCAGGTGACACTGAGCCGGATGGACTACGTGCGCAGCGAGCGGCGCTTGCAGGCCACCGTGCGCATCACGCTGTGGAGCACCGAACGCGTTCCAAGGCTGCTGAACGGCGCGGAGTTCAGCGTCGACATCGCGGGCGATGCCGACACGCCGCAGTCGCAGGCCAAGACATTGACGCAGCTGCTGCGCCGCATCGCCGCCGAGGCCGCGACGGCAGTCGCGGCCCTGCCCTGACCGCGGGGCGAATTCAGGGCCCCGCTTCAGCGGCTACTTCAGCGCATGGCGTTCGCTCGACCGGCTGGCCGGTATGAAGTCGTACTGCCCGCTGCCCTCCCGCGTGCGCGGGCCCTGCATCTGCGGCGCGGCGAGCCGGTCGGCGGCGCTGCCCAGCGTGTTCGACTGCAGCGGCTGACCCGAGAATGCCGAGCCGCACGGCCGGTCGGACAGCACCGTCTGGCCACGCTCATCCTTGCAGCGATGGATTTCAGCAGCAGCCATGGCGCTGACAGCGCAGAGGCTCAACACGGCGATCGTTTGGGACAGGCGCAAGACCGGGAGTTGCATGGGTTGCTTTCGATGGATGCGCCGATCGTAGGCGCCGTCCAAGCACTCGTGAAGCAACTCGTCACAAGTTGGGCGGCGGATTGTGAAAAAAATCCCACAGCGCACAGGGCCGACAAAACGCTAGCGAAGATTCGCGGCGGCGTCTTACACTCGACCCTGATTCGATGTACGACAAATGGCCTCCCTGCTGAGTCCAGAAGACATGAACCCCTTCCGTACGCGCGCGATCCTCGAGACGGCCTGCTGGCCGGCCCCCCAGGCCGACGCCTTCGTGCAGGTGGGAGACGTCGTGGAGATGCTGATTCGAAGCAAGAAGGCCCAGTTCGCAACCTGCGAGTTCTGCCAGAGCGTGAACCACCTGAGCGATGCGCGTTGCCGGACTTGTGGCGGCGCACTGCCTCCGAGCGACGAGGCCGAGGCCGCCCCCGCGACACCCGAGGCGGCCGCGCCGACCGAAGCGGCCGAGGCGGCCGCGCCGGCCGGCATCGAACCCGGATTCTCCGAGGCACGCTCTCTGCGCAACGTCATGCAGTTGGCGCTGCTGCCGCCGCTGCTGCTGTTTTCCGCCTTTGCGGCCTGGACCGCATGGCGAACGCCGCCCGCCCGGCAGCCCGCCGCGCTGGTCGCCCTGCCTGCTTCGCAGGCGCCCATGCCGCGGCCGGCGCCGCGCGTGGCGATCCCGGCGCGCATCGCGCCCGCCGAACTCGGCCTAGGGCCGAGCGAGGTGTTCGTTTCGTCGACACGCGCGGCGGCTTCACCGGCCGAGAAGGACGACCATGCCGAGACCTTCACACCCGGGCCTGCGCCTGCCGAGGGCCCTGCCGCGTCGAGACCGAGGAAGGCCGCGACACAGTCGGCGACGCGCCTGGAACCCAATCCGCTGGCGGCCTGCAGCAACAGCAACTTCTTTGCCCGTGCGATCTGCATCAACAGCCGGTGCGCAGATCCGAAGGTCGCGCAGTTCGGGCAATGCCGCGAGGCCATCCGCCAGCGTCGGATCGACGAGGCGCGCCGCAATCCGAGCCTGATGGGCTGAGGGCAGGCGCGACCGGTCTAAGATGCGCTCCCCACTCCCGAGGAAGGCCTCGTCATGAGCAAGCTCGCGCCCCTCTCCGCCGCCTGGATCCTCGCCGTCCTGTCGGGCCTCGCCTCGGCGCAGGGCGATGGCGGCAGCCAGACGCCCTGCGAACTCCAGTACAGCACCTGCAAGCAGACGGCCAGGGCCGACTACCAGTTCTGCAAGAACGCCTCCGAGAAGAACTGCCGCCCGCGCCTGAACAAGGCACTGCAAAGCTGCAGCACCAGCCAGAACAGGTGCCAGAACTCGACGCAGGGCATCCAGTTCAGCAGTTGATCCCGGCCGGCGGCACCGGCACGATCCGTGCAGCGACACGGCGCACGCGCTCGCCCCCGGCCTCCCGACCCGTCTACCACGAGGCGAAACACCCCTCAAGTAGACTTACGCGCGTCAAAAACGACTGCCCGCGGCCCTGCCCGCCGCGGGCAACCCGCACATCCGCCAAGCACCAGAGGTCACACAATGGCTAACGCTCAATCCAAGATCATCTACACCCTCACCGACGAGGCGCCGCTGCTGGCCACGGCTTCGCTGCTGCCCGTCATTCAGGCGTTCGCCGCGCCGGCGGGGATCGACGTCGCCACCAGCGACATCTCGGTGGCAGCCCGTGTCCTGGCCGAGTTCTCCGAGTTCCTGACCCCCGAGCAGCAGGTGCCCGACAACCTGGCCGAACTCGGCCGCCTGACCCAGCTGGCCGAAACCAACATCATCAAGCTGCCCAACATCAGTGCCTCGGTGCCCCAATTGGTGGCGGCCATCAAGGAGCTGCAGGCGCGCGGCTACAAGATCCCGGACTACCCCGAAGACCCCAGGACCGACGAACAGAAGGCGCTGCTCGCGCGCTACTCCAAGGCGCTGGGCAGCGCGGTCAACCCGGTGCTGCGCGAAGGCAACTCGGACCGCCGCGCACCGGCCGCCGTCAAGCGCAATGCACGCAAGAACCCGCATTCGATGAACAAGTGGAGCCCGGCCTCGCGCACCCACGTCTCGCACATGCACGGCGGCGACTTCTATGCCGGCGAGAAGAGCATGACGCTCACCAAGGCCCGCGACGTGCAGATGGACCTGGTCACCAAGAGCGGCCAGACGATCGTGCTGAAGAAGAAGGTCGCGCTGCTCGAGGGCGAGATCATCGACAGCATGTTCATGAGCAAGAAGGCGCTTCTCAAGTTCTACGAGGACGAGATGGAAGACGCGCGCGAGACCGGCGTGATGTTCTCGCTGCACGTCAAGGCGACCATGATGAAGGTCTCGCACCCGATCGTCTTCGGCCACGCCGTGAAGGTCTTCTACAAGGACGCCTTCGCCAAGCACGGCAAGCTGTTCGACGAACTGGGCGTCAACGTCAACAACGGCCTGTCGAGCGTCTACGACAAGATCGCCGACCTGCCGACCTCGCAGCGCGACCAGATCATCAAGGACCTGCACGCCTGCCACGAGCACCGCCCCGAGCTCGCCATGGTCGACTCGGCCAAGGGCATCACCAACCTGCATGCGCCCAACGACGTGATCGTCGACGCCTCGATGCCCGCGATGATCCGCCTGGGCGGCAAGATGTGGGGCCCGGACGGCCGTCCGAAGGACACCAAGGCCGTGATGCCCGAGAGCACCTTCGCCCGCATCTACCAGGAGATGATCAACTTCTGCAAGACCAACGGCGCCTTCGACCCCGTGACCATGGGCACCGTGCCCAACGTCGGCCTGATGGCGCAGAAGGCCGAGGAATACGGCTCGCACGACAAGACCTTCGAGGTCCCCGAAGACGGCGTGGCCCGCATCGTCGACATCGCGACCGGCGAGGTGCTGCTCGAGCAGAACGTCGAGACCGGCGACATCTGGCGCATGTGCCAGGTCAAGGACGCGCCGATCCGCGACTGGGTCAAGCTGGCCGTGAACCGCGCGCGCCTGTCGGGCATGCCGGCCGTGTTCTGGCTCGACGAGTACCGCCCGCACGAGGCCGAGCTGATCAAGAAGGTCCACACCTACTTGAAGGACTACGACACCGAGGGCCTCGACATCCAGATCATGTCGCAGGTGCGCGCCATGCGCTACACGCTCGAGCGCGTGATCCGCGGCAAGGACACCATCTCGGTCACCGGCAACATCCTGCGCGACTACCTGACCGACCTGTTCCCGATCATGGAACTCGGCACCAGCGCCAAGATGCTGTCGATCGTGCCGCTGATGGCCGGCGGCGCGATGTTCGAGACCGGCGCCGGCGGCTCGGCACCGAAGCACGTCAAGCAGCTGGTCGAGGAGAACCACCTGCGCTGGGATTCGCTCGGCGAATTCCTGGCGCTGGCCGTGTCGCTCGAGGACCTGGGCCAGAAGACCGGCAGCAAGAAGGCCAAGATCCTGGCCGAGACGCTCGACACCGCCACCGGCATGCTGCTCGACAACAACAAGGGCCCGTCGACCAAGACCGGCGAACTCGACAACCGCGGCAGCCACTTCTACCTGGCGCTGTACTGGGCCCAGGCACTGGCTGCGCAGACCGAGGACAAGGCGCTGCAAGCGCACTTCGCGCCGCTGGCCAAGTCGCTGTCGGAGAACGAGCAGAAGATCGTGCAGGAACTCAAGGCGGTGCAGGGCCATCCGGCCGACATCGGCGGCTACTACATGCCCGATCCGAAGAAGACCGCGGCCGTGATGCGGCCGAGCGCCACCTTCAATGCGGCGCTGGACGCAGTGGGCGCCTGAGCATCCCCTGGCCCGCTGCCGGCGACCTCGAGGGTCGTCGGCGGCCCGCATCCGGGCCCGCTTCGGCGGGCCTTTTGCATGGCGCTGCGGTGCTACTTCGAGAACAAGGGTGGACGGGGCGCGACGACCGGCATCTCGAGCCCCAGCGCACGCCCCATGCGCTGCAACTCTCCGGACAGCCGCCGGACCTCGGCCAGCGCGGCCGTGTCGCCGGCCTGAAAGCGGTTGAACTCCCTGACAAAGGCATCGGTGACCTCGGTCCACCGTTGAAACGCTGCGTTGTCTGCGGGGAGTGGAGAGTCCATTGGGTTGCTCTAAGCCGGCAATTGCCTCATGGACCGCAATAGTGAACGAAATCAAAACTTAAGTACACAACAATCTGCAAATTGTTGTGTGCATCCCCAAAATGGGCGATGTCCGGCCTGCAACGCAGCGCTACGGTGCAAGCGCTGTCACCTCATCGCGGCGCGGTCGCTCGGCGCCCCCGCCCGCGCTCCCCCGCAGGCGACCCAGAATACCGGGCGCCTGCGGCGGTGCTTGATCAGGCCGCGCCGATGCCCGCCACCAGGTGCTCGACCGGCCGCCCGCCCCTGAGCGCTGCCGTGAAGGCCAGCATGCGGTCGATCGGCACGCGCGCGCGGCGCCCGAGCGCCGGCTCGACGTGCACCTCGCCCGCGCCCGTCTCCAGCACCTGCGCAAGGCCGGCCAGGCCGTTCATCGCCATCCACGGGCAGTGCGCGCAACTCTTGCACGTCGCCGCGTTGCCGGCGGTGGGCGCCTCGATGAAGGTCTTGCCCGGATTCAGCGCGCGCAGCTTGTGCAGCATGCCGCTGTCGGTGGCGACGATGAACTCGCGCGCCTCCATGCGCTGCGCCGCGCTCAGGATGGCCGAGGTCGAACCGACCGCATCGGCCAGCGCGACGACGTCGGCCGGGGCCTCGGGATGCACCAGCACGCGGGCCGCCGGATGCGCCTTCTTCAGCAGCTCGAGCTCGAGCGCCTTGAACTCGTCGTGCACGATGCAGGCGCCGCCCCAGCTCACCATGTCGGCACCGGTCTCGCGACGGATGTAGTCGCCCAGGTGCCGGTCGGGCGCCCACAGGATCTTCTTGCCCTGCGCGGTCAGCGCCCGCACCACGTCCAGCGCGCAGCTCGAGGTGACCAGCCAGTCGGCCCGCGCCTTCACGGCGGCGCTGGTGTTGGCATACACCACGACCGTGCGGTCGGGGTGCTGGGCGCAGAAGCGCTCGAATTCGTCCGCCGGACAGCCGAGGTCGAGCGAACAGGTGGCGTCGAGGTCGGGCATCAGCACCCGCTTCTCGGGCGACAGGATCTTGGCGGTCTCGCCCATGAAGCGCACGCCCGAGACGACCAGCGTGCGCGCCGCATGGTCGCGGCCGAAGCGCGCCATCTCGAGCGAATCGCTGACCATGCCGCCGGTCTCCTCGGCCAGGTCCTGCAGGTCGGGATGCACGTAGTAGTGCGACACCATCACCGCGTCGCGTTCGCGCAGCAGGCGGCGGATGCGCGCCTTCAGCGCCTCGCGCTCCGCCGGGCCCGGCTCGGCAGGCACACGGGCCCAGGCATGGCGGGTGTCGCAGGCCGTGCTGCCGTCTGCGGCGGCGAGCGGCTGCTCGTAGTCGACATCGATCACCGGAAGCGTCATGGCCAGAGTCATGGTTCAGGCCTCCTGGAACCGCATCGAGAAATCGATCGCCTTGACGTCCTTGGTCAGGGCGCCGATGGAGATGCGGTCGACCCCGGTCTCGGCCAGCGCGCGCAAGGCATCGAGCGTCACGCCGCCCGAGATCTCCAGCATGGCGCGCGCTGCGCCGGCCGCGTCGTTGCGGCGCACCGCCTCGCGCAGCGTCGGCAGGTCCATGTTGTCCAGCAGCAGCATGCGGGCGCCGTTGGCCAGCGCCTCGTCGAGCTGTGCCAGGGTCTCGACCTCGATCTGCACGAACTTCGCCCGGCTCGCGACCTCGGCCGCGGCGCGCAAGGCCGCGCTGACGCCACCGGCGGCGACGATGTGGTTCTCCTTGATCAGCACCGCGTCGTAGAGGCCGATGCGGTGGTTGACGCCGCCGCCGATGCGCACCGCGTACTTCTGGGCCAGGCGCAGGCCGGGCAGGGTCTTGCGGGTGTCGACGATCTGCGCCCGCGTGCCGCGCACGGCATCGACGTGGGCCGCGGTCTTGGTCGCCACCGCGCTCAGCAGTTGCAGGAAGTTGAGCGCGGTGCGCTCGGCCGTGAGCAGCGCCCGGGCAGCGCCGGATATCTCGAGCACGGTCTGATCGGCCGCGCAGCGGGCGCCTTCCGCGACATGCCACACGATCCGTGCGTCGGGATCCAGGTGGCGGACGACCGCCTCGACCCAGGGCCCGCCGCACAGCACGGCGGGCTCGCGGGCGAGGACCCGCGCCGAGGCGCGGCGATCGGAGGCAATCAGCGAGGCGGTGAGATCGCCGCCGCCAACATCTTCATCGAGGGCCCGCAGCGCATCAGCGCGCACCACGGCGGCCCATTCGGCGGAGGAAAAATCGAGGGTACTGTCCATCATCATCGGTCGCGAGGCCACGCACATGCAGCGAATGGGCGCGATCGTAGCAGCGATGCCACAGCGATGCCGGTGCAGGGTCGGCTCGCAAAATGCACGCAGGCGTAGCGCAAGAGTCGGTTATGGTTCGCCCCGTTTGTGATCCGAACCAAGAGCGACAACCTGTGATTTCTCATGAATTCGACGTGCTCATCGTCGGCAGCGGCCTGGCCGGATTGAGCACCGCATTGCACCTGGCGCCCACGCATCGCGTGGCCATCATCACCAAGCGCGCCCTGCTCGACGGTGCCAGCCAGTGGGCGCAGGGCGGCATCGCCGCGGTGCTCGCCGAAGGCGACAGCGTGCAGTCGCACGTCGACGACACGCTGGTCGCCGGCGCCGGGCTCTGCGACCTGGCCGCCACGCGCTTCGTGGTCGAGCATGCACCCGAAGCCATCGCCTGGCTGCGCGATCTCGGCGTGCCCTTCTCGCTCGAGGACGGCGCGCTGCACCTGACGCGCGAAGGCGGCCACAGCCAGCGCCGCATCGTGCACGCGGCCGACGCCACCGGCGCCGCGGTCCAGCGCACGCTGATCGAGCAGGTGCGGCGCACGCCGAACATCACGCTGTTCGAGCAGCACACGCTGGTCGACCTGATCACCGGCCGCAAGCTCGGGCTGGCCGACAACGCCTGCCTCGGCCTCCATGCGCTCGACGAGGCCACCGACGAGGTGCTGACCTTTGGTGCGCCGCACACCGTGCTGGCCACCGGCGGCGCCGGCAAGGTCTACCTCTACACGAGCAACCCCGACACGGCCACCGGCGACGGCATCGCGGCGGCCTGGCGCGCGGGCTGCCGCGTGGCGAACATGGAGTTCATCCAGTTCCATCCGACCTGCCTGTACCACCCCGATGCCAAGTCCTTCCTGATCAGCGAGGCGGTGCGCGGCGAAGGCGGGCGGCTCTTGCTCCCGGACGGCACCCGTTTCATGCCCGGGCACGACGAGCGCGCCGAACTCGCGCCGCGCGACATCGTGGCGCGCGCCATCGACTTCGAGATGAAGAAGCACGGACTCGACTGCGTGCACCTCGACATCTCGCACCAGAGCCCGGCCTTCCTGCAGGAACACTTCCCGAACATCCTGGCGCGCTGCGCCGAGCTCGGCATCGACATCACGCGCGAGCCGATCCCGGTGGTGCCGGCCGCGCACTACACCTGCGGCGGCGTGCTCACCGACCTCGCGGGCCGCACCGACGTGCCCGGCCTCCACGCCATCGGCGAGACCGCCTGCACCGGGCTGCACGGCGCCAACCGGCTGGCCAGCAATTCTCTGGTCGAGTGCATGGTGTTCGCGCGCGCCGCCGCGCAGGCGATCGCCGAAGCGCCGCAACGCCCGCGCGCCGAGCTGCCCGCCTGGGACGACAGCCGCGTCACCGACGCCGACGAGACCGTGGTCATCTCGCACAACTGGGACGAGCTGCGGCGCTTCATGTGGGACTACGTGGGCATCGTGCGCACCAACAAGCGGCTCGAGCGGGCGGCGCACCGCATCGCGCTGCTGCAGGGCGAGGTGCAGGAGTTCTACGGCCACTTCCACGTCACCCGCGACCTGCTCGAGCTGCGCAACCTGGTGCAGGTGGCGGACCTGATCGTGCGCTCGGCGCAGGCCCGGCGCGAAAGCCGCGGGCTGCACTTCAGCCGCGACTATCCGGCGCTCGCCGCGCCCGCGGCACCGACCATCCTCGTGCCGCCGGCCGGCTGACACCTTCCCTTTTCTCGCACAAAGAAGGAGCTTTCACGCCATGTTCCGCACCCTGCTCAAGTCCAAGATCCACCGTGTCGCCGTCACCGACTGCGAGCTGCACTACGAAGGCTCCTGCGCCATCGACGAAGACCTGCTCGACGCTGCCGGCATGGCCGAGAACGAGCAGGTCCACATCTGGAACATCAACAACGGCGAGCGCTTCGTGACCTATGCAATCCGCGGCGAGCGCGGCACCGGCATCATCTCGGTCAACGGCTCGGCCGCGCGCCGTGCAGCGGTGGGCGACCTGATCATCATCGCGGCCTTCGGCCTGGTGCCCGAGGAGCAGGTGGCGGCGCATCGGCCGAAGCTGGTCTTCGTCGACGACGCCAACCGCATCAAGGAAGAGCGCGCCCACATCCCCGTGCAGGCCGCCTCGGGCGAAGCCGTCGCAGCCTGAGGTCGAGCGCGGAGAAGCTCGCCATGTCCTCGCTTTCCGCCGCCGATGCGGCCACCCCCTACGGCACCCTGCCCCCGGCCTCGCCGCCATCGACTCGCAAGCCGCTGAGCCTGCCGCGCCTGGCCGACATGCATGCGCGCGGCGAGAAGATCGTCATGCTGACCGCCTACGACGCCACCTTCGCGGCCGTGGCCGATGCCGCGGGCGTCGAATGCCTCTTGGTCGGCGACTCGCTGGGCATGGTCTGCCAGGGCTTGCACAGCACCGTGGGCGTGGCGCTGGAGACCATGCGCTATCACACGGAAAGCGTCTTTCGCGGACTGCACCGGGTGCAGGGCACCGCCTGGCTGATCGCCGACCTCCCCTTCGCCAGCTACCAGGAATCGCGCGAGCAGGCCCTGCGCAGCGCCGCGGTGCTGATGCAGGCCGGCGCGCACATGGTCAAGCTCGAAGGCGGCGGCTGGACCACCGAGACCGTGCGCTTCCTGGTCGAGCGCGGCATCCCGGTCTGCGCCCACCTGGGCCTGACGCCGCAAACCGTCCACGCGCTGGGCGGCTACCGCGTGCAGGGCAAGGGCAGAGAGGCCTCGGCGCTGCTCAAGCAGCAGGCGCATGCGCTGCAGGACGCGGGCGCCGCGATGCTGGTGCTCGAGATGGTGCCCGCCGCGCTGGCGACCGAACTCACGAACGAACTGCGCCATTGCGCCACCATCGGCATCGGTGCCGGCCGCGGCACCGCGGGCCAGGTGCTGGTGCTGCACGACATGCTGGGTGTCGGCCTCGGCAAGATGCCGAAGTTCGTGCGCAACTTCATGGCCGATGCGCCCGGCATCGCGCAAGCCATGCAGGCCTACGTGCGCGCCGTCAAGGACGGCAGCTTCCCCGACGATCAACTCCACGCCTGGTAGGCGCATCGACCATGCACATCGCCCGCACCCTCCCCGAACTGCGCGACCACCTGGGCCGCTTCCGGCGCCCCGCCTTCGTGCCCACGATGGGCAATCTGCACGACGGCCACCTGGCCCTGGTGCGACAGGCCAGGCCGCTCGGCGACGTCACCGTGGCCAGCATCTTCGTCAATCGGCTGCAGTTCCTGCCGCACGAGGATTTCGACACCTACCCGCGCACCTGGGACAGCGACTGCGAGAAGCTGCGCGCGGCCGGCTGCGATGTGCTGTTCGCGCCCGACGAGCGCGCGCTCTACCCGGAGCCCCAGACCTGCAAGGTGCATCCGGACGGCGCCCTGGCCGACATTCTCGAAGGCCACTTCAGGCCCGGCTTCTTCATCGGCGTCTGCACGGTCGTGATGAAGCTCTTCGCCTGCGTGCAGCCGAGCGTGGCCGTGTTCGGCAAGAAGGACTACCAGCAGTTGATGGTGATCCGCCACATGGTGCGGCAGTTCGCGCTGCCGATCGAGATCGTGGGCGGCGAGACCCGGCGCGCGGAAGATGGCCTGGCGCTGTCCTCGCGCAACGGCTACCTCAGCGAGACCGAGCGCGCGGAAGCCGTGCAGCTGTCGCGCGCGCTGCAGGCCATGGCCGCAGCGGTTCAGGAGGGCGAGCGCGACCTCGCCGCCATCGAGGCGCGCGCGATGCAATCGCTCAGCGCGCGCGGCTGGCAGCCCGACTACATGGTGCTGCGCCGGCGCGCCGACCTGAAGGAACCGACCGGGGGCGAGCCCCTGGTGGCCCTGGCGGCTGCGCGGCTGGGAAGCACGCGTCTGATCGACAACCTCGAGATCCCACGCGCAGTCTGATCTGAAATATCTGCAGATCCAAAGGGCGCTCTTCCTGCGATTTGCGGCGTGACGCGCTCGCGTGGGGATGTAGGACGTTCTTTCGAATGCCGGCCTGAGCTGGCAAGACAACGGCGACCTCGAAAGTGCGTACTTAAGCGTGTAATTGTTCCTTGGACGCAGAGGCCATGATCGACACAATCTCGTGCATGCCAAGTCCATCGACCGACATCCAAAGCGTCAGCAGCTTCGCGTCCTTGAATCGCGCCGATCAGATGCACCAGCGCGAAGCGCTGTGCCTGGCGAGGGAACGGATGACCGGGTTCGTGATAGCCGGCCTCATCGCGGTCCTGGCGATCAGCCTGGTCGTCGGAACCTGGTAGCGTCCCCTTCCCGGCTTCACCGCCGGCTGGCGCCCCCGTCGAGGCGCGCATTCCATCAAGCGCTGGGCTTCCCGACGGTGTGCTGACCCGCATTCGCTGGAGCGGGGAGGCCAGGCGAAAGGTTCCGCCGCGACCGGCTACCACCGAACTCCGAAAAACACACAGATCGCGACGACGGCGATCAAGCCGGCTATCACGAATCCGGTCATTCGTTCCCTCGGAGGGGGGCGGTCCTTGGGCTCGTGGGTCCTATCCGCGCGGTTCAATGACGCGAAGCTGCTGAAGCTCTGAGGGTCGGTCGAGTGATGTTTCATGTAAGCAATTGTGTCTAGTATCCCTCCGGATCCAAAGGAAAAAATGCACACCTAAGTACGCATTCTTGAGGTGCCATTGAAAGTGCCACGACTGAGAAATGGGCGTGATGATTCCAAAGATATGTGAACTTTTTCATCACTAAGCTCTGGATCGATTGCTTTCCTGTAGTCATAATTGGTTACATGATGGAAAGCAACACAACCCGCGGATGGTGGAACAACGACGTCGACCCGACCGAGCGAATGGCCCTGGCCCAGGCGCATCGGGAACGCCAGCGAGCGCAGCATGCCGCCGGTTGGCGACGCAACATCGTGCTCGGCGCCCTGATCGTGGCCGTGCCGTTTCTGATTCGCGTATTGAGCTCCGGATGACGGCTGATTTCTATCCAGCGCCGGTGCCCCTGGGCATCGCCCAGCTGCGCGAAATTGCCCTGGAGTTCCGTCTGCGCGCGCTGCGCGGCCAACCGAACGCAGAGGCCATCGCCGACGCACTTGATTCCGTGATTCGGGCGCGGCATGCCGCACTCGCCCGGAAGATGCGCGAACCGGAGCGCAGAGGGCTCTTTTCGATCCGATGACGAGGCGGCGCCGGTCCGGCGGAACCCAGCCGCGAACATGGCCTCGGACCGGAACGCGCACCTGGCGGTGACCGCTATGTGCGGCGTCCCGCCTGATCGCCGAGCA
This sequence comes from Variovorax sp. P4_B11, assembly GCF_056402355.1. Lineage (NCBI taxonomy): Bacteria > Pseudomonadati > Pseudomonadota > Betaproteobacteria > Burkholderiales > Comamonadaceae > Variovorax > Variovorax sp. P4_B11. Next base: position 107,273 of record NZ_JBFUHO010000009.1, read on the forward strand.
TGTCGCCGAGCAGGCGCTTCACAGCCGTTGCCTCAGCCGCGGTGTCGAAAAGGGATTCGCGCCCGGCACACTGCCCCTGCAGACGCGATACGAATGAGGGATCCTCGTGCGCGCGCCGCATCAGCGCCGCCAGGGCAGAAGCATTGCCCATCTCGAAGTAGCCGTCGTAGCCACGCCCCAGCAAGCCGACGTTGCCGTCGATTCGGCTCGCCAGAACCGGGACCTGCGCCCGCACCGCCTCGATGACCACATTGGCGCCGCCCTCGAGCCGGCTCATATGCACCAGCGCCCGTGCGCATGCCATCCATTGCCGGGCCACGGATTGCGGCAGGCCGCCAAGCCAACGGTAGTCCGGGCAGTCCTCCATCGTCTGTCGCGCTTGCGCACCCAGCGCCGCATCCAGTGCGTTGCCGATGTGAATGATTCGAATGCCCGTGCCCTGGAGATGTCGCGCTGCCAGCATCAGAGTCAGCGGGTCCTTTTCGCTTCGCAAGTGCCCCACGGCAACGAAGTCGCAAGGGTATGCAGCCGGCTCGACGCACGACACGCGAGGCGCAGATTGGACAATGACACGCGCCCTGGCCTGGTTGGCCGGCGACAGCATGTAGATAGCCTCTTGCTGCAGAACCACGATGTGACTGGCACACTGCAGCGAATGCTGCGCTGCTGCATCCGAGGCCAGGTTTCCGTACAGGTCCGTGCCGGTCAGCACGAGCGCCAGGGGGCGGGTCGGATGCGCTTTGCGGAATCGAGCAATGGAGTCGGCGGAACGACGCGCGTGCAGCGCCACCATGGCCATTGCGTCTTCGCCGTCCCATTGCTGCAAGATGGTGGTCGGTGCCCGTGCCGACAGGAACTCCCGCCATCGCGCGGCCGTATGCCAGTTTCCGTTGTTGCTTGATTCGAGCGCGGGCGACACGATGACAACAGGAGGCTCGTTCATGCCGGACATGGTGCCACGACCCGCAATGGAAGCGAAGGATGCTCGCCGATTGGGCGGCGAGGCGCTGGCCGAAGCCATGCGGGACAGTCGCCGCCGCGCGCTCTCGCTCGTCGACGACCTGTCCGATGCGCAGTGGCAGTTTCCCCATAGGGACGGCGTCAACCCTATCGCCTGGGAGTTGGCCCACTTGGCCTGGTTCGGCGAGTTTTGGATTCTTCGAGGCCCTCACCACGTCGGCGATGATGGGTTGGTCCGGGCGGCGTTGCCGGCTGCAATCGCCGGGCCCGACGCCCTCTTCGACTCCGCCCGGCTCGCGCACGCCCTGCGCTGGAAAGCGCCGTTGCCCTCGCGGCACGAGGTGGCCGACATGCTGGCCGCTCAGCTCGAGGCTTGCGTTCAGGCTTTGCCGGACGGCGACAGCGATGACGCGCTGTATTTCCATCGCCTGGCCCTGTTCCATGAGGACATGCACGGCGAGGCCCTCGTCTGGATGCGCTCGGCGCTCTCCCATTCCGCACCTGCAGGCACCTTGCTGGCACCGATGCCGGATGGCAGCCGGATCGGATTCCCGGGCGGAAGCGTTCGCATCGGGTGGCCCGCAGACCGGCGCGGCTTTGCGTTCGACAACGAAGGACCGGGCCGTACCGTGCTGCTTGGCTCGCTGGATATCGACGCGCGGCCGGTGACGGCAGGCGAGTTCCTATGCTTCGTCGAGGCGGGCGGATACCACGAACCCATGTACTGGCCGGGTGAGGCGGGCAGATGGCGGTCCACGATCGCCCGGGGACACCCTGAACGTTGGCGGCTGCACGACACGGCCGCAGGCAAAGAGTGGCAGGTGCGCTGGTTCGACCGCTGGCTCCCCCTGGACCCGGACCTGCCGGTCATCCACGTCAATGCCTACGAAGCTGAAGCCTATTGCGCGTGGGCGCACCGGAGACTGCCGCGCGCGGCGGAGTGGGAGCATGCCGCGGCGGTGCTCGGCATGGCGTTCCACTGGGGCGCCAGCGTCTGGGAGTGGACCAGCGACGCCTTCCAACCGTACCCAGGCTTCAAGGCCGGTCCGTACAGGGACTACTCCCAACCTTGGTTCGGCAACCACCGCGAATTGCGCGGCGGTGCTTTCGCGACGCACGAGCGGATGCACGACCTTCGCTACCGCAACTTTTTCATGCCGCAACGAGCAGACGTCTTTGCGGGGTTTCGAACGGCCTCGAAGGGCTAGGCGCCTTTCAAGCAGGTTCAGTGAAATGAGCGATGTCGCCCTGCAGTCGACTATCACGTGCCCGCAGTGCGGTCACGCGAAGGAAGAGACGATGCCCCTCGATGCTTGTCAGTGGTTCTATGAGTGCGGAGGCTGCAAAGCGCTGTTGCGTCCAAAGCCCGGCGACTGCTGCGTCTTCTGTTCGTATGGCACGAACAAGTGTCCGTCGAATCAGGCCAAGTCCTCCTGTTGCTCGAGTTGAGCGCGAGGAGCTGAACGAGCGGCGGTACATCGTTACACTGTCGAAAGCCATGCTCCGCCGCCGCTTCCACCGCTGCATGACCGCATTCGCCGTGGTCCTCTCGCTGCTGTTCTCGCAGCTGGCGTTGGCGAGCTACGTCTGCCCTGGCGCGGCCGACGCGGTGGCAATGGCCGAGATGATGGCCGCCGGCGAGCCCTGTGAAGGCATGGATTCGGCGCAGCCGGTGCTTTGTCACCAGCATGCTGCCGGCATGACGCTGTCGCACGAACAGGTCAAAGTCGCCACCCCGTCGCTTCCGGCGGTCATTCAGGTCCTGGTCGTGCCGCTGCCGGTTGATGCGCAGCTGGCCGCGGCGTCTCCGGTCGCAGCGGCCCCGGAGCTCCGACCTCCGCCCGACCCTGTTTTCCTCTCCACACTCAGACTTCGCGTCTGAATCTCCGTCGACCAAACGGTGCTGGTGCGGCTTGCCCGCTCACCAGCTGTTGTGCCATTTGTCTTCGGAGCTTTCATGCAATCCCCATTCCTGCGTGCGGCAGCCTTGGCCTCCGCACTGCTGCCCTACCTGGTAGACGCCGCCCCCTTGACCCTCGACGCGGCCATCGACTTGGCTGTCCACCGCTCAGAATCCGCTCGGGCCGCGCGCGCCGGTGTCTTGAGCGCGTCCGAGCTCGCCAGCGCAGCAGGCCAGCTTCCGGACCCGACGTTGCGCGCCGGAATCGAGAACCTGCCGGTGACCGGGGCTGACCGCTTCAGCACCACGCGCGACCCGATGACGATGAAGCGCATCGGCATCGGCCAGGAATGGCTGTCGAGCGAGAAGCGAATGGCCCGCCAAGCGTCGGCCGAAGCCATGGTCGCGCGCGAGGGAGTCCAGGCACGCAGCGCCGTCGCCGAAGCCCGGCTGAACACCGCCCTCGCCTACCTCGACGCCTACTACGCCGCGGAAGCGCTGAAGCTGACGATGCTGACGGAACACCACGCCCATGAAGAGTTCGAAGCGGCGCGTGCCCGCCTGGCTTCGTCAATGGGCAGCAGCCAGGAAGTGCTGGCCCTGACCGGCGCGCGAGGCGCGGCGGAGGACGAGTCGGCCGAAGTACGTCAGCTGCAAAGTGCCGCTCAGGCAACGCTCCAGCGTTGGGTTGGAATTGCCGCCGACGCGTTGGCCCCCATCACCGCAGCTCCCGTTCCGACGGAGCAGGAATACGTCGCAGCGCATCCTGCCGTTCTGGCAAAAAGGTTCGACATCGATGTGGCCACGCGAGCCGCGGCGGTCGCGGCCTCGGAACGCAAGCCGAACTGGACCTGGGAGGTTTCATACGGGCAACGCACAGGCTATGCGGACATGGCGACTTTCGGAGTGAGCATTCCGCTTCAGGTGGCCCCGTCCGAGCGCCAGGACCGCGAAACCGCAGCGAAGCTCGCCTTGGCTGACAAAGCCGAGGCCGAACTTGCAGAAGCCACGCGCACGGCGACCGCCGAATATCGGGCGCTCGCCAGCGACGCCCAGCGCTTGCGCGAACGCGTCGAGCGGTACAGGTCCGGCGTCGTGGCGCCTGCCGAGCAGCGAACAGTCGTCGCCACCGCCGCCTATCGGTCGAACCAGGGCACGCTCCTGACGCTGTTCGAGGCACGGCACGCAGAAGTGGAAGCGCAGCGGAAGCTCCTCACGCTTCAACGCGACCTCGCCAAAACCCAAGCCCAGCTTGCATTCAAGCCTCTCGCGCAAGGAGCCGGCCTATGAAACGCACTCACCTCGCCGCGCTTCTCGTTGTCGGCAGCGCGGTCCTCGCCGGCGGAAGCTTCCTGCTGGGACGACGCCCCACCAGCAATGACGGCATGACCACGCAAGCCGGCGCCGGCGGTGGCACGTCGTCACCTGACGGGCGCAAGGTCCTCTACTGGCACGACCCGATGGTCCCAGGCCCACGCTTCGACAAGCCGGGCAAATCGCCGTTCATGGATATGCAGCTGGTGCCGGTCTACGCCGACAGTGACCCAAGCCCATCTGGCGTCAAAGTAAGTCCCACGGTGCAACAGAACTTGGGCATCCGCTCCGCCACAGTTCGGCGCGCCGAGACCTCGGCCTCGTTCGACGCCGTCGGCACGGTCCAGTTTGACGAGCGGCTGACCGTCGCGGTTCAGACGCGGGTCGCGGGGTACGTCGAGCGCCTGGCGGTGCGTGCTCCGATGGAGCGAGTGCGCAAGGGTCAGACATTGGCGACCATCTTCGCGCCGGAATGGCTCGGTCCGCAGAACGAGTTGCTTGCGCTCAAGCGCGCGGGGGTCGCGCCCGACCTCGTCGCTGCAGCACGCGAGCGGATGCGTGCCATGTCGATTCCGGACGACCTCATCCGCCGGAGCGAGGAGACGGGGACAGCCCAGGCGCGCTTCACCCTGAGCGCACCGGCCAGCGGGGTGGTGACCGAGCTTGGCGTTCGCGAAGGCATTGCCATCACGCCGGGCATGACACTGTTTCGCATCGCCGGGCTCGAGAAGGTATGGGCCGTGGCCGAGGTGCCGGAATCTCAGGCGGTGCGCTTGACCCGCGGCCAGAAGGTCAAGGCGGTGCTGCAAGCCGACGTCTCTCGGACTTTCGAGGGCGAGCTCAAGGAAATACTTCCCGAGGTCAGCTCGAATACACGCACGCTGAAGGCGCGTTTCGAGGTCGACAACAAGGACGGCATGCTCACGCCCGGAATGCTGCTGCGCCTGCAGGTGGCAGGGCCAAGGAGCACCCGGCTGCTTGTACCGGCCGAGGCGGTCATCCGCACGGGCAGACGAGCGGTCGTCATCGTCCGCAACAACGCCGGCGCGTTCGAACCGCGTGACATATCGCTCGGCATGGACCTGGGCGACGACCTCGAGGTCGTCCAGGGATTGAAGGAAGGGGACCAGGTGGTCGCCAGCGGTCAGTTCCTCATCGACTCGGAGGCCCGGCTGCGCTCGGTGCTGGCCAGCATGACGGCGGCCGCCACACCGCCCGTACCCGCCGCCTCATCGCCGGCAGGGAAGGCAGCTGTCACCCACGTGGGCGAAGGGAAGGTGGAGAACGTCGAGGCGGATGGCATCACCATCTCTCACGGCCCCGTGGCTTCGCTCAAGTGGCCGGCCATGACGATGGGCTTCTCGAAGCCGGACCCCACCGCGTTCGCGGATGTGAAGCCAGGCGATACCGTCCGATTCGAGTTCAAGGAGGGCGGGCCCATGGGCTACGAACTCCTCTCGGTACAGCGCGTACAACCGGGCACAAAGCAATGATTGCCGCGCTCATCCGATGGTCGATTGGCAATCGAGTCCTTGTGCTCATCGCGACGCTGTTTCTGGTGCTTGCTGGCATCTGGTCGGCGACCCGCATTCCGGTGGATGCGCTGCCGGACCTGTCGGACGTGCAGGTCATCATCCGGACGCCCTTCCCTGGCAAGGCACCGCAGGTGGTGGAGGACCTGGTGACATACCCGCTGACGACAACGATGCTCAGCGTGCCGGGGGCCAAGACCGTTCGCGGCTACTCGTTCTTCGGGGACTCGTTCGTCTACGTGCTCTTCGATGACAAGACGGACCCGTACTGGGCCCGCTCGCGCGTCGTGGAGTACCTCAACCAGGTGCAGGGCAAGCTGCCCATCGGCGCCAACGCGTCCCTCGGCCCGGACGCGACGGGCGTCGGCTGGGTCTACGAATACGCGCTGGCGGACCGCTCTGGCAAGCAAGACATCGGGCAACTGCGCGCGCTGAATGACTGGTTCCTGAAATTCGAGCTGAAGACCATCCCCGATGTGGCCGAAGTCGCGAGCATCGGAGGCATGGTGCGACAGTACCAGGTGGTGCTCGACCCCGACCGCATGAGAGGCCTTGGCGTCACGCAAGAGACGGTCGTATCGGCTCTACAGAAGGCGAACCAGGCATCAGGCGGTTCGGTGGTCGAGATCGCGGAGGCGGAGTACATGGTGCGCTCGCGCGGCTACTTGAAATCGCTGGATGACTTTCGCACGATTGCGCTCGCAATCTCGGGAAGCACTCCGGTGCTCCTGCGCGATGTGGCCACCGTGCAGGTGGGTCCGGAGATGCGCCGAGGCATCGCCGAACTCGACGGCGAAGGGGAAGTCGCGGGAGGCGTCGTGGTGATGCGCTCGGGCAAGAACGCCCGCACCACCATCCAAGCCGTCAAAGCCAAGCTGGAGACGCTCAAGTCCAGCCTCCCGGCTGGCGTCGAAGTAATTCCGACCTATGACAGGTCGCTGCTCATCGACCGCGCGGTCGAGAATCTGCGCTTCAAGCTGCTGGAGGAGTTCGCGGTCGTGGCGGTCGTGTGCGCCATCTTCCTGTTTCACATGCGCTCTGCCATCGTAGCGGTGATCGCGCTTCCCATTGGAGTGCTCACGGCTTTCATCGTCATGCAGTGGCAAGGCGTCAACGCCAACATCATGTCCCTCGGCGGCATCGCCATCAGCATCGGCGCCATGGTGGACGGCGCCATCGTCATGGTCGAGAACGTCCACAAGCACCTCGAGGCCTTCGAGACGAAGCACGCCAGGCACCCAACACCCTCCGAGCGATGGGATTTGGTCGGTACTGCCTCGACGGAGGTCGGGCCCGCCTTGTTCTTCTCTTTGCTCATCATCGCGCTCTCTTTCGTGCCGGTGTTCTCCCTGGAAGCTCAGGAGGGCCGGCTCTTCTCGCCGTTGGCGTTCACAAAGACCTATGCGATGGCAGCGGCAGCAGGCCTGTCCGTGACGCTGGTGCCGGTGCTGATGGGCTACCTCGTCCGYGGACGCATTCCTCACGAGGCTGCAAACCCAGTGAACCGCTTCCTCATGACGGCGTATCGGCCCGCACTGGAAGCAGTCCTCCGATTTCCAAAGGCTACCCTGGCGATTGCTGCGGTGCTCATGGTGCTGACTGCCATCCCCGTCATGCGCCTTGGCGGCGAATTCATGCCTCCGCTCGACGAAGGAGACCTGCTCTACATGCCATCAGCGTTCCCGGGCCTGTCGGTATCCAAGGCATCCGAGCTTCTCCAGCAGACGGACCGGCTCATCAAAACAGTGCCTGAAGTCGACCGCGTATTTGGGAAGGCCGGTCGCGCCGACACCGCCACCGACCCCGCTCCGCTGGAGATGTTCGAGACGACCGTCCAGTTCAAGCCACGCGGAGAGTGGCGACCCGGCATGACCCCAGACAAGCTGGTCGAAGAGCTGGACCGCGTCGTGAAAGTGCCGGGCCTGACCAATGTCTGGGTACCGCCCATTCGAAACCGCATCGACATGTTGGCGACCGGCATCAAGAGCCCGGTGGGCATCAAGGTGGCGGGCGCCGACCTCGCCGTTCTCGACAAGCTCACGATCCGGATTGAGGCGGCAGTCAGGGGCGTTCCAGGTGTGTCGTCGGCGTTGGCAGAGCGTCTGACCGGCGGTCGGTACATCGATGTCGACGTCGACCGGCTCGCCGCAGCCCGCTATGGCCTGTCTGTGGCCGACGTTCAAGCGATCGTGTCGACCGCCGTTGGCGGCGACAACGTCGGGGAAGTGATTCAAGGTCGGGAGCGCTATCCGATCAACGTTCGCTACCCTCGGGAGATTCGAGACTCGTTGCAACGGCTGCGGGAGCTGCCCTTCGTGACCGACAGAGGGGCCCAGCTACTGCTGCAGGATGTAGCGAAGGTCACCCTCGAGGATGGGCCGCCGATGCTGCGCAGCGAGAACGCGCGTCTCTCCGGTTGGGTCTACGTGGATGTGCGAGGCCGAGACCTCAGATCTGTCGTCAATGACATGCAGGGTGCAGTTGCACAGTCTGTGACCATGCCCGCCGGCTACGCCGTGTCGTGGTCCGGCCAGTTCGAGTACCTCGAGCGAGCCACACAGCGCCTCAAGCTCGTCGTGCCGGCCACCCTGGCGGTCATATTCGTGTTGCTGTATGTACTATTCAGGTCTTTCAGTGATGCGACGCTGGTCATGGCCGCGGTTCCCTTTTCGCTCATCGGGGGCTTCTGGCTGGTCTGGGCGTTGGGCCACGCCATCTCGGTAGCGACGGCAGTTGGGTTCATCGCGCTGGCTGGATTGGCTGCGGAGTTCGGCGTCGTCATGCTCATCTATCTCAAGAATGCGCTTGCCCGGTGCATCGAGGCTGGTGCGCCGATGAACGATGAGACCCTGCTTGCCGCCATCCGTGAGGGAGCGGTGCAGCGCGTTCGCCCAAAGGCGATGACAGTAGCCGTGGTAATGGCTGGCTTGATGCCCATCATGTGGGGAAGCGGAACTGGCTCGGAAGTGATGACTCGAATTGCTGCGCCCATGGTGGGCGGCATGGTGACGGCCCCTTTGCTGAGCATGCTCGTCATTCCAGCGGCGTGGTACTTGGTGCACCGGCGGCGGCCAAAGCCACGCCCTGAGGACCACGTTGCTTCAGCAGCAAAGGCTGCTTGAATCGCCCCCGCTTGAACCAACATCGAATTCCTGAAAGGTGACATTCATGCAAAGACGCTCCCCGCACGGGCCGCAGCCTCAAATGACGGTGTTCGCGAGCTATCCCGCTCAGCAGACATCGTTGAAGTCATGATGAAACGTCTAGGCATCATCGTCGCGCTCTGGCTCATGGCGTGCGCCGCAGCGCAGGCGCAGGAAGCAAAAGGCCCGGCTTCTGCCCCAGGCAAGACCTGGAGCGTCGGCACCCTTCCCGCGATGGCCCTCACCGAAGGCGAAGTAGAGAGAGTCGACAAGGAGCACGGCGAGGTCGTCATCCATCACGGCGACCTGCCCAACCTCGGCATGCCCCCGATGACCATGGGCTTCGCCGTGGCCGACAAGCGGATGCTGGACAGACTCCAGCCAGGCGACAAGGTGCGATTCAACGCCGAAATCAGGAAGGGCGAAGCGACGGTGACGTACATCGAATCCGTCCGCTGAACGCCAGCACCCTCCTCCTGGCTCGAGGCGCCTGGCGCGACCCACGACGCATGAAACCGGCGCAGCCAAATGCCAGGGATACCGCGGAACCGGCTTTGCCGGGCCGCTGGTATCGCCCCCTTGAGGGGCTGAGGTCCGCGGCTTCAAGCCTGCCTGCGCAGGCTTGGACGGACTCGAAGAGCCGCTGCCTCTGGCAGCGACTCGGGGCGCCGCAGGCGCTTCGGGGGTGTTTCATCCTATGCGCCCCGAATACCCAACGCGACGAACTCGCCCCTGAGCCAACCCACGCGTTGGCCTGCATGTTCGAGCACCGAACCGACCGAGATTCTTGCCTTGCCCTTGCGCGTCAGCGTGCGGACGAACTGATGCCACGCCTCGGGGTCCTCGATCGACGACCGGGCAGTGAATTCGCCGTCGATGGGGAGTTCGTATGCCATCGTGTTGCGTTGAATGACCAACCGGCTGGCGATGCCGACCCCCAGCAAGCGCGTGTGCAGCAACGACCAGGCCGCAAGGATGGCCAGCGCGGAGGCGCTGCCGCCGAATACCGTTTCCTGGTGATTGATGTTCGGCTCGAGCGGCGCCCTGAGGACCACGGCCTCCGCATCGACAGCCACGACCGACGTCTGCATCGCCTTCGACAGCGGAATGTTCAGGTGGAGGTATCGCTCAAGTTCGGCTGGCAACACGGATTCGTCTCCCTCGATGTCTGGCGTGGAAGACAGCATAGCGGCATTCGCGCCCCGGCCGAGGAGCGCCTGGTCGCGCTGCAAGCGCGCACGCGGCCTGCCGCTAGAGGAATCGGCCCGAGGGTTCGGCATGCAGACGCCCCTCCGATGCAGGACACTCCAGGTTCAAGGAATATTCCCATGTCAAAGCAGCTCCTCCATGCGTCGATCGCGGCGACGACGCACATCGTCACCAGGACAACCGACGGCGGGACAGCATGAACGCGCTCACCCACCACGGCGTGCTGGCCGCCCTCGGCGCGGCGGCGCTCTTCGGCGCCGGTACGCCAGTCGCCAAACTGCTGCTGGCACACGCGAGCCCTTGGCTGCTGGCGGGCTTGCTCTACCTGGGCTCCGGCACGGGTCTGTGGCTTTGGCGCCTTCTTTCGCGCGCGCCGGCGGTTCGGCTCCCTCGGGCCGAACTCGGGTGGTTGGCGGGCGCCGTGGTTTCGGGCGGCATGCTCGGCCCGCTTCTGCTGATGACGGGGCTGGCCGGCATGGCCGCAGCCGACGCTTCGTTGCTCCTGAACGCCGAAGGCGTGTTCACCGCGCTGCTTGCCTGGTTCGTGTTCAAGGAGAACTTCGACCGGCGCATCGCACTGGGAATGATTGCCATCGTGGCGGGCGCGGCCATCCTCAGCTGGCCAGGCAAGGCAGGCGTCGGCGCCCTCTGGCCCTCGTTGGCGGTCCTGGGTGCATGCCTGGCCTGGGCGGTCGACAACAACCTGACGCGCAAGGTGTCGGTGGCCGACGCGTCGTTCATTGCGATGGTCAAGGGCCTGGTCGCCGGCGCAACGAATCTCGCCCTGGCGGTCGCCACGGGCGCGGCGTGGCCGCCGGCAACAGTCGTCGCCGGCGCCGCTCTCCTGGGCCTGCTGAGCTACGGGACGAGCCTGGTCCTGTTCGTCGTCGCGCTGCGCCACCTGGGAACAGCGCGCACCGGCGCCTACTTCTCGGTCGCGCCATTTTTCGGCGCCGTGCTGGCCATCGGCCTGCTTCGCGAGCCCCTGACACTCCAACTTGTCCTGGCTGGCATCTTGATGGCCGTCGGTGTCTGGCTGCACCTGACCGAGCGCCACAGCCACCGGCATGTGCACGAGCCGCTGGCGCACAGCCACGCGCATGACCACGACGCGCATCACCAGCACGTGCATGCCGACGGCTCGCCCGCCACGGCCAGGCACACGCATTGGCACCGGCACGAGCCCCTGGCCCATAGCCACGAGCACTTCCCGGATATCCACCACCAGCACCCCCACCCGCATTGACCTCTTTGGGGGCGACACCTCGGGCCGGCGAATAGGGGATATGCACGCGAGCGTATGACCTTGGGCTGCCGACGCGCGAAACTGGCGGCTGGCGCCTCACGGCGCATGCACAACCGAGTACTTCCATGCCCAACTCGCAGATTCCTCCCATCGACAGACTCAGGGCCTTGCCGAAGGCGGAGGTCCATGCACATCTCGAAGGCTGTTTCGAAACGAGCTGTCTCGAGCAATGGGCATCGCAGGCGGGCGTGCCGATGCCCAGGCCTCGCGATCGCCTGTTCGAATTCGAAGGCCTGGCAGACTTCCTGCAGTTCCTCGACTGGGCTTGCGGCCTCGCGTCGACCCGCGAACGCCTCGCCGAGCTGAGCTACGGTTTTAGCCGGCGGCTCGCCGACGGCGGTGCAGGCTACGCAGACGTGATCGTCAATCCCACCCATTGGAAGGCGTGGCATGGCCGTCTGCCCGACATGATCGACGCCATCGATGCCGGCTTCACCGCCGCAGAGCAAGACGGACTTCCGCCGGTGGGCCTGTGCGTCAGCCTTCTGCGCACGCAATCGTCGGACGCCGCGGCCGAACTGGTCGACACGCTGGTGGCTCTGCGACACCCGCGGGTCGTGGCACTCTCCATCGATGGCAACGAGGCTGCCGCGGGCCGCACCGGCCCGCGTTTCGCAGAGGCGTTCCGACGGGCCGGTGCGGCGGGGCTGCGCCGCACCGTGCATGCTGGCGAGTCCAGTGGCCCCGAGGGCGTTCGGGATGCCATCGAACTGCTCGGTGCCGACCGCATCGATCATGGCGTGCGAGCGATCGAGGATCCGGCGCTGGTGCGACTGCTGGTCGATCGGCAGATACCCCTGGGCATCTGCCCGACTTCGAATCTGACCTTGGGCGTCTACCCATGCATCGAGGACCATCCTATCGATCGCCTGCGCCGTGCCGGCGTCGCCGTGTCCATCAACACCGACGATCCGGTCTTGCTGGGGGCCAGCCTGGTGAGCGAGTACGCCATGTGCAGCAAGGCGTTCGGCTGGTCGGATGACGACCTTCGATCGCTGGCACGCAATTCGATCGATGCGAGCTTCGCTGACGCCAGCGTCAAGGCAAGGCTGATCGAGGCGCTATCGCACTGGTGAGGGCGCCGGGCCACCCGATCGCCGGCGGGCGCTTTCGATGCCCCGTGTGCCCGATCGATCCTTGCGTGGCCATGCCCGCGCCGGCGGTGCGGGCGGCCTCAGAGGCGCGCCAGATACCGGGGCAGGAAGGTGGCCGCGCTCTGCAGAAGCTCGAACTCCAGGTCTGGGAGCGGCAAGCTTCGCATGTCGAAATGAGAAAGCGTGCCCCAGAGTTCTCCCGAAGTGTCGTCGAGCACGGGCACACTGTGATACGAGATAACGATTCCCCGCAAAGCATGCCCGACGAGGCGAGGGTCGGCAACGGAGTTGTCCGTACGGAACGACCCCCCCTTCACGACGAACTGGCAGAAGCTGCGACTGAACGGAACCACGGACAGGAAGTCAGGCCGCATCCGGCCGGCCTTGTCGTGAAGCAGTACGTTGTGAAGAAGCGGCCCGCCGAATCGATAGACCGCGGTGAACCGGTGCGGGACGCCTTCGTTGAGGTACGCCAAGGCCGCAGCGGGTCCACTTGCCGCCAATACCGCGGAGACAACATCCGGAGTTCGCACGCAGTCCATGGCGAATGCTAGCAAGGCCCGATCAAGTACGCTCGACTTTTGATGTCCTCGCTCCCACGGGGATCATGGCGAATTTGCCATGCCGGTGGTATCGTGCAAGGCGCTTCGATACGATCGTGCGCGCCGGTTCCGCCGGCGTGTGACCCTGGCTGGGTCACCCAGCCGAGCCGAACTTCGAAGAAGAGAAAGGCGGGCGATCATGAGCGAAGAAAGCTCACCGTTGGATGCCGGCCGGCGGTCAACCGCTCAGTTCGTATGCGCCCGCTGCAACACCCCTTTCAGTCCGGGTGCCAGGTTTTGTTCCGGATGCGGCGCGCGCCTGACCAGTCCGGCTCTGCTGGAATGCCGCCCCCTCACCGTCCTGTTCTGCGACTTGGTCAACTCCACCGCGATGGTCGCGGGCGCAGATCCGGAAGACGCCCGCACGCTGCTGACAACGTTCCATAGTGCTGTGACGGTCGCAATGAGAGCGGTCGGCGGCCACGTCGCACGCTTCATCGGGGATGCGGCATTGGTGTACTTCGGGTATCCGGAGGCACATGAAGACGACGCCGAGCGCGCGATCAATGCCGCGCTCGAAGCGTCGAGGCAAGTCCGGGCTTTGAAAGATCCTCGAGGCCGCCCCCTGCAATCGCGCATCGGCATCGCGACAGGTCTGGTCGTGATCGGCAACCTGCATGAAGAAATGACAACCGACGTGCTGGACGTCGCCGGAGAGGCTCCCCATCTCGCCGCCAGGCTTCAGGCAGCCGCGGAACCTGACGCAATCCTCGTCGACATGGCCACGCGCCAGCGTGTCGGTGACCTGTTCTCGTGGCGGGACCTCGGCAGCCTCACCCTCAAGGGCTTCGAGAAGCCCATTCATGGCTGGGCCGTCACGGGTGCGCGACCGGCGGCCAGTCGCTACGAGGCTCAGCACGAGAACCGCCTGTTGCCGATGCTCGGCCGCGACGATCTACGCGATGCCATTCTTGGCCACTGGCGCCAGGCGTGCGAAGGATGGGGCCGCAGCATCCTGATCCGCGGCGAGCCGGGTGTCGGCAAATCGCGCATGGCCGCGGCCATCCTCGAAGCGACCTCCGCACGCACCACCCTGCGCTACTTCTGTTCACAGTACCGCCTGGGCTCGACCCTGCACCCCTGCGTCCAGCAGCTTGAATGGGCGGCGGGGTTCGCTCGAGAGGACCCGAATGAGGTCAAGCTGGACAAGCTGTCCGCGGCGATCGGAGAGGTGTCGGAAGAAGACAGGGATCTGTTGGCCGAACTGGTCAACGTCACGCCGGCTGCGCGCGCGTCTGCGCCGACACTCACGCCGCAGGTCAAGCGCCGTCGCACGATGGAGGCGCTGCTCTCGCAACTCGAGCGCCTCGCCGCCAAAGAGCCAACGCTCGTGATCTTCGAGGACGCGCAATGGAGCGATGAATCGACGCTCGAACTTCTTGGCCTGGCCGTGGCGCGCGTACATCGTCTCCCCGTGCTCATGCTGGTTCTTGCGCGACCGGAGTTCAGTCCCGCATGGGTCAGGAGCAAGCACCTGGTAGAGATGTCGCTCACGCCACTCGATCCCCACGTTGGCGGTCAACTCGTCCGGATGATTGCGGCTGACATCGCCCTCTCCGGTCAGACGGTCAAGGACATCGTGGCCCGCACGGACGGCATACCGCTGTACATCGAGGAAGTGACCAAAGCGGTCATCGAGAACCGTCAGTGGCAGCCCTCGGCCAACCAGGCGACAGCGCAGTCGCTGCCGATCTCGCTGCAGGCTTCATTGCTCTCGCGGCTGGATCGTCTCGGCGAATCGCGCGAAGTCGCGGAGATCGCGGCGGCGATCGGACGCACCTTCAACGTCGAACTGCTGGCTCTCGCATTCAATCGATCCGACGCGCTGAAGCCAGCATTGGACACGCTCGTCGCAGCGGGCATCTTTCAGCGGCTGAGCGGAAAGGACTCGGAATACGCCTTCCGGCACGCACTGATTCGAGACGCGGCGTACCGGATCATGGTCCGCGAACGCCGTCAGGCCATTCAGCTGCGCATCGTCTCGGCGATCGAATCGCACTTCCCCGAGATGCGCAAAGTGCAACCGGAAGTCCTGGCCTGGCACTGCGCCGAAGGCGGACTGGCCCGTGAAGCCGCCCAGTACTGGCTCATGGCCGGCGTCGCGGCGCTGCGGCGCTCCGCCATGCACGAGGCGCTGGTTCACCTGCGCAGCGGCATCAAGGTCTTGCCGGCGGAGACGGACGAGGCCTGGCGTGCCAAGCTGGAACTCGATTTGACCATCGCCCTTGGCAAGGCGCTGATTGCAACGCAGGGCTATGCGATCGCCAGCACCGGGGAGACCTTCACACGCGCTCGGGTCTTGTGCGACCGGCTCGGAAATCCACCGCAGCTGCTGGCGGCCCTGCACGGCCTGTGGACACACGCCCTCCTGCGCGGCGAACTGGCCTCCGCTCAAAGCCAGGCCGATGCCCTGCTGACGCAGGGCCAGAACAGCGGCGACCGCATGCACCTGCTCATGGGCCATCGCTTCAGCGGCATCACGAGCCATCCGCGTGGCGAGTTCTTCGAAGCCGTGCGCCAATTGGAGGAAGGTCTCTCCCTCTACGATCCTGCGCAGCAGGCCACGTACTGGGCCCTGACGGTGGACGATCCGAAGGTCATCATGCTGACCTATTTGTCCTGGTCGCAGATGTGCCTGGGCCGCATCACGGATGCCCGCCAAAACAGCGAGCGCGCCATCAACGAGGCACGTGAAATGCACCACGCCTACACCCTGGCACATGCCCTGACGGGCGCCTCGTTCGTGACCCTCACGATCGACAGGCCCGAGGCGGCCCTGGAGAGGCTGGACGATCTGCGGGCACTGCTGGAGGACAACGGCATCTCCTACTACGACGCCGTCGAGACGGTGCTAAGGGGCTGGTGCCTCGCTGCAATCGGGCGTTTCGACGAATCGCACGCGCTGCTCGAGCGAGGCATCCTGGCCTACCGGGCAACAGACGCACGGCTCTATCTTTCCGGCTTCCTGAGACACGCCGCCGAAGCGCACGGGTGGGCGGGAAGGATCGATCTGGCACTGCAACTGATCACGGAGTCACTCTGCGTGCTGGAAGCGACGAATCAGCGTTGGGACGAGGCGGAAACACACCGTGTGCACGGTGCCCTGTTGAAGGCCGCCGGCGACAAGGAGGGCGCGCGACGCGAATTCGCCAAGGCCCTGGAGATCGCCCGACACCAGAAGGCACGACTTTGGGAACTGCGAACCGCCTGCGATCTCGTGGCGCTCGATGATTCGGCGGTCGGCTCGAACAACGCATCCATGAAAGTCCTCGCGGCTGCATTCGACGCCTCGGAGGCCTACGCCAACACCCCTGACCTCGCGCGCGCCCGGACCCTGCTGTTGCGAAGAAGCTGAAGTACCGCCGCGATCCTCATCAACATTGCGGTTGACTGTTGGCCGGTCGCTGGTAGCGTGGCTGTGGCGATACGTGAGGAGGTCCTTCCATGGTGAGCTCACCACTGTCCGTCCCGTGCGCGCTGGCGAACGGGCTCGCCAGGCAGACACTCAACGCCCGCGCGATCGGCCGCATCCTGGGAATCTCAACGGCGATTGCGATCACAGCGCTGGTGGCCATGAGCGCCGTCGACCCAACGCCTCGCGGTATCGGGTCGGTCTACGGCTTCGAACTGGCGCCGGATGCCGAGCAGCGCAAAGTGTTCCTGGATTTCTGGAAGGCGGGTGGTCTCGCGCACCGCGCGCGCCTCTTCCTGATCCTCGAGACGCTCGTGCTGGCACCGGCCCTGACGCTCGCGCTGCTCGCCTTCGGCGTGCGGCTGCGCCAACTGCTCGCGCGGGACAGAGGCACGGCTTCCGGGCCCGGCGCGCTTCCCACGCTCTTGTGGTTCTGTGCGCTGGTCTTCGCCGGCGCCGCCTTCACACTGGCGGCCAATCTGCTCACCCTGCTCGCGATCTCGCACGCCGACACGCCATGGTTCGCGCCGGCCGCACATTTCGCACAACTGGCGAAGTTCGGGCTGTGGGCGGCCGCCGCCCTGTACACGTCACTGTGGTTTGCTCACTGGTATTTCACGCTCGATACGCCCAACGCGCTGCAAGCTGCCAACGCGCGATCGCGCATGCGCGCCGACATCGCCGACATCCTGTGGCGGACCAAGTACGCGGTTGCCGTGTTGCTCGCCTACGGCGCGCTCGTTCTCCTCATGGACCAGACCCGTGACGGCCTGGTACGCCAGGTCCCCGACCCGACAGATCCGGGTGTGCACCCGGAGATGCTCGCTGGACTCCTGTTGACGGCCGCTTCGGTGTGGCTTCTCGCCTACGCCTCGTGGCTATGGCCCCGCCTCCTTTTGCGCCTCGCCACGCCGGGCCGAGAGAGCACGCCGAGCGCCGCATCGATTGCGTTCGCCAAATGGTGGGCCCGGCTCCTGGGCCTTGCACCCTTCGGGGCCGTCACCCTGGTGATCGCCTGGAGCCTGCGCGATCAGCCGCACGGATCCCCGGGGGCGCCATGGCTCGCCGGCCTGCTTGTGGGGATCGGCATGCTCGCTTTGCTTTTCCTCGCGGTTGTCACGCTGAGAAGCCACGAGAACGCCGTCGGCTACTACGAGGCGAAGGAGAGCGCCAGCGATGCGCGGGCCGACATGGGGCTGCGTCCTTTCTGGGTCGCTTGGGCACCACCGCTGCTCTTCATGCTCGTTCGGCTCGCCAGCCTCGAGACCTGGACGCCGCCGCTCGCGCTGGCGGTCATCACGAGCGGATTGGCGGCATGGGCCGGGATCTTCGGCTGGGTCGCCTATCTGTCGCGCCGCAACGCTGTTCCGTATCTGATCGCAGCCCTCGGCGCTTACGCCCTGTTTGCCGTCTTCGGATGGAGCGAGGTCCACAGCATCCGCACGGACCAGGCCTCGGAGCCGGCGGATCTCGCCAGGTTCCTCTGGTCGGTGGCCCTCGGGCTGCCCTGCGTGGTCTTGGCCTGTTGGCTCTACCGCCGCGATGTCCCATCGAGAGGCTGGTTGGCGATCGGCGTGCCGGTGGCGCTTGCGATCCTCGCGATCCTCAAGCTGCACGACAGGCCGCCGCATCCGCTCGGGCTGCCGCAGCGCCCCGATCTGGAAGCGGCGGTTGCACAATGGCTCGGAGCGCTGGCAAAGCAGGAACCCCAAGCCGCCGAGAACGCCCTCCCCGTCTACATCATCTCGGCCGAAGGCGGTGGCATCAGGTCGGCGTACTGGACCGCGTCAGTCCTGGCACGGCTGAAAGGCATCGATCCCGACTTCGATCGCCGCACCTTCGCCATTTCCGCAGTCTCGGGCGGCGCCCTCGGCGTCGCCACCTTCCGCGCCTGCGATCGCGAGGCCGGCGGTGATGCCCCGCGACTTCGGAAATGCGTGGACCGCATGGGCGGGGCCGACTTGTGGACGCAGCTGCTGGGTGGACTTCTGTTCGAGGATGCGCTTGCCGGCGCCTTGCCGACCTCACTGTTCTGCGCCAGCCCCGGTTGTGGCTTGCTGGGCCGATCCTACTGGTTCGAAGGAAGCATTGAAGGGGCTGTTCCATTCATGACGACCGGCCTCGCCGCATCGGGCACCGGGGCGCATCGACCCCATGTCCTCTTCGCCGTCACGCGCGTGGAAACCGGCGAAAGATGGATCCAGAGCGACCTGTCCATTGACTGGCGGGTTTTCCCAGGGGCTTGCGACGTGCTGGGCATGCTCGGATCGGACCTTCGGCTGAGCACCGCCGCACACAACAGCTCCCGCTTTCCCTACACAAACCCGGTGGGTGCGCTCTACGGCAATCAATGCGCCGATACCCCCGGCGAAAAGGGCCGGCCCCATGCGCTTCGAGCGCACCTGCAGGATGGCGGCTATTTCGACGACAGCGCCACCTCGACCAGCTCCGACGTCTTGCGCATGGTCACCCACTGTCTCTTTGGCCAGTGCGAGGCGCTCACGCCCAAAGGCGACACCGAAGCGGCGCAACGCCTGGAGCGGCTGCGCGCACGGCTTCGTCCAGTCGTCATCGCCATCCGCAACGAAGATCGATTCGAGAAGGAAGCGGCGCTCGATCCCAACGGGACGTGCAATGACTCGGCGCACCGTGATCCCGCCCAGCCACGCGAGCGAGCGCCGCTTCGGCTCGTGCCGGCGCTGCTGTCCTCGCCAATGACGCTCCTTGAAACGCGCGAGGCGCACATGCACGCCGCCGATGCGCAACTCGCTGCCGAGGCCAGCCAGCTCTGGGATCGCCTCGGAATTCGCCCTCGGCCGTCGACATCGCCGTGCGGACCGTTTGCGAATTGGGTGCTCGACCGGCCCGCTCACCGCTTCGATCTGGTGGCGGACGGCCTCTATCCGTCCGGATGGGTGCTGTCTCGCAGCGCAATGAACGGGATCAGCCGCCAGGTCGATGCGAAGCTGGGCGCGCCTGGGGCGCCGTAGACCGCTCGCGTGTTCCAATGGCCAGCGCCCGAAGCGCCGCACGTCCCGGCAGGAAGAAATAGCCCCCACCGCGCATCGTGACGAAGTTCGACAGGCCTGCTGCCTGACGACCCGGACAACCCGGGATGCTGAAATTCCGACCTTCGTCTTGGCATCCGAGTAGTGCGTCCGTCTCATCCTCCAGGCCGCTGAAGGAAGAATTGAGAAGCCATCGCTGTTGGACAAACTCGAACTGCCGCTCGATGCTCGCGTTGATGCACATGAACATCAATCCTCGGGTGCCGTCGTCATCGCGATAGGAGCGCCCGACGCGCAGCAGCCGGTGCGTCTGCACGGCGGCGAAACCCTCCGCCGACCCCGGCGCGAGCGCGTCGCGCGGATTGGCGCGGCGGATGTGGGCGCCAAGCGGGCAGCGCGCGCCGGACGCATCTTCCCGCGCATAGGAAAAAGTGTTGCTGCTATCGCCCCGCGCCATGCCGCCCCATCCGGTCGCCGGCTCGTCCGGATGACGAACCAGAGAACTGCCGTCGCGCCAGCGCCCCACCAACTTGGCAGCCAGCCATTCGATGCGTCGCCTCCCTGGCGCCGGTACGTCGGGGCCACGGATCCCGGCGGAGGCTGCGGCCAGCCAACGATGGAAGGACTCGACGTGCTGCTCCAGCTCACGCACGACCAGGTAGGTGCCATTGCGCCCCAGATCGCGACAAGTGACGTTGGGGCCGCCGTCGAAGTTCGGA
Organism: Variovorax sp. P4_B11; assembly: GCF_056402355.1. Lineage (NCBI taxonomy): Bacteria > Pseudomonadati > Pseudomonadota > Betaproteobacteria > Burkholderiales > Comamonadaceae > Variovorax > Variovorax sp. P4_B11. Next base: position 127,472 of record NZ_JBFUHO010000009.1, read on the forward strand.
CGCTGTCGATCTGCTGGAAGGCCCGCATCGTCGAGCAGATGATGGGGGTCGCACGACGCGCGCAGGGTTGGCGAAGCAGGAAGTTCGCCGCGCTGATCCGGATAGCCGAGGACGAACTCGCCGGGTGCCACGACGTCATTCGAGCGCAGCCCCTTCGCGCGCCGAGTGCCGCTCAATGCGGGTTGCGAGATTCCATCGACAAAGCCGAAGGCCTCGCGCGACGGCCCTTTTTCCGGCATGTCCTCCAATTGCCGGCACAAGAGTTCGGTCTGTCCGCTCGCCTGCGACGCCGATCGAATCCGATCGAGCAGTTCAGCCAGGATGGCAGGCGCGCAGGCGTGCAACATCACGATGGCATCGATGCGCTTTGGGCCGCCACCCCAGAGCCAGCGCTGCGGCGCTTGCGCCCCGACGTCGCCGTTGGCTCGGGCGCGTTCGATGTCGTCCATGCCTTGCTGGAAAGCGACCGGGAACGTGGCCATGTCCTCGGCATTCGGCACGCCGGTCCTGAGGACTCCGCTCGCCGAAAGGGCCAGCGCCACCGCTCGGTCGCGCCCGGGATCTTCGCCATAGCTCGCCATGGGCTCGAGCCGACGGAGCCACGAGCGAACATCGTCCGGCGATTCGGTGAACGCGTAGGCGAGAAGGCACGCATACCGCAGCCTCGGCAAGGATCCGAACGCAAGGGCCGGAATGTCGTGAAACGCCAGCGAAGCGTTGGGCTCCTGCGCCGATCCGAAGCAGGCGAGCCAGTCGCGGGCATCCTGCGCGCTCGTCGCGTTGGCCAGTCCCTGGCGAATCGCGGCGTTGGTGCGGACGCGATCCGTGGTGATGCCGGGATAGGCCGTGTACCAGCCATGCACGGGGCGCTGCTGCCGCCTCGCCCAGCGCACCAGGCGATCGCGGTCCGCGGCGCCGTCGTCGAAGAGATTTCGGGTGCGGGGAAAACCCAGACAGTTGCTCCAGATCGAGGTCACGCCCTTTGCCCCTGCGGTATTGATGACGAAGTCGCCCACGTAGCCCTGCCAGCTACCGTCGTAGTTGGAGAGGAACAACATCTGATTCGTGCCCGGCACCACCAGCCAACGCGCAAAATGGATCACCCGGTTCGCACCCAGAAATCCGGGGCGGCAAAAGTACTTCACCAGACCCACTGAGAAAAAAGAAAGGCGCAAGGTGAAGCGGCGCAGAAGTCCCGGTTGAAGCCTGGACACCGAGAAGAGCAGGTTCTGAGCCGCATGGCCTTCGTGCTGCATCACGGATTCAACAGCACCTGACGCCGGCTCCTCGTCGACGGGCGTGTTCCTGGTTTCGAGACGCCGCAGCCTCAACACCACCAGGATCGACAACACAAGGAACAGCGCACCCACAAGCAGAAACGCGTCGACCACGGAGACAAACTGCGCCGCCCCGACGACAAGAAGCACGAACACGAGCAGCAACGGCCAACCGATCGTCGCCAAGAACTCCAATGCAATGCACGCGGTGGTGCGCATCGCCGCCAAGGCGTCGAACGAGCGCACCGGAATGGCGTCCCCGAAGAATCTGCGCACCAACGGCGTCAGCCCGCTGTCCGGCGCGGCCTTCAGGCATGGGGCCGCCTCAGGCGCGAATGCCCACTTGAAGCTTCCATCCCACCAGAGCACATCGCGGGCAGTCTGCAACCTTTCGAACGGAGGAAGATCGTCCGGCAGATCCTGAAGGATGGCGCGCAGTCGACGCGCGAGTTCAGCCTCTTGGCGGATCCGCTTGCATGGAGCGCCCGGGGTTCCCGCGAACGGCAGCCCCAGTGTTTCCCACCACGCCTGACCGAGGACGAGCCTGTGCCCCAGAAGCTTGTCTCGAAGTGAGCCGGGGCCCTGGATACCGGCCACCTGCAGCACCGCACCGAGCGGCACCTCGAGGTCTTTGGCAATGGCGTCGATACCGGCCTCGGCCGTGCCATCCACCGAAGCCTCGAGCAACAGGTTCGCAGGTCCACCAGGCTCCGCGGGAACAACAAGAAGACTCATGAAATGCACCACGGCGCGCGCATCCAGCGGCCGGGCAACGGCGTCGTGCATCGGATTGCCGAGTCGCAGATCGATCTCTGCCTCGACGGCTCCGGCCCGCGCAGCGTCGAACGGCATCAAGACTGTCACAAACCCTTGATCCATGGCGTTTGCTCCCGCACGAAAAGGATCTAGCTGAACTGCACGAACAGCTGTTCGGGAAAGAGGCCGAGCAACTTCGTCCGGCCGGCCGCCCCGGGGGCTCGACTCAGGCGCCCTTCCTGCCGCAAGAGGGCCTTGAATGCCTGTGTGATCTGGGCGTCGGCGATCGCCTTCCCGACGCACCAGTGCAGGCCGTACCCGAACAGCAGGGAGCCGGCGGGATCGCGTGTGCCGTCGAAGCGACCCGGTCGGTCGACATTGCGCGGATCAAGCATGGCCGATTGCGTGCTTGCCAGAACCACGGTGCCCGCGCGGATTCGTGTCTGGCGAGGCGTGCCGCGCGCCACGACGTATTCCTTCTCGCAGCGGCGCCACGGACCTGGGTTCAGTGGCTTGAAGCGCATCGCCTCGAAGAGGCAGCGCGACAGCTGGGCATCGTCGCCGCCGTGGGCAGCCGCGCGTGCGGCCTCCATGGCCTCGGGGCGCGAAAACAGGATTTCCAGAATGTGCCCGGCGGACACCGCATTCGTCGGCACCGACCCCATGATCATGCCGACCATGATCGCGCGCATCGTCAGCCAGTCCATCGCCTCGGGGTCATCGACATGCCGTCTTGCGAGCCTGTGGAGCACGACGTCTTCGGACGATCCGCTGTTGACCTGCTCGATGGCTCCTGCGATCGCGATGTCCACCAGTTCCGCGACACGGTCGGCGCCAGCGTCGGCCGTCTGCCATGCATGGTCCCGCTCGTAGGGCGGCCCGAACAGCAGGCCGCTCACGGCCACTGTCCATTGGAAGAATTTCGCATGTGAATCCTGAGGGACAGGAACCCCGAAATACCGCTCGCAGGTATCAATGAAGACTTCGACGAACAGCCCCTGGATGACGTCGAAAGGGCCATGGCCAGCGCACTGAACGATCTGCGATGCGCGTTGCGCAGCCATGGGGCGCACCACGTTCGCCACGTCATCACGCCGGAAGGCCTGCATGACCTGTTTGAGGCCATGCCAATACAACTTCTCTTCGTCGGGATCTTTCGTATCGAGACCCAGGATGAAGGGTGTTCCAGGCTCGCCGCCGTCGTTGAGCAGCCGCACATCCTTCCCCCACGGAACCGTGAAAATATCATCGCGGCCCAGAACCTCGCGGACGTCTTCATCACGCGTGAGAAGCACCCACAACTCCAGCTTGGGCACCGGAAGGCTGCCGACGTAGCGCCAGCCGGGGAGCCTCAGCGACGGGAAGACCGTTCGCAGGAAGGCGTAGACCCATGGCGGCGGATTGGCGGCGATACCCGCGAACCATGCCTTGATGCCATGCAGGCGCAGCGTCCTGGCATCGAAGACCTGGCGATTCGCGCGTCGACTGGATTGAACCAGACGCTGATCAGGGCGGAGGTCGCGAGCCACGGCGGACGAGGATGTGCAGGTCCGATGCTCCTGCCGTTCCAGCAACTCTTGCATGGTCCCTCCGGCGAACGGTTCAGTCGTGTTCTGCACCGGCAAGAACCAGGACGCGGTTTCCAGCCGGGGGCCGCTGATCGCAATGGTGATGCCCAGCCCCGGTGCGGTCAATCCTCATCCTCCCCAAGCTTGGGGATTGAACTGCCGGGTTCGCCGACGCGGAAGAACCCGGCCTCCTTGTCAGCGCATCGGCGCTCGAGTGAGCGTGTCGATCTCAGGACAAAAAGGGATCGAAGGCGAGGACAATGCGCCCATGAAAAAGCAGATCTCGGCACTGTTCGCGGCAGTCGCGGCGCTGATCGGCACCGAGCCCGCGATGGCCCAGTGGCACAACAGCCCCCAGTTCGATCGCGACCTTCATTTCTGCAGTCGCGGCCGTGGCAATTTCGAACGCTGCATGTGGGACCAGGGTTGGCAGCGTGACCACGGGCAGCGCTGGATCCGCCGGGCGCCCAACCAGCACTGGCACCAGCCACCGCCGCACCACTGGCACCAGCCGCCGCCTCCACCGCGGCGCAACCCGCCGAGGCTGAGCGACATGCAGCGGCGCGCACTGGACAACTGCAACTTCCTGCCGCCCCACGAGCAGCCGAGGTGCCGGGCGACGGTGATGTCGACCGTGCGCTAGTGACCCAAAGCGTCACTGGTTTTGACGGACGCCGAGCGTGAGGAGCTCAAGGCGCTGACGCTGCGACGCAAGAGGGCCACCATCGTGTGATGCTCGGCAACGACCGCTGGTACGGGGAGGCCTGAGGCGCGACTGCGACGCGTCGTCTTCCCTCCTCTCACCGCGTCTCAGCAGAGCGTCGATTCTGGCCTTGACAAACTCTCCAGCCGGTCTCAACGCTTGCGGAAGTGCGCCAGCGCGTACTCGACGAAGGCCTTCATCTTGGCGGACTGCTGCCGCCTGCTGGGGTAGTACAGGTGGAACCCCGGGAACGTCGGCGAGAAGCCGGTCAAGACGCGCTTCAAGGTCTTGGCTTTGATGTGGGGAAGCGCCAGCTGCTCGAATGTGTACGCCAGCCCGACTCCTTCCAGCGCAGCCTCGACTGAGAACAACGAGTCGCTGATCGTGAGACGCCCGCTGGGCTCGTACTCGACGAGCCGGTCGTCGACCTGAAGTTCCCACTTGTGAATGGCCCCGCTGCCGGAGAACCGGAATCGCACGCAGTTGTGACGCACCAGGTCGGAAGGGTGGCGTGGAACCGGGTGCTGCTTGAAGTAGTCGGGTGATCCCACGATGGCAACGGCAATCGGACCGCCCAGAGGCACGGCGACCATGTCCTTCTGAACGCTTTCGCCCAGGCGAACGCCGGCGTCGAACCCTCGTTCGACGATGTCGACGTAGCCCTCGTCGTTGGTCAGCTCGACCTGGACGTCAGGGTAGGTCTTCAGAAACCCGGCCAGCAGCGGCTGGAGGACCATCGCGATCGAGATTCGCGCCGCGTTGATGCGCAGCACGCCCGACGGCTGACCCTGAAGCGCGTGAAGTTGCTCCCCCGCTTCCTGCACGTCGCCCAGCGCCGGCCCGATCCGCGACAGGTAGGCCTCRCCGGCTTCGGTGAGGCTGACGCTGCGGGTGGACCGGTTCAGCAGACGGACCCCGAGTCGTGCCTCGAGATGGCGGATGGCTTGACTGAGCGCCGAGGGCGAGACCTCGAGCGCCGCCGCGGCGGCGGTGAATCCGCGGTGCTCCGCGACCTTCCAGAAAGCGAGCAGTCCATCAAGCTGGTTGAGTCTCATGGTTTGAAGAATATCTTCATATGGTGTTCAGTGATTGGGTATTTTTCTTCTTAGTCCAACTGCCTACATTCATGGCATCGAAAGAGAACCCAGACCCATGCCCCGCCTGTTCGATCCATATGTTCTCAAAGGAGCCGGCCGACTCCGACCGCCTCGTCATCTGCAACCACCCCATGCCATGCAACCGCTACGGCTACCCGGGGCACCTACCCCAGTGGAAGGACTTCGGCGGATTAGAGGTGAACTTCCTGCCGCAGTACAAGGCACTGCACGACGCCGGCTACAACGTGCTGGCCTACGACATGCGCAACCACGGCCGCAGCGGCATGGGCAGCGGCGGCGTCAACGGTCACGGCACGCTGAAGTACCGGGACGTGATCGGCTCGCTGCGCTACATGCGATCCCGCCTGGACACGAAGGACATGCGGACGGCGCTGCTCAGCCGCTGCCTCGGTGCGAACTCGACGATCGTCGGGATGAAGAAGCATCCGAACGAATTCGCCCACGTCAAGGCGCTCATCGCCGTCCAGCCCGTGTCACCGAAGGTCTTCATCGAAAAGGCCGTCGACAACGCCGGCATCGAAGGCGGGCTCGATATGTTTGAGAAGGCCTTCCACGAGCGGACCGGCCTTCGCCTCGACGAGACCTGGCCGATCGAGGACGCCAGGGCCGTGACCGTCCCGACGCTGGTCACCCAGGTCCACGACGACTTCAGGACCAAGCCGTCCAACGTGCAGCAGATCTTTGACCTGATCTCCGCCCGCGACAAGAAGCTGTTCTGGATCGAGGGCACGGACGAGCGCTTCCAGGGCTACAACCATTTCAACAACCGTCCCGAGTTGATGCTCGAGTGGTTCGACTCTCACATCTGACAAGGAGCATTCCATGACTGACAGACAAGTTTGGTTCATCACCGGCGCGGGCCGAGGCCTGGGCGTCGACATCGCCAAGTCCGCCTTGGCCGCCGGCCACGCCGTCGTCGCGACCGGTCGCGACCCCGCGAAGGTCGCGGCGGCGATCGGCGGCCACCCCGACCTGCTGGCCCTGAAGCTCGATGTCACCCGTGCCGACGACGCCCAGCCCGCTGTCGAGGCGGCCGTCGCGAAGTTCGGTCGCATCGACGTGCTGGTCAACAACGCGGGCAACTTCTACGCCGGCTTCTTCGAGGAACTCAGCCCGGATCAGGTCCGCCACCAGATCGAGACGCTGCTGTTCGGCCCGATGAACGTCGCCCGCGCGGCGCTCCCCGTGATGCGCAAGCAGCGCTCCGGCCTGCTGCTCACCATCTCGTCGACCGCAGGCATCGCCGGCGGCATGTTCTGCACGGCGTATGCCGCCGCGAAGTTCGGCATCGAAGGGTGGATGGAGTCGCTCACCCCGGAGATTGCTCCCTTCGGCATCCGCACGATGCTGGTCGAGCCAGGCTTCTTCCGCACCGAACTGCTCAGCAACGACTCCACCACCTACGCGCCACCGTCCATCGACGACTACGCCGAGCGCACCAGGCAGACCGTTGCCGCCTGGAGCAGCATGGATGGCAAGCAGGGAGGCGACCCCGCCAAGCTCGCCAATGCCCTCGTGCAACTCGCAGGGCTCAAGGAGCCTCCGGCGCGCTTTGCTGCCGGCGCCGACGCCGTGCAGACCTTCGAGGCCAAGGCCGACACTATGCGCGCCCAGGCCGACGCCCACCGCGAGCTGTCGTCCTCGTTTTCTTACGACGCTTGACCACGCAGGGCCGGGCTCGCACATCACGATCGACCAGGAGATACGACATGCATATCGGAGTCATCGGTTCGGGACTGATCGGAAACAAGCTTCGATGCGCATTGGGTCGCGTGACCACCGGCACCGCCCCGCAACCCGTCTCTATCCCTATCAACCTCACTCACGGAGAAACGACTCACCATGAGCACGCTCAACATCAACGGCCGTGATCGCACGGTCGATGCCGACCCCGGCACCCCCATCCTCTGGGCCCTGCGCGACACGCTGGGCATGACCGGCACCAAGTTCGGTTGTGGCGCGGCGCTGTGCGGTGCCTGTACCGTGCACCTGGACGGCCAGGCCATCCGCTCCTGCATCACGCCGATCTCGGCCGCCGAAGGCAAGAAGATCACGACCATCGAGGCCGCCACCGACGGCAGCGACCGTGCCGGTGCCGCTGTGCATGCCGCCTGGGTGAAGCACGAAGTGGCGCAGTGCGGCTATTGCCAGAGCGGCCAGATCATGAGCGCGACCGCTTTCCTCAAATCGGTGCCCCGCGGCAAGCAACCCACCTCCGCCGAGATCGATGGCGCGATGGCCGGCAACATCTGCCGTTGTGGCACCTACGCCCGCATCCGCGCCGCGGTGGCCGATGCCGCCAAAGCCCTCGCCTGAAGGAGCCACCATGTTGCCCAATTTCGACCACAGCGAAATGCCGCGCGCCCTTCAGCACCTGCTGACCCGTGGCCAATCCAACGATGTCGCCGTGCTGCCTCGCCGCAGCTTCCTGAAGCTCGCCGGTGCCGGCGGCCTGGCGCTCGGGGCGTTTCCGCACCTGGCCTCTGCGCAGGCCACCGACCAAGCGCCCAGCGCCCTGAAGCCGACGCAGCAGCCCTCAGCCTTCGTGCAGATCGCTCCCAACGGCGAGGTCACGGTGACCATCAACCGGCTCGAGTTCGGCCAAGGTGTGCAGACCGGCTTGCCGATGATCCTGGCGGAAGAACTCGACGCCGACTGGAGCCTGGTGCGCAGCCAGAACGGCACCGGCGATGCCGCTTACGTCGACCCGCTTTTCGGCATTCACCTCACAGGCGGATCGCATTCAATCAAGAACAGCTACACGCAGTATCGCGAGCTCGGCGCACGCGCCCGGGCCATGCTGCTGGGTGCCGCCGCAGCGCGCTGGAAGGTTGACGTGGCCACCTTGCGCACGCAGGCCGGCACGGTGCTCGGCCCGGGCGGCCGCAAGGCGGGTTACGGCGAACTCGCCGAAGCCGCGATGACCTTGCCCGTGCCCGAGAAGGTGACGCTGAAGAGTCCCAAGGACTTCCGGATCATCGGCAAACCCACCACGCGCCTGGACGCGCGGGCCAAGAGCAGCGGGCGACAGGACTTCGGCATCGACACGCGCCTGCCCGGTCAGCTCACCGCGCTGGTCGCGCATCCGCCGGTGTTCGGCGCCAAGCTCACCTCCGTGGACGACAGCGCAGCGCGCGCCATCAAAGGCGTGAAGGCCGTGCTGCGCGTGCCCGTGGATCGCGGCGGCGAAGGTGTGGCCGTGGTCGCCGACGGCTATTGGCCCGCCAAGCAAGGGCGCGATGCGCTCAAGCTGCAGTGGGACACGGCCTCGGTCGAGAAGGTGGACAGCGAACGCCTGCTGACCCAGTACCGCGAGCTGGCCGGCCAGCCCGGGCCGCGCGCGTTCGATGCCGACATGGCACCGCTGGCCACTGCGCCGCAGCAACTCGAAGCCGAGTTCGTCTTTCCGTACCTGGCGCATGCGCCGATGGAGCCGCTGAACTGCACCGTCCAACTGGCCGATGGGCGCGCCGAGCTTTGGGTCGGCACACAGTGCGCCGGCCTGGACGCCGCTGCGGCCGCACAGGCATTGGGCCTCAAGGCCGAACAGGTGACGATGCACGTGCAGACAGCGGGCGGCGGCTTCGGCCGCCGGTTCGTGGGCACGAGCGACTATGTGGTCGAGGCCTGCGCGATCGCCAAGGCCGCCCGCACCGCAGGCCTGAACGCACCGGTGCGCACGCTCTGGAGCCGCGAGGATGACATCAAGGGCGGCTACTACCGCCCCATGCACCTGCACCGCGCGCGCATCGGCTTCGACGAACGCGGCAACGTGCTGGCGTGGGACCACGTCATCGTCGGCCAGTCCATCACCACCGGTACCGTGTTCGGCCAGTTCCAGGTCAAGAACGGCATCGACGCCACGGCCACCGAGGGCATGCGCGAACCGTACGGCGTGCCGATGCGCCTGACCGTGCATCATCCGAAGGTCAACGTGCCGGTGCTGTGGTGGCGCAGCGTGGGCTCCACCCACACTGCCTACGTGATGGAGACTCTGCTCGACGAGATCGCCCGCACCACGAAGCAGGACCCGGTGGCCTATCGCATGCGGCTGTTCGGCGACAAGCACCCGCGCCACCGCGCGGCGCTGCAACTGGCAGTGGACAAGAGCGGCTACGGCAAGAAGCAGCTGCCGGCCGGACGTGCCTGGGGCGTGGCGGTGCACGAGTCCTTCGACTCCGTGGTGGCCTACGTGGTCGAGGCTTCGGTGCAGGAGGGCAAGCCGGTACTGCACCGCATCACCTCCGGCGTGCACTGCAATCTCGCAGTCAATCCGCGCAGCGTGGAGGCTCAGGTGCAGGGTGCAGCGGTCATGGGCCTGTCGATGTGCCTGCCAGGCGCCGCGATCACGTTGAAGGACGGCGAAGTGCAGCAGAGCAACTTCGGCGACTTCGTCGTGCCGCGCATCACCGACATGCCCCAGATCGCGGTGTACATCGTTCCCAGCGCCGATGCGCCCACCGGCATGGGTGAACCCGGACTGCCGCCGCTGGCACCCGCGTTCGCCAACGCCCTCGCGCGGCTGACCGGCAAGCCGCTGCGCGAGCTGCCGTTCAAGCTGGCGTGAGAATGCCGATTTGCAGACCATTGCGCAATGGCTGCTTGATGGCGCAAGGCAGTGAACTGGCCAAGTGGGGGGCGCCGGACCGGCCGCCGGTCGTGCTATGGCACGCTACTACCTAAACGATCCCGCGTGCCCTCTGGAGAGCTTCGAGTTTCCTGGACCGAACTGCGAGCCAACGCTTCTTAGATATTCAACACCATGCCCGAAAGGAACTAACGATGACCCCCGAGTCCAGCAAACAGTTGATGCAGAAGTTCACCGTGTTCATCAACACGGCCGACGAGCAACTTGCGACGGAACTCATCGCCAAGGATGCTGCTTTTCATGTGCCTGGTCAGACGGCGCCTCTGCAAGGCCCCGCTGGCTACCTCTTCATCATCGCGATGATGCGTGGGGGCTTCCCGGACATCCAATGGACCCTCGAGGAGACGATTTCGGAAGGGGAGAGGGTCGCTGCAAGATTTACGATGCGGGGAACTCACGAGGGTACCTTTATGGGAGTACCCCCTACCGGGAAGAAGTTTGAAGTGCAAGCGATCAACTTCTATCGGTGGTTTGACGACAAGATCGTCGAAGAGCATGGGCAGCCGGACCTGCTCGGGCTGATGCAACAGATCGGTGCCGTTCCTACGCCGTGAAAGGACGTGGCGACGAACGATCTTCCAGGAAGACGTTGCGCAGGTGGAGCGTGATGGAAGCCTGGTCTGCCACTCGGACCGCGGGTCGCAATCCAGGTTCAACTGGTCGTCGCAACATTGCTTTGCGGGGCTGAGCGTAGCAGTTCATTGAATGCTTCTGCCGGCGTGCGCCAGCCCAGTGACTTGCGTGGGCGCGTGTTCGATGCGAGGGCCACCAATGCCGGACGCTGGCTGCGCTACGGAGCACGCGAATCCCTCGCCTGCTCAATACCTTCCAGCAATTCGGAGCGGTCATCGGCTTGTCCGCCATGATCTCCACAGCGAGCTTCTACGCGTCCCATCTGGCCGGCCCCGAGCAGGCGCCGGTCGCCGCGGAACTGCTCGGCGGCTACAAGATGTCGTTCCTCCTCAGCGCCGTCGTCGCAGCCATTGCGACGGCCTGCCTGCTGATCAGCTTGATCCTGCGACGCGGCAGGAAGGGAAACGCGCCGATAGCCAGAGGCTGACCCTTGTCCGGCCGAATGGATTGAATTGACGTTCGGGGTGGAGGGGCCCATGAACGTCGACTGTCCTGTCGTACCGGTGCGCTGGAGGAAGGCGTCCGGCAGCGAGAGGCCACGGCGCCCACCATGACCGCTGAAATGCGACGCCACCGACAGATTGGTCATCGTATCGCTTCGCATCTCCTCGATCCCATAGAGCGCAGCGGCATTGAACAGCAGCGTCTCGCGACACACGAAGACGCTTCTCTCCGATCCTCAGACGAAGCCTATAGACGCTTTGGTGCCTGCGTTTTTATGCTGACCGGCTGTTGGCGCCAGGTCCTGCGCGCCGAGAAGCTGGACATTCCGCGCCCTCGACGCGGCAACAAGCAATATGATCTTTCTCCCCCGCCGGTGGGCGCGGCCCGCGGTGGCTGCGGGCCGCATTCCGACACTTTCGGTTTCTGCTCTCTCACCCCTCCTTCTCTCGGGGTTGACCGCGTCGTTCGCGTCTCACGCGCAAATCGCATCGGCACCCCGTCCCGTCGTCGAGGAGCAGCGCCAGCAAGAGCGCGAGCGCGCGTTGCGCGAGCAGCAGGAGCGCACGGTCGATGCGCACCTGCCCAGACAGCAGCCCATAGAGACACAGCGCCTGCTCGACCAGGAAGCCCCGTGCTTCCGCATCGATCACGTCGCGCTCTTGGGCGAACGCTCCGACGCGTTTCAATGGGCGCTCGATGCAATCACAGGCCCTCAGGGTGACGACTCCCCCATCGGTCGCTGCCTTGGCACGGAGGGCGTCAACATCGTGCTCACGCGCGTGCAGCAAGCCGTCATCGCGCGCGGCTATGTCACCACGCGCGTGCTCGCGGGTTCGCAGGACCTCACCCAAGGCGAACTCGGCCTCACGCTGATTCCCGGCCGCATCGCCGCCATCCGTTTCGACGGCGAGGGCTCGCCCACCAGCCTGCGCACGGCCATCCCCGCGCGAGTTGGCGACCTCCTCAACCTGCGTGACATCGAGCAGGGACTGGAGAATTTCAAGCGCGTGCCGACCGCCGAGGCCGACATCCAGGTCGAGCCATCGAATGCCGCGAACGCGCAACCCGGCGACAGCGATCTCGTCGTCAAGTATGCGCAGAACCGGCACCTGCGTGCCTCCCTGAGCCTCGACGACAGCGGCACTGAAGCGACGGGCCGCTACCAGGCGGGCGCCACGATTTCAGTAGACAACCCGTTGGGCCTGAACGACCTGTTCTACGTCGGCGCGAATCACAGCATCGACGGCCACTGGTTCAACAATCCCGACAAGGGAACTGCCGGCCAAATCGGCCATTACTCCGTGCCCTATGGCGACTGGTTGTTCAGTGCCACGGCATCGCAGAACGACTACCACCAGAGCGTTGCGGGCTACTTCCAGAACTATGTCTACGGCGGCGAGAGCAGCAATGCCAGCGCCAGTGTCTCCCGAATTCTGTATCGCGATCAGCACCGCAAGACCGTCGCGAGCGCGCGAGCCTTCCGTCGCTCCTCGCACAACTTCATCGACGACACCGAGATCGACGTCCAGCGCCGCGTTGTCGGCGGCTGGGAACTCGGCCTGAACCACCGCGAGTTCATCGGCCCGGCCACGCTCGACGCCAACCTCGTCTACAGACGCGGCACAGGTGCCTTCGGAGCCATTCCCGCCCCCGAGGAGCCCTTCGGCGAAGGCACCTCCCGCATGCGAATCATCACGGCCGATCTGGGCGTGAATCTGCCGTTCCAGCTTGGCGACCAGCAGTTCCGCTATTCCGGCCTCTGGCGGGCGCAGTGGAGCCGCACACCGCTCACGCCGCAGGACATGTTCTCCATCGGGGGACGCTTCAGCGTTCGCGGCTTCGACGGCGAGTCGAGCCTGATGGGCGATCGGGGCTGGCTCGTGCGCAACGACATCGGCTGGGCGCTCGGAGCGAGCGGCGCCGAGTTGTACGCAGGCGTCGACTACGGCGAGGTCGGAGGCCTGTTCGTCGATCTGTTGATCGGCAGTCATCTCGCCGGCGGCGTGATCGGCCTGCGGGGCGCCTATCAGGGTCTCAGCTACGACGTCTTTGTTGGCGCACCTATCAACAAACCCCAGGGCTTCCGTACCGCGGGGGTCACAGCGGGATTCAGCCTGGTTTACAGCTTTTAGGGGTGCGCCCTGACGCAGGACTTTTTTCAACCAACGGGAGTGAGATATGAAAAGAATGAATACGGTACTCAAAGGCTTGGCACTGATGTCAGCGCTGGGTGCATTGCATGGTTGCGGGGGCGGAGGAGGGAACGGCGGGTTTTTCCTGCCGCAATCTGATGCAGAGGCGAAGGCTCCGGATGTGGAGGCTGTGGATCCGACCCCCACGCCGGCCCCGGATTCGAGCACGGAAGTTGATCCGACCGCATGCATCACCGCGCCACAAGCCGGCTCCACCGCGGCCGTCGGCAACGAACTCGAAGGCGTGTGGAGACGCAAGCAAACCGGCGCCGGCTTTCTGATGATCGACTCGACGCTGCGCGGCGTGGGCTGGACCTATCTTGGCGCACCAGAGGGAATGTTCGATGGCGCGATGAGCTATAGCGCCCCCAATGAAAGCTGGCAGTTCGATTCGGGCGTCGTGAGCTCCGTGTCCTCTTCTCAGTGGGCGCCGCTCTCGGGCCAAGGCAGCTTCGCGGCCAAGAGCACGATCAACGGCACCTACGCGGACGGCACGGGTGCCCAATCGACATTCGGGCCGTGGCTCTATGACGTTCCGACGAACTCGCTCGCGATCAGCCCGGAACTGTTGCAGGGCGAATGGGGAAGCACGGAACAGAGCGTCGGCGCCTCCATCGCGGTTGGGGCCGACGGCGCGTTCACCGGGGCGAGCCCTGCCACCAGCCTTTACGGCGCCTGTGCATTCAGCGGGACTTTGGAGCCGAGCGAACCAGGCACGAAAAAGAACAGCCTCAAGATCACCTTGGTCGCCACGAGCACCGCCCAGGCCGGCGAGCGTGCGTGCGTGTGGGCTGCGGCCACAAGTGGCGTGGGCGCTGTGATGGTCGACCAGAACACGACAGATGGTTCGTGCACGCAGTCCACGTCGTTGCGCTGGTTCCTACGCGACGCCAGCGGTCGCCTCGCGGGCGGCCCCACCTTCCTTCGGTAGCCCTTGAACGCCGCGCAGCGACGACGCAAACGCGGCGGGCACTGACACATCCCCTCCATTCAACCCGGGCTGCGCTCCTGCAGACTCGCGCGCCTTTCGAGATAGCCAAGATGAATAAGAACGTTCACCGTCTAGTTTTCAATGCCGCGCGCGGCGTGTGCATGGCCGTGCAGGAAACGGCCAAGAGTGCCGGCAAGGCCACCGGGGCTACCTCGGGCGTGCTCGGTATCACCACGGCGGCGGTGCTCGGCCTCACGTCCGCGCAGGCGCAAATTGTCGGGGCACCCAACGTGCCCGGGAACCAGCGGCCCACGGTGCTCGTCGCGCCCAATGGCGTCCCCGTCGCGAACATCATGACCCCCAGCGCCGCGGGAGTCTCGCGCAACGTCTACAGCCGCTTTGACGTGCAGGCCAATGGCGTGATCCTCAACAACTCGCGGACTGCGGCGCAGACGCAACTCGGCGGCTGGGTACAAGCCAATCCCTACCTCGCGACCGGCCCGGCGCGCGTGATCCTCAACGAAGTGAACTCGGGCAATCCGTCGCAGCTTCGCGGCTATGTGGAAGTGGCCGGCCAGCGCGCCGAGGTGGTCATTGCCAATCCGGCGGGGATCTCTGTCGACGGAGGCGGCTTTATAAATGCCTCTCGTGCAACGCTGACCACCGGGGTGCCGCAACTCAATGCCTTGGGCGGCCTCGACGGCTTCCGCGTCAACGGCGGCAACATCAGCATCGACGGCAAGGGCCTCGATCTCAGCCAGACTGATTACGCCGCCATCTACGCCCGCGCCATGCAGATCAACGCGGGCATCTGGGCCAACGATCTGAAGGTGGCGACAGGAGCCAACTACATCGGCGTCGAGCAGGGCGAGGTCACCCCGATCGCGGGGACCGGCGGCGCCCCCGCCTTCGCTCTCGACGTGGCGGCGATTGGCGGCATGTTCGCCAACAAGATCAAATTGATCGGAACCGAAGCTGGCCTGGGCGTGCGCAATGCCGGCAACATCGGCGCCGGAGCGGGCGGCCTCGTCGTCACCGCCGCCGGCCGGCTGGAAAATACCGGCACCCTCGAAGGCCAGCGCATCGAGATTGCGAGTGCCACGGACATCGACAACCGCGGCGGAACGATCCGGCAGAGCGGCACGGCGGGGCTCACGCTGACCGCACCCATCTTGAGCAACACCCAGGGCGGCGCTGTCGGAGCGGAACCCTTGAGTACAGGCACGGGTGGTGGGGCAGGCAGTGCCGATGGCTCGACGAACTCAGGCAGCGGCGCCGGCGTCCCAAGCGAGGGCAACGGAGGCGGCAGCCCTACGGAGACTGGCGGCGCCTCGCCGTCGCAACCCTATGTGCCGCCGAGCCCCGGCAGCATGACCGCGTCCGGCGCCATCCTCAACGACGGCGGACGCGTCTATGCAGGTGGACCGATCACGCTCCAGGCCCCGCAGATCAATAATTCGGGCGGCTCGCTCGACGTCGACACCATGGCCGTTGCCGGCCCCGTTTTCACCAATGCGGGCGGGACGATCAACGTCAGCAGCGGCTTCAACGCCAATGTCGGCAGCTTCGACAACAGCGCGGGCGGCAAACTCAGTGCGGGCCGCCTGGACATCGCGACCACGGGCGACCTGAACAACCAGGACGGGACGATCGAGAGTGGCGGCGACGCGACCTTTGCGGTGGGTGGCACCGTCAACAACACGCGGGGTGAAATATCCGCTGCGGGTGCATTGACCGCCGAGGTCACCGGCGCCGTCCAAAATGCTTCGGGCTCGCTCAAGGCCAACCAGGCGGTCTCGATCCAGGGCCAGTCCCTGGACAACACGCTCGGCTCCGTGGCTTCGGCCGCAGCAGGGACATCGCTCGCCATTGCGAACGCCTTGGTGAACTCCGGCAACATCGGCGCGGCAACGGATCTGTCCATCCAGGCAGGCAGCTTGAACAATACTGGCAGCCTGCGCGGCGCCGACCACAGCTTGGTGGCGGTGGCCGGTCAGCTCGTCAACGATGGCAGTATCACGGCCGGACGGAACACGAGCGTGAACGCCGCCGGCCTGCAAGGTGGGCGCAGCGGCATCCTCGGCGCGGGAGTTCAGAACGACGGCAGCCTCGGTGCTGCGGGCGATCTGAACGTCACCACCACGGGTGTCTTGGTCGCCCAGGGCACAAACATCGCCGCAGGCAATGCCGCGATGCAAGGCGCCAGCGTCGATTTGTCGGCCAGCCAGACCGGCGGAGCGAACATCGCCATCACCGCCACGCAGGGCGACGTGACCACCAGCGAGGCCACCGTCGCCACGGTGGGTACGCTGAGCGTCACGGCCAACACTCAGGCAGGACAAACACTGGTGAATGAGGGCGGCACGCTCAACGCCGGGCAGTTGGACCTGCGCGCGTCGAACATCACGAACACGAACGGCGGCGAGATCGTCCAGACCGGCAGCGGCGGCACCACACTGGCAGTCAGCGGCAAGCTCGACAATTCCGGGGCACGCATCGCCAGCAATGGTCAGGACCTGAGCGTCCAAGCCGGCACCATCGCTAACACAGGAGGCAGGATCGAACACGCCGGCACGGGCACGTCAGGTCTCCAAGCCGACAGCTTCGATGGTGCCAATGGCCAGATCACCAGCAACGGCGCGCTCGCCGTCGATGTCCGCGGCACCTTCAATCAGGACGGCGGCACGACCACCGCGAAGCAGGTCACCATCGACGCCGGGTCGCTCGGCAACCGAGGCGGCAAGATCATTCAGACCGGGGCGGACGCCACGCGCGTTGCCGTCGTCGGCGCGCTTGACAACAGCAACGGCGGCGCCATCGCAAGCAACGGCACCACCACCCTCACCGCCGGCAGCCTGAACAACCAGGCCGGATCGATTCGCACAGCCGGAACCTCCGATCTCAGCGTCAGCACGGCCGGCCTGCTCGACAACAGCGCCGAGGGCGATATCGGAGCGGGCGGCAATCTCGCCCTGGCCGCCGGGAGCCTCTTGAACGACTCGGGTCGCGTCACCGCCGTGGGCGATCTCACGGCGACCGTCGTCGGCGCCACGTCCAATGTGGACGGCACACTCGCCGCGAACGGCGACACGACAATATCGGCCGGCAATCTGGACAGCACGCGCGGCGTGGTCGCCGCCGTCAACGGCGATTTGCGCGTCACGACGGCTGGCACCACCGCGAACGCTGGCGGCACGATGCAGGCCGGCGGCCATGTCGCCCTCGCCAATGGTGGCCTGGACAACACCGCCGGCAAGGTTTTCGGCAACACGCTGACGATCGACACCAGCGGCAACACGCTCACCAACACACAAGGGACGCTCGCCGCCGCGACCACTGCGGCGCTGAACTCGGGCCCGCTCATGAACGACGCCGGCCTGATCCAGTCCGGCGGTGCGATGACCATCCACACGAGCGGACAAGGCCTGAGCAACAGCAACGCGGCTGGTTACTCGGGACGCCAGGGCGGCATCGCCAGCGGCGGCACGCTCGACCTGAATGCGGGCAGCGTCAACAACACGGCGGGCTACATCGGTTCGAAGGACGCGCTCACCGCCAGCACAGGCGCTTTCTCGAACGTCGATGGCGGTGCCGTCTTCAGTCAATCGAGCGTTGCCATCGACACCCATGGTGCCACCTACGACAACGCGGGCGGCCAGACCCAGGCGATCGGCGACCTGACCCTCAGCGCGGGTGACATCGCGAACACGGCCGGCCTGATCCGCTCGGTCGCGACCACGACCCTCAGCGCCGGATCGATCACCAACGCGAACACGCAGGGCACGGACCAGGGCATCGAAGGCCAGAACGTTACGCTCAATGTTGGCGACCTCGACAACGCCTCGGGCGCCATCCGGTCCGATGTCCATACGACCATCACCAGCGGCGGCAACCTCGACAACACTTCGGGACTGATCTCGGCCGGCGACACGCTGCGCATCGCCGACCCGAACGCGGCAAACCCGGCCGCGAAGACCCTGAGCGTCGCCAATACCAACGGCACTCTCGTGGCGAACCAGCGCCTGACGCTCGACGCGGCCAACTTCAGCGGCGACGGCACCATCGTCTCGGGCAAGGACCTGAGCATCGCGCTGGTCCAGGACATCGTGAACAACGGCGAGGTCAGCGCCAACGGCGATCTCTCGTATACCAGCCTCGGCACGCTCACCAACAACGGCAAGCTGCTGGCGGGCGGCACCTTGACCGCCGGCGGCAACTTGGTGGAGAACACCGCCAACGCCGAGATGAGCGGTGCCGACACGCGCATCCATGCCGGTACGCTCAACAACCGGGGCCTGATCGACAGCCACGGCCAGACGCGGATCGATGCCGGAACCGTCAACAACATCGGAACCGGCCGCATCTATGGCGATGCGGTCGCGATCGGCGCTGGCACGCTGAACAATGACGCGGAGACCATCGCGGACGTGACCTCCGCCGCCTCCATCGCGGCGCGCTCCAGCCTCGACATCGGTGCCGACACCATCAACAACCGCGACGGCTCGCTGATCTTCAGCGCGGGCGACATGTACATCGGTGGTGCGCTCGATGCCGCCGGCCAGGCGATCGGCAGAGGCAGCGTGCTCAACAACCTGAGCGCCTCGATCGAGTCCCTGGGCAACATGTCCATCGCGACAGGAACCGTCAACAACTTCGATACCCATCTCGTCATCGGGCAGACCCAGGAAACCGGCCCGCTCATCAACACCGTGATTCCCACCGGCGGGTTCGAAGCACCGCGTTCGCGCTTCATCCTCGACCCCGACGATCGCTACACCTGGTACATCAACGACGACGGCACGCTGACCCCCCTGGGGCGTGGTTGGATCGAGAAGTACCGGACCGCCACGACCACCACGGACTATGTCGTGAGCAGCGCGCCCTCGCGGCTCGTCGCTGGGGGAAACATGTCCATTGACGGCCTGCTGCGCAACCACGACAGCAAGGTGATCGCTGGCGGGAGCTTCACCTCCACGCAGCCCGTGGACAACTACCAGTCTCCGGCGCAGAAGGTGACGCGCGTCGACGGCTGGGACGTTACGATCTCTGGCTTCGACACCAGCGGAAACAGCGACCACTCCACCGCCCCCTCACACCTCATCGAGCAGCGGATCGACTCCATCAAGCTGGGCGGATTCGAGTTCGAGGAGAACCTCAACGCGACCCAGGGCTACGACCCCGGGGCGGCATCGAACGTCAACGGGCCGGGCGGCTCTGCCGGCCAGGCTGGTGGCGTTTCGGGCGGTAGCGGACCCGGTGCCGTCATCGAGGTCGCCTCGGCCGTGAAGGGCTCTGCATCGGCGGGCGGAAGCGGTGCAGGAACAGCGGGCGCGGCCGATGCCGATGGCACGGCGGGCAGCACGCGCGATACCCCCATGGTCGTGCGGACCAGCGCGCCGGACACGCGCGTGCCGAGCGCCAGCCTGTTTCGCACGCAAGCAGGAAGCAACTATCTCGTCGAGACCGATCCGCGCTTCGCGAACTACCGCAACTGGCTCAGCAGCGACCACCTCTTCAACGCGATGGGGTTCGACCCCAACAGCGTGCAGAAGCGCCTGGGCGACGGCTTCTACGAGCAGAAGCTCATCCGCGAGCAGGTGGCCCAGCTCACCGGCTACCGCTATCTGGATGGCTTCTCCAACGACGAGGAACAATATGTGGCGCTGATGAACGCCGGTGTCACCTTCGCGCAGAAGTACCACCTGACGCCGGGCATCGCCCTCACGGCCGAGCAGATGGCCCAGCTCACGAGCGATATCGTGTGGCTGGTCGAGCAGACGGTGACTTTGCCCGACGGCAGCACCCAACGCGTCCTCGCGCCGCAGGTCTACGTCCGGGTGCAGCCCGGCGACATCAACGGGTCCGGTGCGTTGCTGTCGGCAGACCGAACGATCATCAAGGGCGCGCCGGGCGCTGGTGACGTGACCAACAGCGGCACCATCGCTGGTCGCTCGCTGGTGTCCATCAGCGCCGACAACATCAACAACCTGGGCGGGCGCATCTCGGGCGGCAACGTCGCGCTGGATGCCCGAGCCGACATCAACGTCATCGGCGGCACGGTCGATGCACGCGATTCGCTGGCGCTTACCGCCGGCAATGACATCAATGTCCGCACGACCACCAACAGCACGCAGAGCACTCATGGGAGCGCCACCAGCATCGACCGGATTGCGGGGCTCTACGTCACCAACCCGGGCGGCTCGCTAATTGCCGGCGCGGGTCGGGACGTCAATCTCATTGCCGCTGAAGTGGTCAGCGCAGGATCGGTAGGCGTGGGCGCCGGACGCAATGTGAACCTGGGCACGGTCACGGAGTCGAGCAACAGCACGGTGGTCTTCAATGCGCGCAACGGGTATTCGCAGTCGCAGAGTCTCGACGTCGGCTCGGCGATCCAGGGCACGGGCGACGTTCGCCTCGCAGCGGGCAACGATCTCAACATCAAGGCCAGCAGCGTCGCCAGCGTTGAAGGTTCGCTGGTGGCAAGCGCCGGCCGCGACATCAACATTCAGGCGGGACAGGCCAGCGAGTCCAAGACCTCCTACAGTCATGCGGAATCCAAGAAGCTCCTCTCGCGTTCCAGTGCGACCGACTTCAACAGCAGTTCGACCACCGACGTCATTTCCAGCAGCCTGAGCGGCAACACAGTCGCATTGGTGGCCGGCAACGACATTAGCGCACAGGCCGCGCAACTGCGTTCCGAAAAGGACATGAGTTTGGTCGCCGGCCGCGACATCAGTCTCACCGCAGCGGACCAGGTCACGCAAGGGTCGCACTACAGCGAGCGCACCAAGAAGGCCACCGGTTTGGGCATGCTCACCGGTGTATCCCTGGGCGCTGGCGACGTGGGCGCCAATTTCGTTGCCGGGAGTTCGAGCACTTCCATCGGGTCCACGACTTCCACCCAGGCCGTTGGCACCACCATCTCCGCAGGCAGCCTGCAAACGGTGAGCGGTCGCGACACGACGCTCCAGGGAGCGACCGTCGTCGCGGACAACGACATCACCATGCTGGCCGGGCGCAACCTCACCATCGAGAGCGCACAGAACACGACCACCCGCAGCAGCTTCGACGCCAACAGCAAGAGCGGCATGATCGGCACGCGCACGAATCCGTCGCTCGGCAACGTCAAGCGTGCCGAGGCGGTCAATGGCAGCGGTGTGTCGCAGGCGAGCAGCCAGGTCGCAAGCCTTCAAGGCAATGTGACCTTGGTCGCCGGCGAAACGTACCGCCAGACCGCCAGCAGCGTGATGGCCGCTGGCCAGGCAGGTCCGCTCGTTGGAGGCGACGTGAACATTCTTGCGAAGAATGTCGTCATCAACGAAGCATTCAACACCGAGCAGTCATTTGCAGTCAGCCGCAACTCCAGCACGGTGGTCGGCGGAAGCGCGAGCGTCGGAGGCATCTCCACCGATAGCCTGCGCAACACCCGCAACACGGCCAAGGCGATGGGCGACACCGGCGACAGCCGCATGCAAGCCCTGGGCGCCATCAATCTGGCGGTGGCCGGCAGTCAGGCGGTCGACACCGCGCAGGCCTTGGCCAGCGGCGGAGGCGTGGGCTACAAGGTCAGCGTCAACGTCAGCCGGAACAAGAGCGAGAGCAGCAGCACCACGAACGCGAGCGAGGCCGTCGGATCGAGCATCGTCGGCGCCAACAACGTCAATATCGTTGCAACCGGTGGTGGTGCTGCGTCCAACATCCACGCCGTGGGCTCCACCATCGCGGCAGGCAACACCGTCAATCTCGGTGCCGACAACGCCATCACGTTGGAAGCCAGCAAGAACACCTACGAGCACCACGGCACCAACAGCAGCAGCGGCGCGAGTGTCGGTGTCGGATTCGCGGGGGGTAGCCAGAACGGCTTCACGATCGAGTTGGGCGTCAGCAAAGGTCGCAGCAACGAGGATGCCTCGGATGTGAGCTACAACAATACGCACGTCAGCGGCGGAAAGGCCGTCAACGTGGCGAGCGGCGGCGACCTGAACCTTAAAGGAGGCGTCATCGATGGCGAGCGGATTTCCACCGTCGTAGGCGGCAATCTGAACATCGAGAGCCTGCAAGACACTAGCACCCAGGTGTCGAAGCAAAGCAGTTCGGGCGCGAACGTCAGTTTGTGCATTCCGCCGATCTGCTACGGCGTCAGCACCGTCGGTGGCAATGCCGCGAGCGCCAAGGCGAATGGCGACTTTGCGAGCGTGAACGAGCAGTCGGGCATCAAGGCAGGCGACGGCGGATTCAACGTCAACGTCAAGGGCAACACGGACCTCAAGGGCGGTGTCATCGAAAGCACCCAGGCAGCGATCGACGCAGGCAACAACAGCTTCAAGTCCGGCAGCCTGTCGATCAGCGACATCGTGAACCGCAGCACGTCGGACGGCAGCAGCTATGCCGTCAGCGGCAATGTTGGGTTTGCCGCGGGCGATCAAAGCGGAGCCAGCAGCGCAGCGGACAAGCGAGCGGCCGACGGCGCCCAGGCGAGCGGTCGACCAGGCGGAAGCGCGGGCGTCGGTAGCTCGGACAGCAGCCAGGGCAGCGTCACGAAGTCGGGCATCAGTGGGATCGCGGGCGACGAGAGCGTCAGAACGGGCGACATCAGCAGCGCCGGGACTTTGGTGAAGGACTGGAACACCAGCAGCATTCTCAAGGATGTGCAGGCGCGGGCGCAGATCACTGCCGAGTTCAACCAGCGGGCGCCGGCGGCAGTCGCGAGCTACGCCGCCACCCAGACCCAGGCCTACGAAGATGCACGTAGAGAGTTGGCAACTACGGAGCGACAGCTTGCATCGACGACCGATCCATCCGTGCGCGATGAACTGACGAGCAAGGCGCAAGGCTTGCAGCAAACCGTGGCGGACAACCAAGCGAGTTATGACAAGTGGAAGGACGGCGGCGACTACAGCGCTGCGGCAAATATCCTGATCGCTGCTGCTGGCGGGGCCACCGTCACCGCCGCTGGCGCGGCGATCACTCGCGAATCGCTGGTGTGGGCGGCCGATCAGATGCGGGCGTCGATGATCGAAAACTCGAAGCTATTTCCGGGTGTTTGCGATACGCAGGGAAATTGCCTAGATAACAAATCAGGGGAAAGCGTCGGGGTAAATGGCGATTCCTTCAAATTGGCTGGCGGGCGTGTTGATGTTGCTGCCCAGATCTGTGACGAAAATAGATGCACTAAAGATAAAGAAACAGGAGATTGGGTTCGAGATGATCTCGGTCGCATAAAAATGAATGATGGAGTTTCTTTGCCAGATTTAATGACCGAACATCCAGAGTGGCGCAGCCCTTTGGGAGGATTTCAAGGGGCTGTTGGAAAATTCATGCTCCTCGGCGACTATGCTCCCGGTAGCTTTCAAGACATATTGGCTGAGGCATATGCGGGAACGCACGACACGCTGAACAGCGGACGGTGGTATGGGCCTGATGGAAATATTCGACCTAGCCTGACAGATTCTGAAATGCAGATCGGGGAGATTATGAACAAGGTTAATGTTCTTGTAGCGACCCCCTTCGCCTTGGCAACCCTATTGCCACCAGAGGTCCTCAATTTTATAACTCAGGGAATGTCAAAATGATTAAAAAAATCCCTCTCGCAATTGGTTTGGTACTTACCTCTTTCGCTATTTTTGGGTGCGCGTCAGTCATTCAGGAAGGTGATCCCATGTGGCGGATTGCGACTAGCAAGGCAAAAGCGTGTAATCCGGTAGATGGGCGCTACTTGGACGGAGGACTGCTTTTTGAAAAGCTGACCGATTCATCAACGAGAAGAAAATTGGGAGAAAAATTCTCCATTACGGAAGGCTTTCGAAGTTTTCCATACGTAGGATTACCTTCAGCCGATTTCATCGAGGAGAGAAGAAGGTTTAACAGGGCGGCAAATACGAAAATCAATCGCACTGCGGAAGGATGGGAAGTTTTGCTCTACGGTGGCGATGAACTTCTATATGCAAAAACAACAATCCTTTTCTCTTCTGAATACGTTGGCTGCGACTCCAATAATAGTTTGGTCTTGCGAGAGTTCTCAATTGCGTCGGGTAGCGAAGGCACTGGCGGGACAGTCCGTGCGACCGAGAGAATCATTGAAAAGACGGAGAATGGGTCGCTAAGAATTAAAGAAATTACCAGGCAATGGTCGAGAACCATGAATTCACCGCCGAATCGGGAAACTGAAAAAATATTAACTTTCGAAAGATATAATAATTAGTAGCAGGCGAGCGAGGCCGTGGGAGCTGCGAACAATGCGAATCACGTTGGAGGCCAGCAAGAACACCTACGACAAGGTGGGCCAGAACTCCAGCGGCGGAGCGAGTGTTGGCGTCGGTTTTGCGGGCGGATGGCAGAACGGCTTTCGAAGTACTCGGATCCCCCAATGCAGATATCCAACGCTATATTGTTGAAAACTCGCAAGACAGTGCCAACTGGATTCCTGGTTCATCGCCTTATGTGCCGAGTATCGGGTTGCCTGGAAACTCCGCAGAGACCAGTAGTCCCACAGTTCCTTGCGCGAATTCCGCCGCCGACTGTAAGGCGGGAATTGGTCAAGCTCAGAATCCGCCGTTGATACAGCTGTCGCCTGCGCAACGCCAGCAAGCTGCCGACTACCTTGGGCAGGCTGGCACAAACTATCAACGAATTGCATTGCTTGCCGCGACCGCGGGAAAGCCAGATATTGCGCTGGCATATGAAATCGCGGCAGCGTCCGCAAATGCTATGGAGCAGCTCATGCGGCCCAGTGCAGGGAAGGTGTCTGTAGACATTGCCACGGATATGGCGATAGATGCAGTATCCCGTAAGACGGGAGTACCAAAATCGGTGCTCTTTGAAATATCCGAACGACAAGCAAAGCCATTGATGGCTCCAATAGTTCAAAAAATTGATGGCTACGTTCATCAATAAAATCAAAGCATTACATGAAATATTTTCTGAAGTTGCTCGTCGTGCTGGGTTTGGTTTTCCCCTGGTTTTTTAAGCAGCGACTGGGTGAACTGTTGTACTGGCTGGTGGCTTTGGGTTATTGTGCCTTGCTGATTTTGAGCGTTTTTCCACCACGCACGCAATATTGGTGGTGGACTTTGTTTGAGCATCTGGCCTTCTTCGTTGGAGGTTCTTTAATTGCAATTCCCATACTTTTGCCAATCAATCGAATGGTTGGATTCGTCATGGTGGGAGTAGGACTTTTTATTGTGATGTTCTTTGGCTATTCGGCGCGAATGAGATTAATAGGACAACCAGATCCTGGTCTGGATATTTTTCTTGAATTGAAAGATAAACTCGCAGCGCGGGGCCTAAAGCGCAAGCGGAAAAGATGAGAAATTCTTCTATTTTGCGAGGGCGTGCTTGCAAGATCTATCCTGCAGTTCTGATGTTGACGGCACTCTCATTGCTCGGCGGCTGCGCCTACCGCGACATCAACCCCCAAGCCGCCGCCGCAGACGAGCGCGCTTTGGATGACAGCCTTCGGGAGGTCACCCCGGGCGCGGCCAAGCTCGTGCTGCGCAGTTCCGGCGCAGGTCACGCCGTCGTCTATTCGGTCAGCACGGCCAGCGAGGCGTGCCAAGGCTTCGAGCCAGTGGGCAACGTGGCCTACAGCGGGCGTGGCGTGGTCTTCCCCTGGATCGCGCGCATGAACGAAAGAACGCGCAGCGCGTTGTTCAAGACACAGCCCTACATCGAGCACGAGCTGGACCCTCGCCAAGGCGTTCAAGTGAAGGCCATCGGCAACTGGCAGCAAGCGAACACGCCGCGCACCCTCCCGATCAGCACCGGCAGTTGTGGTCCGCTTGTCACGAGATTTCGCCCGACCGCCGGCCACGTCTACATCGTCGACTTTGTCTGGCGAGGCGACCTCAGTTGCACGCAGGTAGTTACGGATGCGACCGAGCCGAGCGCGGCGATATCGGTGCAACTCGACTCCGTGCAAAGTTGTCCCGCACCGTGACCTTCATGCTCCGTGGCTGCACAACCACGACAGAACGGCTCCGGTGCACTCCTGTCGGCAGACCGAACCCTCATCAAGGGTGCCCCGGGCGCCGGTGAATATCGGTCGCGAGCGCGGGCAACGATGTCAACGTCATCGGCGCCATCCTCGCGAACACCGGCGAGGGCAGCCGGACCCTCGTGGAGCCGGGCGCGACATCAACCTCGGCACCGTGACCGAAACCCCCGGACTTCCTCGTTATGAATGGCACGACAACAGGGGGCAGGTCGCGTTGCCAGCGCGGTGCACCCGACCGGGTCAAACCCGGGCGCGAGTCGTGTCGCGGGTGCGGTCCAGATCCGCCAGCAGTTCCGGGGTCGTCATGAGGCGCAGCGCGTCGACCCCCGACGCGTCATGGTCGCCCGAGAGGAAACGGATCTTGAACGCGCCGATCGACACCTCGTCGCCGTCGACCAGGACCTGGGACCGCACCCGGATGCCGTTGACGAAGACGCCGTTGCGGCTGCCCAGATCGCTGATGGTCGCGAACGGGCCGTCGTGGGTCACGACAGCGTGGCGCCGGCTCACCTGCATCGAGTCGAGCACGACATCGCAGGTTGAAGCTCGGCCAATGGTGGTTTCCTTCGCGAGCAAGGAAATCTGCTTGGTCATGGCAGGACCCTTCATCAAGATAAGTTTCGGCATGCGTCCCTGGCAGCTGCAATTTGTAACACCTTATTGTTACATCGAATGCGGCCTCAACCTGATCTGAAGCTGACGCCCATGCGCAAAAAGCGGCGGCGGCCCTGCCTGCCGATCTGCTCTGCTCTGCAGTCATCTCACCCGCCCTTCGGGTCTCCCAATTCCCCCATCACCGCCTCGCGCAGGGCTTTCAGCCGCGCCTGTCGACGGAGGTTGCGGTGATAGCCCATCCACACGGTTCGCGCCGGGGCCGACGCTCCAAGCTCCACCCGTTCCAGACCTGGATGAGCGTCGCCGAGCAGGCGCGGCAACACGGCGAGCCCCGCCCCCTCGGCGCACAAGCGCGCCTGAACGCTGCGGTTGTTGCTGCCCAATGCGATCCGGGCGCGGGGCAGCCTCTGGCGAAGCCACTGCGCATCCGGGAACTCCCGATAGGCAGAGTCCAAGGTGATCAGTGCAAAGCCGCTCCCGTCGCTCTGCGCGTCCGGCCGAGCGCTTCCCTGGGCCGCATAGAGGCCGTATTCGAGCTGCATGAGCCGGCGTTGCACGATCTCGGGCTCGTCGAAGGGCTGAATCCGGAACACCAGGTCCGCTTCACCGCGGGAGAGGTCGTAGAGCCTCGCATCCGTGATCAGCTCGATGCTGACGCCGGCGTGCTTCAGCGAGAACCTGGCCACCACCGGCGCCAGGACATGGGTGCCGAACCAGTCGGACGAGGAGATTCGCAAGAGCCCCTCGAGCAACTGCCCTTTGCCGTCAAGCTTCCGGCGCAACGCCAGAGCTTCCTCCTCCATGCGCTCCGCGTGGGCCAGCACAGCGCTTCCTTCCTCCGTCAGGACGAAGCCCGCACTGCTGCGCAGGAAGAGGGCCTGACCGACATCGGCCTCGAGTGCCTTCAAGCGACGCCCCATGGTGGGTTGCGTGAGCCCCACTTGCCTCGCGGCGGCGCCCAGAGACCCGGCTCTCGCTATCGCGAGGAACAGCCTGAGATCACTCCATTCCATCTGAACGCTCCCGCTCCAAGGCGCCATCCTATGCCAAACGTTTTTGCATGCATCAGATGCAAACATGTTGATTGTCATTCATCTTTGTTGCCCCGACCATTGGATCCTTCATCCACGCAAACCGGAGTTCCCCAATGTCTGTCGCCCTGCCCTCATCCATGAACATGAACGCGCTCATCGCCCCCGCCGCGGGAGCGCCCTTTCAACTTCGCCAGCGCGCCCGACCTGAAGCCGGCCGCGGCCAGGTCCTGGTCAAGATCACCCACAGCGGCGTGAACCCGCTGGACACCAAGATCCGCGCCGGCACAGCGGCACATGCCCGCCAGGCCTTGCCCGCCGTGCTGGGCATGGACCTGGCCGGCATCGTCGTCGCCGTCGGCCAGGGGGTGGACGGCTTCACCGTCGGCCAGGAAGTGTTCGGCCTGGCTGGCGGCGTGGGGGGCCTGCAGGGAACCCTGGCCGAGTACGCGGCCGTGGACGCACGGCTGATCGCGCCCAAGCCCGCCAGCCTGACGCTGCGGGAAGCCGCCGCGCTGCCGCTGGCCGTCATCACCGCCTGGGAAGGCCTGGTCGACCGGGCGCGGGTCGGCCCCGGCCAGAAGGTCCTCATTCACGGCGGCGCCGGCGGTGTCGGCCATATCGCCGTGCAGCTGGCAAAGGCTCGCGGCGCCGAGGTCTACGCCACCGGCACGGCCGCGCAATTCGAGATGATCCAGGGCCATGGCGCGACGCCCATCGACTACCAGGCGATGACCGTGGCGCAGTACGTCGAGCGTCATACCGATGGCAAGGGCTTCGATGGGGTCTACGACACCGTGGGCGGCGCCACGCTCGACGCCTCGTTCACCGCCGCTCGGCGCTACGGCGGCCATGTCGTGAGCATCCTGGGCTGGGGCACCCACAGCCTGGCGCCGCTCTCGTTCCGCGCAGCGACTTACTCCGGCGTGTTCACCCTTCTGCCCATGCTGACCGGCGAAGGGCGTGAGAACCACGGCCACATCCTGCGTGAAGCCGCAGCCCTGGCGGACCAAGGCAAGCTCAGGCCCGTGGTGGACCCGACCGCCTACGGGCTCGAACAAGCCACCCTGGCCCATGAGGCGGTTGCAGGCGGCAAGGCTCGGGGCAAGGTCGTCGTGGACGTGCAGCCCGCCGTTTGACTGGACGCCGTGGCCTGAGGACGAGCGACACCCTGATTCGCCCCTTGGGCATCGCCTGACGCACCGGGTAGGGCCTGTTCACAGGTGGGACGCAGAACAGTGCCCGTTCAGTGGAGGCACAAGGCCACTTTTCCTGTTTGCGGTTCAGCTCTCGAACGGAGCGTGGTCGAGCAAGTCGCAGACATCGGGAACCTCGAAGCCATGAACATGGCGGCGCCCGATGTCTGCCAGGCCGGTGCCGACCGTGGTATGCGGCTTCTTGCGCGCGACCGCTGCGAGAGCCTCTTGAAACGCTGCCTTGAAGCCGAGGCGTGGGTACAGGGCAAGCGTGTCATCGATGAGCCCGGGGGAGATTTCGTCTATCCGAAGGCCCATGACATCCACGTGCGCGCCCATGTGCACCAGGGCAACTTCCGGCTCTCTACGGTCGGCGATGCCGGCACTGGCGTGCAAGGCGATGGCATCCCAGACCAGCTGGGCCTTTGCCTCCGGGTAGCCCTCTGCAATCAAGAATCGGCTGGCGGCATCCGCGCCGTCGACCTCGAATCGGCTGTCCGCTGCGTACTCGTCGGTGAGCCCCAGGTCGTGCAGAAGAGAGGCGAGGTAGACGGTTTCTCGGTCGTACTTCAGGCCGCGCTTTCTGCCAAGGAACTCAGAGAACCACCAGGTCCGGTGCAAGTGGTTCTTCATCGTCTCGGAGTGCACTCGATGGACCAGCGAGACGGCCTTGCGAGCAAGCTGTGTGTCCGGAGTTGTGATTCCTCTGACAGTGACAAGTGCGCTCATTTTGAAATGCCTCGGATTTGGTTGACTTGGGCTCAAGTCTAAAGACCGCAGGGGTGGCGCAAAAGACATTCTTCAGACGATTTGTGCCAGAATGAAGTCTTGCTTTTTCGACGCCGGAGGCCTGATGAACAAGCGAACGAAGCTTGGAAGCACCCCTATCGGGCCCGCTCAAAAGCGGGTGGTCATCCTGGGCCTGCCACCGGTGGACGCTCTTGATGTCATAGGGCCGGCAGAGGTGTTTGCCTTGGCCAACAAGCTGCACACTGGAGAAACCGCGCCCTACGCGCTCGAGCTGGTGAGTGCGGGCACAGACGTGTACCTGGAAAGCGACACGGGTATCGGTCTCAGGGGGCACCGGAGCTTGGCCGACGAGCGCCGCGCAAGAAGGCCTATCGACACGCTCATCGTGGCCACTGGCACGGGCTCGCTGGAGCACTTGGACAGCACTGCTATCGATTGGCTACGCGTCCGAGCCAAAACCATCAGGCGGGTTTGCTCGATATGTGTTGGCGCGTTTGCGTTGGCAGAGGCCGGGCTGCTCGATGGCCGCCGAGCGACAACCCATTGGGCCATGGCAAATCAGCTTGCCGAGCGCTACCCTGCAGTCCTGGTTGACCCGAATCCGATTTGGGTGAAGGACGGAAACCTCTATACGTCCGCGGGAATCTCGGCTGGAATCGACCTCGCCCTCGCACTGGTCGGTGAAGACCTGGGCAACGCTGTTGCGTTGGAGCTGGCAAAGGGCTTGGTCTTGTTTCTTCGACGACCGGGAGGACAAGCTCAGTTCAGCGTCTCACTCCAGGCCCAGAATGGGCTGAGCCCTGTCCTCGATGGCCTGCGTCTTTGGGTAAACGAACATCTGGGCAAGGAGATAACGGTCGAGATGCTCGCTGCGGTCGCAAGCACCAGTGTCAGAACCTTGGTGCGGATGTTCCAACGAGAGATGAGGACCACGCCTGCGAAGTACGTTGAAGAGGTGCGGCTCGAAGCAGTTTGCCAAGCGCTGGAGCTTGGAGGGCGGTCACTGGAATCGATTGCGCGCCGATATGGCTATCAGAGCGTGGACGTCTTGAGGAGGGCGTTTGTCCGCCGCCTTGGAGTGACCCCCAAAGAGTATGCACAACGCTTCGCGATGGCTGCCCCTGGGTCTGACGGATTCGACGTCACTTAGAGTGGTAGAGCGCCGGTGAAAGTCCGCTCGTGGCCGAGGCCGTGTGCCGAAGTCCGCTGGGATGAATCCATCGCTCAGGCGGCGCCGTGGAAGACCTTTCAGGCTTCTTCTTCAAGCTGGCCGCCCGCGGCACACGAGATCACGACGCACCGCGCAGGCGGTCGTTCACTTGCCAAACAACTTGGTCACGTGCTGCCACGAGCGAAGCATCAGGCCCGAGCGCTCCACATCAGCCTGTGCGACCAGCGGGGTTTCCCCCACCGGCTTGCCATTCGAGCTCGCGACCACCTTGCCGATCACCGCACCCTTGGTCACCGGCGCCTGCAGGTCCGGCTTGATCTGCACCGAGGTCTGCACTTGCTGGCCGCGCGGCACGGTCACCGTCCATGACGACGCCAGAACCGCGGGAACCGTGTCGGCCTTGCCGAAGTTGACCTTGGCCGCCGTTACCACCGTGTCAGGCTGAATGGGGGTGGCCTTCTCGAAGCTGCTGAAGCCCCACCCAAGCAGCGTGCGCGTCTCGTCGGCACGCGCCTGCGCGCTGTTGGTGTTGAGAATCACCGTGATGAGGCGCATCCCGTTGCGCTTGGACGAAGTGACGAGACAGTAGCCCGCTTCCTGGGTGTGGCCGGTTTTCAGTCCGTCGACCGTGGGATCAGTGTAGAGCAGGGCGTTGCGATTTCCCTGCTTGATGTTGTTGTACTTGAACTCGCGCTCCGCGTAGATCGGATAGAAGTCGGCGCTGTCGCGAATGATGGCGCGCGCCAGGATCGCGAGGTCGCGCGCAGACGCCTTGTGCTCCGGGTCGGGCAGCCCCGTCGCGTTCACGAAATGCGTGTGCGTCATCCCGAGGCGCTGGGCTTCGGCATTCATGAGCTTGGCGAAGCCCTCTTCGGAGCCGGCCATATGCTCGGCGATCGCCTTGGACGCGTCGTTGCCAGACTGGATGATGATGCCGCGCAGGATGTCGATCACCGTGGCCTGGCTATTGAGCGGCAGGTACATGCACGACTCGGTGCTCGAGCCACGGCACCAGGCGTTCTGACTGACCGAAACAAGGTCGTCCTTCTTGAGCTTGCCCGAGCGAAGTGCCTGCTCGATCAGGAAGCTGGTCATCATCTTGGTCAGTGACGCCGGCGGCAGCGCTTCATCGGGGTTCTCCGAGGCGAGCACCTCGCCGGAGTCGAAGTCCATCAGCAGCCATGCCTTGGCGGGCAGCACCGGCGGGCCGCCGGCAACAGCGGCCGGTGCTGCGACTGGCGCCGAGGCAGGCGCGCCAGCCGCGGGCTTCTTGTGGGCTGCGGGCTTGGCGGCATGGTTCGAGGCCGCGTAGGACGCCGAGTACGGTCCAAGGGCCCCCGCGGCGATTGCGAAGACGACGGAGAGGGTGGAAAGATGCTTGGTTTTCACGATGGTCAGGGGCAAAACGAGCATTGTCGCGGATCGCGTGTCGATTTTCGATCGTGCATAGGCGATCGAAATGAGGCGAGAAGGTTCAGGCGACGGCAACTGGCTTCTTCGCGATTTTCTTGGGACCTCGGGCGGCCGTAGAACGAGTTGTAGCCGTCCCACAGAGGCATCCAGGCAACGAAGTCGCCTTCTGCGGCCGGGCGAATGAGAATTGGTTCGGGCACAGGAGGCGCTCGATGCGGCGCCAATGGCGATCTTGCAGCAGTGGTGAAGGCGCGAGCCGAGAGGGGCCTGGCAGATTCAGCAGGTTGAGACGTCCGGGTGCGCTGGAGCTTCGGTGTTCCGAGGTCAAGCCGGTGGAGAAATCCAGCATGCTGGTCGCGAGAGCGGACATGCGGACTTGCCTGTTCTTGTCGGCGGGACGAAACTTGCTTTTCCGGATCAATGAGGAGCCAATGATGTCTCGTCGAGCCTTCCTAACCGTAGCCGCGGGAGTCGCGGTCACTCTGGCAGCCGGCTGTGCGTCCAAATCACCGCAGGAGGAAGCCGCCAAACGGCGGGACATCGACGCCAGGGTAGATACTGCCCTGACTCGCCTGCACACCCAGGCTCCGGGCTCGCGCGAACTGGCCCAGAAGGCTCAGGGCGTGCTGGTGTTTCCCGCCGTAGCGGCGGGTGGCCTCATCGTCGGTGGCGAATACGGCGAGGGCAGCTTGCGCATGGCCAATCGCACTGTGGACTACTACAAGATGGCCTCCGCCTCGATCGGACTGACAGCAGGCGCGCAGTCCAAGTCCGTGATCCTGATGTTCATGACCCAGGACGCTCTCGACAAATTCCGCGCGAGCAAGGGATGGACGGCGGGAGTCGATGCATCCGTGGCGGTCATGAAGACGGGCGCGGACACGGGCGTGAGCACCATGACAACGCAGGCGCCAGTGGTTGCCTATGTGACGACCAACAGCGGGCTGATGGCGGACGTCAGCCTGCAAGGCTCCAAGATCTCGAAACTGGACTGACAGGCGTGCCATCGGCGCAGCGTGCTGCGCCAATCGCGCTGGCCCACCGAAGACGCCGCGGCGAGTCGGCCATCGGTTGATCGCCTTCCCGTGCGTCCTAGCAACGAGGAGTAGACGATGCGGATGATCATTTGTTCATTTACCGCGATCGCACTGCTTGCAGGATGCGCAGCACCGAACATGCCGGAGGCCGAGTACGG
Source organism: Variovorax sp. P4_B11 (assembly GCF_056402355.1). NCBI lineage: Bacteria > Pseudomonadati > Pseudomonadota > Betaproteobacteria > Burkholderiales > Comamonadaceae > Variovorax > Variovorax sp. P4_B11. The sequence goes on from NZ_JBFUHO010000009.1 coordinate 161,105, forward strand.
CCCGCAAGCTGTGGCCGGCGCCGCGCCCACGCAAGCGCAAGCGCAAGCTGTACCGGTCGCACACATGCCTGCATCTAGGCCCACCGGCCGGGACACCTACAACGCCGAGAAGCTCGCCAAGAACCGAGCCTGCGCCGCCCAGCCCTTGGCAAGCCTCAGTGCCAAGGGCCCCGGCTTCGAGACCTACAGCGTGCCCTGCAGCAACGGCCACTCGATCGCGATCCGTTGCGAGTTCGGCAACTGCAGGGTGCTCCAATGAGTAACGCGCCGCACCGGGCTCGCGTCAGGGCGTGAAACTTGGGCCGCGTAGGCCAGCGGTTGATCCCGGACAAGAGTGCGGCAAGTCCTTAGCTTTCAAAATTGAATCGTTCGACGTTGCCGACGCGCAACTTACGCAGCTTGAGCGCTGAAGATTTGAAACCAAAAGTGCCATGCGTCAACGGGGAGAGTGACGCATTTGGCTTTGAAGTTCACCTGATATCGCAAACACCTGATCCCCCTGTGGAAGAGTGATTTGACTTGAGAATCAAGTCCCAATCCGTCCGTGGAATAGCGTCAAGTCCTGGTCAAGTCCTGGTCAAGTCCAGTCCAATCCAGTCCTGTCAAGTCCAGTTGCGTATACGCCGATTTTCCGGCTTGCCCATCTATCATTCGGCTTATTTGCTTCGACTGAAGCTCTCCCAACACTGGCCTTCCTACCACGTCAGGAGGCTTTCATGTTAGACCGACGCACCTTCGCAGCTTGCTGCGCGCTCGCCTTCCCGTACGGTGCCTGCCTTGCGCAGACCACTTACACAGCGGATCGGTACTTCGACGACCGCTGGTACATCACGCCATTCGGCGCATACATCCATCCGGACGGTGACCGCAACGCCGACAACGGTTGGGGCGGAGGAGTGTCCATTGGCAAGCCCATAAGCCCCAATTGGAACATCGAGTTGCGCGGCCAGTACGAGGAACTCGATGGCAAAGTCAGCAGCTTTGGCGTCTTTGGCAGGAATGACAAATACAAGAACTGGAGCGGCACGCTCGACGCACAGTGGTTCTTCCTGGGCCGCGAGGGGATAAACCGCTGGCAGTCGAACAGCGTGCACCCCTATCTCGTGGGCGGCATCGGCGCCATCGACAACAAGGTGGAGACGTTTATCGGCAGCGACAGCAGCACGAGTTTCATGGCCAACGCGGGCCTCGGCATCGTCTGGCCGTTCTCCTCCTGGGGCCGCCTGGTGGCCGACGCACGCTACCGCTATGTAGACAACGCCAACGTCGCCAGGCTTGACAACCGGCGGGGGCAAATGAATGACTGGCTGTTCTCGGTGGGCCTGCAGATCCCCTTCGGGCCCGCCCCGCGCGTGGCGCAGGCGGCCCCGCCTGCGCCCCCGCCTGCGGCAATGCCACCGCCCCCACCGCCGCCGCCGCCGGCAGCGCGCAACTTTGAACTCAAGGCCGACGGCACGTTCGCGTTCGCCAAGTCGGATTTGACGCCTGCCGGCCGCACCCGCATCGACAACACGCTCGCGGAGCTCAAATCCTCGGGCATCCGGCTGCGCGCGATTTCCATCGTCGGGCACACCGACCCGATCGGCAGCCTCGAGTTCAACAATCGCCTGTCCGTGGCAAGGGCCAACTCCGTGCGCGACTACCTGGTAAGCCAAGGTGTGCCGGCCAACATCATCCAGACTGAAGGCCGCGGCCCGGCGGAGCTCAAGATCACCGAAGCCGATTGCAGGGCTCAGGGCAAGGCCAAGACCCGCACTGCGCTCATTGCCTGCTTTGAGCCGAACCGCCGCGTGGATATCCGCGCCACAGGCGAGCAGGGGCTCTAGAGTGCGCGAGCTTGAGTGACCTCTGTATAGAGGTCGCTCAACGCGAGCAGCTGGGCCTTGACCGAAGCGGAGACGGGTATTCAGGCGCTCGAGGTGCTGCAAGAGGGTGAGTTCGCCCTGGCACTGGTCGACCTTTCCCTGCCGGGGATGAACGGGCTTGAGCTGATGCTGCGCATCGAGGCTGAGTTCTCCGATGTACGCGTTCTGGTGCTGAGCATGCACGCTGAGAGGACTTCGTGGCCGCGACGTGCGACCTCAACGAGTGGTTCCATGGTTTCAAGTCGCCCTCGGGAGTGAACGATCCTTGATGGACAAGTCGAGAAATCGATCCTGAGTTGACGACAAGAAGGTTTGCGCCCGATCAATTCGTGCGCGTCACTCTCGAAGTAGGCTTCCCTTTTCGGCGCTGTCGCGCGCCCTTCTGAACGATGAGGAATGCAGGACATGGAAACGAAGGTCACCCTCGCCGACCAAGCGTTACGTGGTCAGATCCTCGTTGCACTCGGGCGCGACGCTGGCACGCAAGACGTCGATCTCGAGGTGGATGTCTCCGATGGCGTGGCGATGCTGGCCGGCCGTGTGGAGAGCTGGGCGAAAAGGCTGGCGGTCGATCGCGCCGCCCATGCGGTCAAGGGTGTGCGTGCGCTGGTCCTCGCGTTGGATGTGATGCCCGAGACGAGGCACCCGCGTTCGGATCTCCAGATCGCGCTGGCAACCGTGCAACGCCTGCGGTGGAACGGTGTTGTACCTGTGGAGGACCTGTTGCTCGACGTCGAAGACGGTTTCGTCACGCTGCGCGGCGAGGTCGAGTGGGATTTTCATCGCGCGATCGTCGAGGAAACGGTGCGCAGCGTCAGCGGTGTCCGCGGGGTTCGCGACAAACTCAACCTGCGACCCCGCAGCAGGGCGGCTACTGTTTCCCGGCTCATCCAACGCGCGGGTCGTCGGACCTGAGCGCGCCAGTGAAGGAAGCTTGGGCTGCTGCCCAAGGCGTCGTCGCATCGCGATCGGCTACGCCGATCGTGACGACTTTCGCCGCACTCCCCTGCTCGCCTTCGACGTGCGCCTGGGTCGTGCTTCACATAGAACTTTTTGCGACATTGAAGACCGTCGAGCACAAGCCAAGTGGCTGTGGCAAGCGCATCATCGCCATTGACGAACCCACGGTGCGGGCTGTGTGCGAGGCAGAGCATGACATGGTTCAAGAGGGCTTTCTGGGTCGGCGCTGGGCTCGCCGTCGTGGGTGCGCTTGCCGCATTCACGCTGGACGAATTGAAGACTTCCCGGCTGCAATCGGCCCTGTGGCGCGACCTCGCCAGCGGTGCCCGCTTCAGCGTCGGCGCCGGGCCCAGCGATACCATCCGCTTCCCCCACACCGGGCCCTACGATGAGCGGCTGGGTTACGACCAGTTACCCAACTTCATCGAGCACCTGGAGCCCCTGGGCTTCGCGATCACCCGCCAGGCCCGCATGTCGCCGCGGCTGATCGAACTGCAGGAGCGCAAGCTCTTCATCCCCTACCGGGAGAAGAACCAGGCAGGCCTGACCGTGCGCGACTGCCGCGATGCAACGCTGCTGCACACGCGCGTGCCGGCGCGCGTGTA